>JBEKYD010000008.1:0-60632 GCA_049511335.1 Bryobacteraceae bacterium | reverse complement strand
GTCCCGAATTCCCGCGGTCATTTCGATCGCGGTGTAGGCGCAATCGCCGAAACGCACCAAAGTGTCGGCAAATGCCTTCTCGGTGTGCATCGGCACGTGGCCGGCCAAGTCGTGGAAAATATCGGGCTCGGGTAGATAGTCCAGTCGATCGGTGGAGCGGATGGTAATAGTGGTGGGAAACTCGCGCCGGCGCAGGCAGTCGAAGAACAGGAACGACGGCACGTAGCCGCTCACGGCTTTGGCTTGGAACCCGGTCATGGGCCCGAGTATGCGGTTGATCTCGCCGAGCCGCGGTATCCGGTCCGCGGGCAGTTGAAGCGCCTCGATTCCCTTCAAAAAACGATCGTTGGCATAGCGTTCCCAGCGCGGCCGAATGCGCTCACAAAGCCGCCGCCAAGATTCGTGGTTGGCCTCGGAGTACAGATCGTAAGCCTGCTCGATGTAAAGCTCGCCGCGGGAGCGCGCTTCCTCTACAAACGGGGCATTGCCGGTGGTCAACCCGCGCTTCAAACCCTCGCTACTCCGTGCGGATGCGGACATTTTCCCCTCCTTCCGATCCATCCCTGTAACATTCATATCAAAGGCCGTCTTCAAATACAACCACGTTTAGGAGGTGCTATGGTAAACTTCATACCGGCGAGGGGAAAAACAGGTGCCGCTGGTCCCACCGTACATCGAATCGCTGATGCCCTATGAAGCCGGGCGGACTGCCGAGTCGATCCGGCAGCAATTCGGCCTCAGCCGCGTCATCAAGCTGGCCTCGAACGAGAATCCGCTGGGCGCCTCGCCGCTGGCGATCGAAGCGCTCCGCCGCTCGCTCCGGGACTAATTTGCATCGAGGCACTCAGGAGGAGCTGTGTCGCAAACACTCGAACGAGTTACGCCGGTTGAGAAGGATTTCCTCCCCCTCAACGGCACCGACCATGTGGAACTCTATGTGGGCAACGCGCGCCAGTCCGCGCACTACTACCGTTCCGCGTTCGGATTCCGTCTGGCTGCCTACAACGGCCCGGAGACCGGCGCACCCCACCGCGCTTCCTATGTGCTGGAGCAGAGTAAGATCCGCCTGGTGCTGACCACCCCGCTTCGCCCGGACCATCCCATCGCCGATCACATCCGCCTGCATGGCGATGGCGTGCGCGACATCGCGCTCTCGGTGGACGATGCCGCGGCAGCCTGGCGCGAAACCACCAAACGCGGCGCGCGCAGCGTGCGTGAGCCCGAGACGGTGCGCGACGATGCCGGCGAAGTCTGCCTCGCCTCCATCGCGGCGTACGGCGATACCATCCACACGTTTGTCGAGCGCAAGAACTATCGCGGGGCGTTTCTGCCCGGCTTTCGGCCAGTCGATGGCGACGACCTGGTGGCGCGGCCGGCCGGCCTCCAGCATATTGACCACATGGTGGGCAACGTCGGCTGGGGCGAAATGAATCGCTGGGTGGACTTTTATCGCGACGCGATGGGATTCCGCCTGTTCAAACATTTCGACGACAAGGACATCGGCACGGAATATTCGGCGCTGATGTCGAAAGTGATGTCGAACGGCAATGGCCGCGTAAAGTTCCCCATCAACGAACCGGCCGCGGGCAAGCGCAAATCGCAGATCGAAGAATACCTGGAGTTCTATCGCGGCCCCGGCGTCCAGCACATCGCGATGGCCACGAACAACATCATCGGTACCGTATCGAAGCTCCGCCGCCAGGGCGTGGAATTCCTGCGTGTGCCCTCGGCGTATTACGACGATTTGACGGCCCGGACTGGCCCTATCGACGAGCCCGTCGCCGAGCTCGCGGAACTGGGCATTCTGGTCGACCGCGACGACGAAGGCTACATGCTGCAGATCTTCACTCGCCCGGTAGAGGACCGGCCCACGCTGTTCTTTGAAGTGATTCAGCGCAAGGGCAGCCGCAGCTTCGGCAAGGGCAATTTTAAGGCGCTTTTCGAGGCCATCGAGCGCGAACAAGCGCTCCGCGGCAATCTGTAAAAGGGAGGGGGCTATGTATCCGCTCAAGAAAGGAAAGTTCGCGCGCCAGGCGCACGCCGGCCTTCCCGAAGGCACCCAACGAAGAAGAGCATGGGCGTAAGGGGTTCTACGGCAAAAGCGCGCACCTCTACCGCGCCCACCCGCCTACGGGCTGGATCCATTTCGAAGGCCCGCTACGCCCGCACTGGCCTTTTCTTAATTTATTCCCAGTCCGGGCCGCTCTTCTTGCGAATCTTGATGTTCAGCCGTTTGATCTTCTGGTTCAGGGTGGAAAGGGGAACACGCAGGGTTTCGGCGGCTTCGGTTTGGCTCCAGCCGCACTGCTCCAGCCGTTCGACGATCACCCGCCGCTCGAAATCCATGACGATCTCGTAGAGATTGGCGTCGGGTCCGGGAGGCGTTCCCTCGCTTCGCTGCGGGCGCACGCCGTTGGCTTGCAGCAGGGAATCCGGCAGCACGTCGATGGGCACATCCGAATCGGTAGCCAGCACGACGGCGCGCTCCACCACGTTTTCGAGCTCGCGGACGTTTCCCGGCCAGGAATGCTCCATGAGCACCTGCAACGCTTCCGGCTGGAAGCGCAGGGTAGAGCGGCCGGACGGGTCCAGAAACTTCGAGTTTTCGCGGCAATAGACGTCGAAGAAGTGCTGGACCAGCGGCGGGATGTCTTCTTTGCGGTCGCGCAGGGGAGGCAGGGAAATATTGATTACGTTGAGCCGGTAATAGAGATCCTCGCGGAACTTACCATCCTTGACGAACTGGTGCAGATCGGCGTTGGTGGCCGCGATGATGCGCACGTCCACTTTGATGGGATCGTTCGAGCCCAGGGGCGTGAATTCCTTTTCCTGAATCACGCGCAAAAGCTTGATCTGGGTCTCCGCGCCGATGGTGCCGATCTCGTCGAAGAAAATGGTGCCGTGGTCGGCGACTTCGAAGTATCCCTTCCTGCTCTGAATGGCGCTGGTAAAGGCCCCGCGCACGTGGCCGAATAAGGCGGATTCCAACAGGTCCGGCGGCAGCGAGCCGCTGTTCACGGCCACGAACAATTGTTCGCTGCGGGGCGAGTTGGCGTGGATGGCTTTGGCGATCAGCTCCTTGCCGGTGCCGGTCTCGCCGGTGATCAGGATGGTGGAGCGGCTCGACGCCACCTGCGCCACCAAGTCCAGCTTCTTCACCATGCTTTCGCTTTTGCCGATAATGTTGGGAAAGCTGTAGCGCTGCTGCAGGGCGCGCTTGAGGTGCGTGTTTTCGTACTCCAGGCGCCGCGCCGCGATCATGCGGTCGATCTCGATGATGAGCTTCTCGTTGTCCCAGGGCTTGGAGAAATAATCGTTGGCGCCCAGCTTGAGGGCTTTGACGGCGGCTTCCACCGAACCGTAGGCGGTGATCATGAAGATGGGAGTCTCGCGGTCGTGGGCGCGCACGTCCACCAGAACTTCCATGCCGGAACGGTCCGGCATCATCAGATCGAGAAGCACCAGGTCGTAGCCGTGGGATTCCATGCGGCGGAGCCCCTCGGTGGCATTGGAGGCGCACTCCACGGCGTAGCCGGCGTCGCTCAGAAGCATTTCCAACCCTTCGCGAATATCCGGCTCGTCGTCTACCACCAGTACCCGGCCCTTGGCGGCCGCCGCGCTGGAAGAAGAGGCGGCCATTTCAACCGGCATTCACGGCTTTCCTGTGGGCGGTTTTGGCCAGCGGGATTTCGAGCAGGAAGCGAGCGCCGCCGCCCGGCCGGTTACCGGCTTCAATCGAGCCGCCATGTTCCCGAATGATGCCATAGCTCACCGATAGGCCGAGGCCGGTGCCCTGGCGCGTGCCTTTGGTGGTGAAGAAAGGATCGTAAATGCGGTTCAGATTCTCCGCCGCGATTCCCGCGCCCGTGTCGGAAATCTCGGCGCGCGCGCAATCGCCCTCCTGCCACACCCGGACCGCCAGCGTACCGCCGCCCGCCATGGCATCGCGGGCGTTGAGCAACAGGTTCAGAAATACCTGCTGCAGCTTGCCCGCGTTCCCGTAGACCGGATCGAGGCCGGCGGCATAGTCGGTCGTAACTTGAATGCCCGACTTCTGCAACTGGTGTTCGAGCATGGAAAGAGTTTCCTGGGCCACTCGTTCCAGCTTAACGTGATCGAAAGCGGTGGTGGAGGTGCGCGAGAAATTGAGCAGGGAATTGACGATTTCGCTGGCGCGGAAGGTCTGCTTGGCGATCTTGTCGAGCAGCAGGGATTTCTTCTCGTCGTCGGCCACCTGTTTGGCCAGCATCTGCGCGTAGGTCGAAATGACCGCCAGGGGGGTGTTGACTTCGTGCGCCACGCCGGCGGCCAGCAAGCCGATGCTCGAAAGCTTGTCGGCCTGCACCAGACGCTGCTCCAGCTCGGCGCGATCGGTGACATCGTCGAAAATGATCAGCCGGCCGATCTGCTCCTGGTCCTTCGAAACCAGCGGGGCGATGGCAATGTTGAGCGTCGCCTCGCGAGGGGGGTATGCGCCGTGGCCATTGCCGCTCCCATTTCCGTTCACCGCTTCGTCCGAGCCGAACTTCCACACGAACTTGTAGATGTGGTGGATGCCGGTCTGGCCGCGGACGCGGTCGAACTGCTCCGCCAGGCCATCGGGGAACAGCTCGCGCAGGGTTCGTCCCAGAGCGCGCTCGCGCGGCACGCCGCTGAGCAGCTCGATCTGGGTGTTCCAGCTCTCCACGCGGTCCTCCAAATCGGCGGCCAGGATGCCGACGTTGATGGACTCCACGATATTCTCGCTGAACTCCTTAAGCCGCTCGTATTCATTCACTTTGCGCTGCAGGGAGCGGTAGAGACCGGCATTCTCGATGGCGATTCCCACGTTGCCGGCCAGCGTGGTCAGCAACTCCACGTCCACGCTCGACAGGTAATCGCCGTCGGTTGTCCGGCTCAAACCCATGTACGCAATGGTGCGGCCGCGCACCGTACAGGGCAGATAGTAGGTCAGATCCAAGTCGGCGATGGTGCGCCGCACGGTGGCCGGCCAGGACTGCGAAACGGCGTCCAACTGGTGGTGGGTGCGCTCGAAGAAAAGGTAAGGCTCAGGCAACTTCCAGTTGAGAAAGCTCAGGTCCAGGCCATCGTAATAGAGCGACGCCAGGCGCTGATTTTCGCCCATGGCCTTCCGCAGGCGGAACACCTGGCCGCCGGACACATCCGTCACGCCCTCCTCGGCGAGGAAGAACGCCAAGTGGCGGAGGTTGAGAGTTTCGAGAAGCCGGTCGCCCACCCGTGCCAGCATTTTATCCGCGTCGGATTCCGAGCTCAACTCGCGGGCGAATTCGACCAGGGTGCGGCGGTAGTCGTAGCGGTCGCTGTAGAAATGGCGGTCCAGGCGCTCCTGGATCCAGGCGCGAATGGGCTGGAACAGGAAGGCCGTCAACAGCATCACCGTCATCACCCCGGTGTTGCCCAGAGTGCTGAAGTAGACGTGCACCAGGCTGCCCAGGGAAAACACGATGGCGTAGAACGCGCCCACCACGCAGACGGTGGCCAGAGTGTAGGCGTAGCCGCGCCGGAACAGGATATCGACATCCATCAGCCGGTAGCGCACAATGGCGTAGGAGAGCGTCAGCGGCAGCAGCACCATCGGCAGCACTGCCATCTTCATGTACTCGTTGGGCAGCGCGCCGAACGCATACGGCGCCGCGTAGAGCACGGCAAACGGCAGGTAGCCGCAGAGGATGCCGTTGCGCAGCCACTTGAGCTGCTGGCGCACGATGGTGTCCTCGGCTTTGCGGTGGGTCCGGATCACCGCCAGCGCGCTGAGCACATAAGGCACGGTGGCAAACACCACCCAGACCCGGTCCAGCAGCCAGCGCAGCTCGATCAGCGGGATGGACAGCTTCAGAGCTCCCGAACTGACGCCCGCATAAACCGCTACGAACAGGCCGGCAGGCAGGTACAGCAGGGCGGGGCGCACTTTTCCGGCCAGCCATTTGGGAGTCTCCGGGAAGGTCAGGCAGAAGTGCAGAAACACGGTGGGCGCAATCAGCCACGCCACCACGTTGCCGTACAAGATGACCTGGTCGAAAGAGTTGAGCACCCCGGTGTAATGGAAAGTGAAGGCGATGAAGGAACTCAGGCACAGCACGTAAAAATGCCGCGCTTTGTGCGCGCTGCCGCGGCGGAAGTAAACGAACAAGCCGATCAGCAGGTAGGCGCAGCCCACCAGGTACTGATAGATCAGGAGGCGGTCGAGCGGAACTTCCTGAGTGATGACTTTGATGGGAGCGAGCTCGATGCCGCCGTGGCTGACGACGTAATCGGCCTTGATCCACGTGCCGATGGCAGCCAGTATTTTGGGGACGTCCAGCGCCTTCTGGATCGGCAGGCTATTGATGGAAATCAACCGGTCGCCCGAGTGAATTCCGGCATTGGCGGCGCCGCTGCCAGGCTTTACGTAGAGAGCTTCGACGTGGCCCGCCCGGTCGACCCAGATCGCGCCATCCTCCGCCAGCCTGCTGAAATGCCGTTGCTGCTCAAAATTGAGAAAGGCGGCAATACCGGCGGCGAGCGTCAGTATGGTCAACAGCGCGGTGGAAAGCTGGAACTTGAGTTCCTTCATGACCCAATACAACTTTGCGAGACACTAAAACTGCATACGTCTGTGCACGTTTAGTGCCGCCGCCAGGGCAAAATTCTCCCTTTATAGTAGTTGATTTTTGTTGGAGTTACTATTTTTCACGGGATCTACGATCCGCTTTTCCGGAGAATACACTACGTGGAAGTGTATCGATCCGCGATTTTTGAGTAGCCAAATGCCACGAGTATGGTACTCCTCTTGCCTTTGGATAGATCTAGTACTCACTTAGCCGAGTGCAGCATCAGTACTTTTCTGCGAATGCTGTACAATGAGGAAGATGCCGTCGCAGCCACCTGTGTTTTCCGCCAGTTGCACCGCTCTGGCGGGAATCGGTCGTCACTCGAGAATCGCGTTTCCGATTACGATACCGGTATTTCTTCTTTGCCTGGCTGGAAGCTCATACGCATTCCAGACCGCGCCGGGAACCCCGACTCCACCGGTACAGGACCAAAAACCAAGTTCCGTGGTTGGGCAAGCGCCCGATCCGGTCAAGATGGGAGCCGCTCCGGCGGGCGGGAAGGTGATGGGCGCCGCCCCCGTGGACCGGACGACGTACACCATCGGAGCCGAAGACGTTCTACAGATCATCGTCTGGGGCAATAGAGACATATCGGGCAGCTACATTGTCCGGCCCGACGGTATGATCTCGGTTCCGCTGATCAAGGAGGTCGAAGCCTCGGGCAAGACCCCGAGTCAGCTTGAAGAGAGCATCGCACAGGCTCTCAAAGACCGCAAGATGGTGATCGATCCCAACGTGACCGTAAGCGTCGGCCAAGTCCATAGCCGCAAGTACTACATTCAAGGCGAGGTGAACAAGCCGGGAGTTTACGATCTCGCCGTACCAACCACCATTTTGGAAGGCCTGGTCAACGCGGGCGGATTTCGCGATTTTGCCAAACGAAGCAAAATCCGGATTCTGCGCGGTTCCAAGGAGCTGAAATTCAACTACGACCAGGTGGTTCACGCCAAGCACCTGGAGCAAAACGTGATGCTCGAGCCGGGCGACCAGATCATCGTTCCCTGATTCAGAACCGCCGCAAGAGAGTTTCTTTATGGGTGCCGTACAGAACTACGTCAGCATTTCCCGCCGCCAGCCGGATGTGGAAGATTACATCGACATGTTGCGCCGCTATCGCTCCTGGATTATTGGGCCGACGTACGCCGGCCTGGTGATTTCGGTGGTGGTCGCGTTCATTTGGCCGGATACTTACGTTTCCAAGGCGCTGATGCGGATCACGCCGCAGCAGGTTTCCGACCGTCTGGTGCAAAGCGAGTTGTCGCAGCAGATGTCCGATCGTCTGAACCAGATGGAGCAGCAGATTCTGAGCCGCACCAACCTGGTTGAGTTGATCACCCGTCCGTCGCTCAACCTTTACCCCAAGGAGCGGGCGCAGAAATCGCTGGACGAGATCGTGGAGGATATGCGCAACCCGGCCAAGGGCATCAGGATCGCCATGTACGACGCTCCGGGGTCCTCCAGCGACCGCCGCTACGCTACCGCCTTTGAGGTGGATTTCCGCTACAGCGACCCCCACAAGGCCCAGATGGTGGTTCGCGAGCTGGTGAGCAAATTCACCGAACAAAATGAGAACGTTCAGCAGGACCAGGTCCGCTTTACGACCAACTTCATGGACGACGAGCTGAAGCGCGCCAAGGACCACCTGGACGACGCGCAAGCCCGCATGACCAAGTTCGAGGTCGAGAACAACGGGCGGCTGCCGGACCAGTTTGCCGCCAACGTGCAGGCCGGCAACATGGCGCAGATGGAAGTTTCCCGGATCGCCGACCAGCTCAACTCCACGCAAACCCAGAAGCTGATGCTCGAGAACCAGTTGCAGAATTACATCAACGACCAGAAATACCTTCAGTCGAACTCCGAGCGCACCGTCAACGCGCCCAACGTCGCGGTGAAGAACCAGCAGTTGATCAACGTCGAGTCGCAACTCAATACCGCCCGGTCGCAACTGGCTTCCATGCAGAAGATGTATGGCGAGAATTACCCGGACGTCAACCAGTTGAAGGCCAGCATCTCGTCGCTGGAGGGCCAGAAAGCGGAGCTCGAAAAGACCCAGACCGAGCAGAATTCGGCCGCCCAGCAGGGGCCGGTGCGGGTACAGGATCCGACGGTGCAATCGGAGCTGGAGAGCCTGCGCGACAACATCAGCTCGGTCAAAACTCGCATTCAAGCCGCGCAACTCGAGATCGAACGGCTGACCCAGGCACAGACGGACATGAACAAGCGCGTGGCCGCGTTTCAGGAGCGGATCGACCAGGCGCCGCTGAACCAGCAGCAGTACGTTGCGCTAAGCCACGAGCTGGAGCTGGCCAAGTCCGAATACGACGATAAATCGAAGCGGCGCGATCTGGCGGAGACGTCCCAGAATCTGACGGCGCACAAGATGGCCGAAGGTCTGGAATTGCTCGATCCGGCCAGTCTGCCCGATCAGCCCGTGGAGCCGAACCGGCCGCTGTTTGCCGCCGCCGGGACCGCCATCGGCCTGATACTCGGCCTGGTGTTGGCGGCGGTCAAGGAAATGAAGGACACTTCGCTCAAGAACCTGAAGGACGTCCGGGCTTATACCAACCTGGCGGTGCTTTCCAGCATTCCACTGCTCGAGAACGCGCTGCTGGTGCGGCGGAAACGGCGGTTGTTCTGGCTGGCGTGGTCCTGCGCGTTTGTGGCGGGCAGCATCGCCGTCTCGAGCGCCATGTACTACCGCTTTTTTGGCAGAAGTTAACAGTGGCCGGTCGAGACTAGCGCCACGCGGATGATTACGGAGGAAAGATGAGTCGCGTTCACGATGCTTTACGCCGGGCGGAACAAGCCGGCGGGATGCTCAACGATCCGATCCCGGCCGACGGCGAGGCGAGCTATAACGGATACGCCAACGACGACCTGGCTGCTTTGCCGACCCCCACCCCGGTGCCCCGGCTGAACCTGCAACCCAGCCTGCTTCGCAGCGTCGAAGTCATTCCCTTCAACCCGGCGCCGGAATCCCACCTGCTCGATCTCAACCGCTCCCACGAGACACCGGCCGAAGAGTTCCGTACCCTGCGAACCCGGCTCAACCACCTGCAAACCCTGCAGCCGCTGCACACCGTGGTGACGACCAGCCCCTCGCCGGCCGAAGGCAAGACCTTCACCGCCGTGAACCTGGCCCTGGCACAAGCCCATTTGGCCGAATGCCAGGTGCTGCTCGGAGATTTCGACCTCCGCCGTCCCATCATCCACAACCTTTTCCAGATGGACCGTTCCCCGGGCTTCTCGGATTTTATGTTGGGGCAGTGCACCTTTGCGCAGGCGTTGCGCAAGGTGGAGGGAACGAATCTGTATATTCTGCCCGCCGGAACGCCGGTGAAGAATCCCCTCGAGCTCCTCAATATGCGGCAGACGAAACTGCTGTTCGCCGAACTTCCGCACCTGTTCCACTGGGCCATTTTCGACACTCCCCCCTTGCTGTTTTCGGCCGACGCCAACCTGCTCTCCACCCTGGCGGATGGCACCGTCCTGGTGGTCAAGATCGGTTCCACAACCTTCGACAATGTGCAGCGGGCCATGCAGTCGCTGTGCGAAAACAATGTGCTGGGGATCGTGGGCAATGGCGCGCGCGCTTCCGAACTGTACAGCAAGTACACGTATTACTACTCGAAGACGGAATAGGGAATAAGAGATTTAGCCACGGATGAACACGAATAAACACGGATAAAAACAAACACCGGTAACTCCTCCGTTCTCATCGGTGTTCATCCGTGGCTCGTTTAGTTTTTTTCTTCGCGCTATCCTGACCCTTGGTGTTCTGGTATTGGTTCTGGGTTGGACCCGCACTGCTGCTGGCCTTGCTTTCCGTAAGGAACGCGTCGAAGCGGGCCCGCTACATCGAGTCCCGCTTGAGGGAATCTCCCGCGGCATTGCCGCCCGCCACCGTTATTGTTCCGGTAAAGGGCCAGGATTACGGTTTGCGGGAGAACCTTGAGGCGCTGGCTTCGCTCGACTATCCCGATTTCGAGCTGATTGTAGCCGCGCGCTGTGCCGCCGACATCCCCGCCGGGGTGCTTCCGGCCCGCGCGCGGGTGGTGCTGGCGCACGGGGAAGCCGAGGCCAATAGCAGCGAAAAAGTGCAGAACCTGACGGCGGCCATCCGCGCCAGCCGGGTTTCGAGCCAGATGCTGGCGTTCGCCGATTCGGACGCACGGGTCACCGCGGGTTGGCTGCGCGCCCTGGCTGCGCCTTTGAGCGAAGAGGGCGTCGGCGCCTCCACCGGCTATCGCTGGTTTGTGCCCGAGACGCCCGGCCTCTGGGGCTTCTGTTGGGGATTTTGGGGATTATTGCGCTCGGTTTGGGACGCCGTCTCGGCAGGCATGCTGGGCGCGGGCGATTGCCCGTTCGCCTGGGGCGGCTCCATGGCGATCCTGAAGACCACGTTCTTTGCAGCCAACGTGCTTGACTATTGGCGCGAGGCGGTGAGCGACGATTACGCTCTCACCGCTGCCATCCATGCCGCCGGGCTGCGCATTGCCTACGCGCCCGGCGCGACCGCTCCCTCGCACGAAGGCATTTCGGCCAGCCGCTTCTTCGAGTGGACCCGCCGCCAGATGCTGCTGACGCGGGTTTATCGCCCCCGCCTGTGGTGGCCCGGCCTGGTGGCTCACGTCTTCTACGCGGGAGCGATGGTGGCATCGGCGGTCGCGCTCCTGCGCGGCCATCGCCTGGCTCTGGCGGCGCTGGCGGTGCAACTGGTTCCGGGGATGTGGAAGGGCCATGAACGCGCCCGGTTAGCGCGCGCCTGCCTGCCCGGTTACGCCGCCTGGTTCCGGCGTTGGGGCTGGACTCACACGCTGCTGGTGCCCGTGGCTACCTGGTTCTGGCTGATTGCGCTGGCGTCTTCCGCCTTTGGCCATTCCATCGAGTGGCGTGGCCGGCGATACCGGCTGCGCCGCAACTGGTGAATCGCGCCCCTACTTGGACAGGTGCAGGATGTAACTGGCGATCAACTGGAACGCACTGGCCAGGTCGGTAGTGGAGTTCACCTGGACGTATTGACCGATCGGCTGCGAGGAATTGCTGCCCGAAGGCGGCGCCGCCGCGGTATTCGCCAGGCGGTTCAGCAACGCCGCATCCACACCGCCGTCGCCGCTGTACCCGATGGTGTAGATGGTGATCGAGTTCATCGCGGTTTGCGAGCGGATGGTATTGCCGATGTTGTCTACGGCATTCCAGGCTGCGATCGGCACCTGATTGTTATCGCTGAGGTCGCCCGTATAACTCTTGCCAGAGTAAGGCGTTGTGGACGACCCGTCGGGCTGGTCCAGAGTTGCGTTCTGGAATGCGTTCGTGGTGGAACCGGTGGAAACGCCGTAGATGCTATAGGCAGGCACCGAATTCAGGCCGGAGAGGGAGTAACTGCTCCCCTCGAGGCTCTTGCAGCCGGTCAAGGCCGTGGTGGGCTGGGAGTTCACCAGATCGCCCTTGCCGATGTTCCCGTTCCCCGGGTTTGCCTCCCAATTGGCCAGGGTGGTGTTGCCGTTACCCGTGTAATAGCCCGAGAGCAGAAACAACCCCAACGGCGCGCTCCAACTCCCGGCGTTACCGGGCGCAGCAATCGTGCCCATCATCATGTATTGCGCGTTGCTGGCCCACACCGGGTTCTTGGTCCATATCGAGTTGGTGGCCATGTTGTAGTAGGTACACCCACTGCTGCTGCTGACCACAGGAGTAGCGGTCAACCAGGAGTTAGTGGCGATGTTCCAGACCTCCGGCGCGTTGGGGCTGATCGCAATCGTGTCCGGAACGCCATCGGTGAACAGCAGAATGGAATTCAGCATGTTATCGACGCCATTGGCGGCGAGGTCCCGATTGTGCGCCTGCTGCAATCCGATATAAGCCAGCGAAAGGGCTTCCGAGGTGCCGGTACCGCCTCCAGCGGTCATTGTCTGCAGGGCCGTCATCACAGGGCCAGCCGTCGAGCTGGTATCGAAGCTGGTATCCGGACCTCCGGTGGTCATAGTTGGAGGGTAGGTGAGCGGATACGTGATGGGATAAGCGACGATGGCGCTGGCCTCGAGCATGACCAGCCCGACTTCGTCAGTGCCGGGCAGGAAATAAGACGCGAACGACTCGGCGCCGCTCTGCATTGCCGTAAACGGAGCCCCGGCCATCGAGCCGGAACGGTCCAGCACCATGACGGTGCGCACCGCCCGCCGCACTGCTGTCGCGTTCGCGTAAACCGTGGTGGTGGTTTGCGGAACCAGTGCCGGCACCGTGCGCAAGAACAGCAACGGTACCGTGACCGAAGCGCTGATGGAAATCGTGTAGGTGCCCAAGCTATTGGTGTAGCTGATGTTGGGCGTGAGGTTGTAGCTGCCCCACACGCCTGTGGGGCCGGTGGTGGCGCACCCGTATCCGCAGAAGTCGGCTTTCAAAAACTCGCCGGCGATCTCGGTGGTGTTGGCCGTAGTGCCCAGCAAACGGCCGGCGCCCAGAGCGGCGCCATCCACCGCGGCCGAAAGCTTCGCCTCCACCACAAACAGAATCGTGCGGTCAATCGCCAGGCCGATCAGCCCCAGCAAAACCGGCAAGCTGAGGGTGAACATCACCATGGCGGATCCGCGCTGCCGCGATCGTCGGGATGAAACCGCTGCTTTCATGGCGCTTCCTCAAAAATAGTCGAACGAATAGGTGGATTTATTGTAGAAATACGGAGGCATGATCCACGCCTGCGCACCCGCTTCGGCCGCGTAGAGCGTCTGCCCGGAAGGTAAGCCGCTGATCGCTCCGGAGGTGTTTTGATAGGGGTTGATCGCGCTGAAGCTCGCCACCGCGCCGGCATTGGTTACGTAATTCTGCTGCGAAATTTGGCCGGTGGTCGCATTCACCAGGCTGGTGGAAGGGCTGCCCAGGTTACTGCTACGCAGGCTGGTGTCGCCGAACGTCAGCCGCTGGGTGAACACCCACTTCTGATAATTCGTGCAGCCGTTCGGCGTATTGGAACCGGTATTCCATTTTCCCACCGCCAGGCATTGCCCGGAGTCCACGTAGATCAGGTTGGAAAGGATTACCACCGCGGTGCTGCTGGAACTGGAGCTGGTCAGGCCCAGGCTTGAGCCCAACTGATAAAGAACCGTCTGATTGGCCTGCTGCGAAAAATCGATACCGCGCGCATACATATGGCCGGCATCGCGCGCCAACTGAACGGTTTGCAGGGTGCGGACCAGGTTGACCCCGATCGCTCCAGTGCCCAGAAACAAGGGGATCAGTACCAGGCAGATCAGAACAAATTCGATAGCCGACCCGCCGCCCGATTTCTTCCTCCGGATGGTTTTCCCGTGCATCGTTTTCCCCTCAGGGAGCCGTGCCGACGCAGGGCGGGCTGTCGTGAGGCTCGATCACGTCCGCCGCATAAACCGTGACCAGCAGGGGTGCGTTGTCGTTGGCCATCTTGAAGCCGAAAATTCGCGGCATCAGCGGCGTGACGGTCAGGCCCTGCACCGACACCTGAATCATATTACCCGACACGTCGGCGATCGTCGGACAATTCGTGCCGGTGGTGGTACAGGTGGATACGTCGCTAACCGAACCTGTGGCGCTGGTGGGGGGAGCGTAATAATTCACCTTGATATAACTCAAGCCCGTGGCGCCATTCAGCAGGCCCAGGGAATCGCTTTGCACAATCCCTTTCACCGTGTCCGTGAGACAGGCGCTGCCGGTCATCTGCGAAGACGTTAGCGTAATCCCGGTACGAACCGCCATGCGCACCGCGCGCTGTACCGTAGCCTTCGCCATCACAGCCCATGCCGTATCGAGCAGCACGGTCGTAAACCCTAGCAAAGGAAGGAAAACGAAGGTGAATTCCAGAATCTGCGACCCGCTCGAACGCTTGCGGCGGACTCCGCTCACAGGCCGGCGGGCAACGGGCAGCATCCCCTGAGCCGTCGAAACATTCCCCATTTGGTGGATATTATTGGCTGAAATCGAGTGTTCGGCAAGATAGCAAAGGTTAGGTGTGAGGGTATTAACGAAGGTCAATGGCGAAAAGGGGACCACGCCATCGCCGCCGCGCCGGGCAGACCCTTCAATCCGGTTTCTTCTTGCCGCCGAGTAAGGCTGCCAAGTTCACGCCGATGCCACACAGAATCACGATCGACATCTGAACCAGCGCTCGAGTGGGGACCAGGATATCCGATTGGCTCCTGAGAACACCCGCCAGCTTCACGCGGCGCTGCGTGAAGGTCCCGAAAACAGAAACGCAATCAGATCGCGGGATCAGCAACGCCAGAAGAAAACCCGCGGCGGCAATCAGCAGCACGATGGTCACCCCGCGGGCGGCGCCGGTCAACCGCGTTCCTCCGTGGCCCGCGGCTCTTCCTTCCGAAAGCGCTTCGCACTTGTCGGGCCGATGAGCAGGCGAACAGGGCTGGCTCAACACGCCGCAACCCTCACTGGGCCAACCGCAGGATTTCCGAGGCGATGTCCGCGAATGCCTGATTGACCTGGTCGGCGCTGGTCGCTTGAAAATACTGGCCATGCATCTTGGTCGAGACCACGATGGGGCTGGCGGTCGTGTTCGCCATAATGTTCATCAGCGTGCCGTCCGGCTGCTCACTGGTATGCCAGTAACCGATGGTGAAGATCACGGGGTCGATCGGGTTTGGATCGGCAATAATAGTCCGTGTCGCAGAGTTGTATATCATGTTGTTCCAGATCTTCCAGGATTGATCCGCGGCGGCATTCCAGGAAGCCAACCCCACCTGGTAAGAATCGTTGATCTTGGTGTTATTGTACGCGATACCCCCTGCGTTGGCATAGTAAGTCCCGTATGTATATAAGGCAGGGGTGGTGGTTGTGTCGAAATTAGTCCGGTTCCCGTAGAGATCCTGGTCGGGAATCTTCGAGAAATCGTGGCTGATATAGTCGTTATTGGAAGAAGGATTGTCGAAGCTGCAGTTGTCTGTATTAGTAGCTATGTTGTTATCGGTGCCCGGATTCTGCATCCACTTCACGATATCGTTGCCAGACGTGCCCGGGTATTGGGTGGTCATCATCGGTGTAAACAGTCCTTTGCCGCCCTGGCTATCATTGGGCGTGTCCCCGTTCCACTGGGCGAACCAGGCTTTCATGGGGTGTGTCGATCCACTGGTCCTATAAGTGCAAGGGCTGGTCGATTTCAGACTAGTGCCGCTCGGATCGTTAGCGAAAGTCGTGATGCCGTTGGGAAGGCCGTCGGTGAAGAAAACGATCACGTTCAGCATGTCCGGGAGGGCGGTGTTAGTGGCGGCGTCGGCCTTGAGTGTCATGTAGGCGAGGTACAGCGCCTCGGCCGTTCCGGTATTGGATCCGCCCTTAATCTGGGTGATGAGGTAGGGCAGGCTCGGTGAGGCGGAGTTCCAGTTCGTATCCGGCGCTGTAAAGCTGGATAAGAGAGTAGGATCGTTGGCGGGGTTTCGAGGCGGATATGCCACAATTGCGCTGCCGCCCATCACCACCAGCCCGAGTTCGTCGCGCCCCGGAGCAAATTTGCCGACGAAAATCCCAGCCTGGTTTACCGCGTCCACGATCGCTGTGTTGCCGGTGTCGCTATCGATGCTGGTCATCGACGATGACCTGTCGATCACCAGCACGACGCGCACGTCGCGGCGGGAAGCCTGTCCGGTGGCGGCGACCGTGGTGGTGGGGTATCCGATGATCCGCATGAAGAGCGTCGGGACAGTCGCGTAGGCCGTGATCACTACCGTCCTCTTTTTGTAGGTGTTCACGGTGCCGCCGGTCCCGAGGCCGCAGGGGTTGCTGCCGTCTCCCGGATCGACGCAGACCGTTGGCGATCCGGACTGCAGGCTCGATCCGAAATATCCCACGGGAAAATTCGAGTCGGCAACTTCGGTCGCGGTAGCCACGGCATTGGCGGCTTGGGCTGTTTCCCCCGAGCCGCTGGAGAGCGAACTGGCGGCCGCGATGGCGGCGCCGTCAATGGCCGTCGAGAGTTTGGCTTTGACCAGGTAAGCTCTCACGCCGTCGATTCCCATTCCGACCATCGGCACGAAAACCGTTCCCAGCATCAGCGTGAACAGGATGATGGCTTGGCCTTTTCGAGGATTATTCGAAGAAGCGATTAGAGTCATGTTTACTCTCCAGGTACGGCTTTAAAAGATCGCGAAGGCATAGCCCACACTGCTGGTCCACGGCACAGCGCTGGTCCAACCTGTATTGGCTGCGACCTCCACCACGTACGCATCTTGCCCGGGCTTAAAGCCATTCACGCTGTCATTTGGCGTTCCCAATCCCCCCAACAAAGCGGTATTCGGCACAGCCGCGCAGCCGTTGGTCACCGTGTCGACCAGGTTCAGGGAACCGTCGGTGTTGAGAGTGCAAGTAGTATTTCCGAGGTTACTGCTTCGCAGCGACGTATTTCCAAACACGATCCGGTTCGTGAATGCCCATTTTCCCGAGTTCCCGCAGGAGTCGCTGGAGAACTGCGCGCATTGCAGCGGTCCTATGAATTGCACCGTGGAAAGGATAACTACGCCGTTGCCGCCGGTGGATTGCAATCCGAGTTGCTCGCCGAGCCTGGTGATCATCGCCTGGTTGGTGGAAGTCGAAAAGTCCACGCCACGAGAATACATGCTGGCCACATCGCGGGCGGTTTGCACGATCTGCAGGTTACTGATTAACTGCGGACCGTAGACCCATAGCCCAATCAGCGTGCCAAACAGGAATGGTGAAAGCAAAGCGAACTCGACAATCGCACTCCCTTGTCTGCCTTTCTTCTTCATCGCACGGTCTCCCTAATAGCCGGTTCCTGTCCCATAGTTTGGGGGCCCGCTGCTGGGCGCGCTCTCCATCCGGTCCGCCGATTGGGCTGAGAAATTAAGAGCCCCGTGGCTCCGGTATATCGGCATCCATGGCGCCAACTGGAAGTTGTTGACGGTGACCTCCACAATATTGGGATACTGGTTGATCTGGGGCGAACTGGAGCTTGTCGGAGCAGTGAGCGGGGTTGTCAGATTGGTCGGCGCATAGAAATTGACCTGGATCAGATTCCAGCCTGGCGCCGAGGATCCCCAGCCCAGGAATCCCATCGCGGAATGCTGGGTAACGTACTTGATCGAGTCGATTTGCCCGTAGGCGTTTCCGTGCGAGTCCGTCAGTCCGGTCTCGGTCTGGCTGGTTATGGCGTATCGGCAGCCCTCCCGTACCGCGTACTGCAGGGTGGAGCGGCAGTAGACTGCCCAACCGAGATCGATCGTGACACCGATGAATCCAAGCATGGGAAGGAGCACGAGCACGAACTCGATCATTTCCACTCCCCTGCATCCCTTGTTCCTTCGAACGGCAGTTGAGCGTGTCATGTGAGTCTCCATGGTGGACTAGGTCAAGATAGAAGGATTGGCCGCAGCCGGAATGGCGCGCAACGGAGCTCCTGTGGGCGCAGCCATCACCCCCCGTGCCGCGGTGAAGGCCACCGGCGGGGAAACGAAAGTGAATTTCGGAATCTGCGGCCCGCCCAAACGCTTGCGGCGGAGGCCGTGGGGAGCGCGATCTGCGGCGGACGGCGTCCCCTTCGTGGGGATCGGCACTCAACAGGTATTATCAGCAGAAATCGAGTGCCTAGGTAGATAGCAAAGGTTAGGTGTGAGAGTGATAACTAAGGTCAATAGGATGAAGCTGTCAGCAGTCAGCGGTCAGCTACACAGTCTCTGGCTGACGGCTGATCGCTGAGCGCCGACTGCTTATTCAAATACCGTCCGGTATACGACTCCGCACACCGCGCGATCTGTTCGGGCGTGCCGGCGGCTACGATTTCTCCACCCCGCGCGCCGCCCTCCGGTCCCAGGTCGATCACCCAATCGGCGGCGCGAACCACGTCGAGATTGTGCTCGATCACCAGCAGGCTGCCGCCGTTCTCGATCAGCCGCTCGAGGGACCCGAGCAGCTTGGCGATGTCGTCGAAGTGCAGGCCGGTGGTGGGCTCGTCGAGAATGAACAGCGTGCCCTGGCAGCTCGACGCGGCCAGGTGCGCCGCCAGCTTGACGCGTTGGGCTTCGCCGCCGGAGAGCGTGGTGGCCGATTGCCCCAGCCGCAAGTAGCCCAACCCGACCTCGTCGAGCACCTTCAGCCGGTCCACCAGCCGGGGTGTGGCGTGGAAGAAGTCCATGGCCTCGCGCACCGTCAGCGCCAGCACTTCGTGGATGTTCAAGCCTTGGTAACGAATTTCCAGGATGCCGCTCTTATAGCGCGTGCCCTTGCATTCTTCGCAGACCAGCTCCACGTCGGCCAGAAACTGCATTTCCACCGTCACCGTGCCGTCGCCCTGGCAGGTTTCGCAGCGTCCGCCGGGAATGTTGAACGAAAAGTGCCCCGCCGCGTAGCCGCGCTTTTCCGCTTCCCGCGTGGAGGCGAACAGGGCGCGGATCTGGTCGAAGGCCTTGATGTAGGTGATCGGGTTTGAGCGCGGCGTGCGGCCGATCGGCGATTGGTCGATCATGACGGTGTGGAGAATGAACTGCGCTCCCTCCGTCCTCGCCACCGGCGGCCGCGGCCCGGCCTCTTGCTCCTCGCTTTCGGCCGGCGTCTCGATGGATTTGTGCATCGCATCGAGCGACCGGTAGATCACGTCGTGCACCAGAGTGGATTTGCCCGAGCCCGAAACGCCGGTGACCACCACCAGCATCCCCAGCGGAACTTCCACGTCGATATTTTTCAGGTTGTGGGCGCGCGCTCCGGTAAACTTCAGCACGCGTTTCGGATTGACCGGCCGGCGCGGACGCGGGGGCGCCACCCGCAGATCTCCGCGCAGATATCGAGCCGTGAGGGAGCCGTTGCGGTTGGCCAGCAGTTTGTCCAGCGTGCCTTCGAAAACGATGCTGCCGCCGTGCTCGCCCGCGCCCGGCCCCATGTCTACGATGTGATTGGCGGCGCGCATCACCTCGGGATCGTGCTCCACTACCACGATGGTGTTGCCCAGGTCGCGCAGCTCGTCGAGGATGCGGATCAGCCGGCCGGTATCGCGGCTATGCAGCCCGATGGAAGGTTCGTCCAGCACGTAGCAGGCGCCCACCAGCCGCGAGCCGAGCGAGGTCGCCAATTGAATGCGCTGCGCTTCGCCGCCGGAAAGAGTGGATGCCAGGCGATCCAGCGTCAGGTACTCCAGCCCCACGTCGTTCAGGAACTTGAGCCGCTGGCGAATTTCCACCAGCACTTTATCGGCGATGGCCGTCTCCTCGGGTCTGAGCTCGAGAGCGCGGAAGAACTGGTAGGCTTCGGCGATATTCATGCGCGCCACGTCGGCGATGGAGTTGCCGGCCACCCGCACCCACAGAGCTTCCTTCCTCAAGCGAGCGCCCTTGCATTCCGGGCACAGCGCATAGCCCCGATAACGGCTCAGAAAGACGCGCACGTGCAGCTTGTATTTCTTCGTCTCCAGAAACTGGAAAAAGCGCTGCACGAACTCCTCGACCCGCTCGCGTTCCTCCGGCGTCAGTTGGAAATAGGGCGTCCGCAGGCGCACCGTCTTGGCGGACTTTTTGAAATTGCCGAGCCAGGAGCGGTATTTGGGTTTGGTCCACGGTTCCACGGCGCCCTCTTCGAGCGACAGCGACTGGTCCGGAATCACCCGGTTCAGATCGAAATCGATGGTGTTGCCGAAGCCTTGGCAGCGCGGGCAGGCGCCGGCCGGCGAGTTGAAGCTGAACAGGATCGGTTCGGGCGCCGCGAACTGGCGGCCGCAGGTCTTGCATTGAAATCGTTCGTTGGCGCGGATGCGTTCGCCGGTGGCCGCGTTTTCGAAGATGACCTCGCCGGCTTCGCGATAGCAGATCTCCACCGAATCCACCACGCGCTGGTGCAGGTCGGCGCGAATCGCCAGCCGGTCCACCAGCACGAACAGGGGCTGGCTGAAATCGATTTCGAGCAGAGATTCGGGGGTGGAAAACTCGAACAGCTTGCCCCCTTGAAAGAGGCGATTGAAGCCTTTCTTGCGCAGATCGAAGAGCCGGTCGCGCAGCGCCTGGCTGTTGCCGTGCGCGTCGGCGCCGGCCGGCGCGGGGCAGGGGAACAGCACGTACCAGCGCGAGCCTTCCTCGAGCGCCAGCACCCGCGCCGCCACTTCATCCACCGAATCGCGGCGAACTTCGTGGCCGTCGTCGGGGCAAATAGTGCGCCCGATGCGGGCGAACAACAGCCGCAAGAAGTCGTAGCATTCGGTCGAGGTCGCCACCGTCGAGCGTGGGTTGCGGGTGGTGTTCTTCTGGCGGATCGCCACCGCCGGCGCGATGCCGTCGATCTCGTCCACGTCCGGCTTTTCCATCCGCTCCAGAAACTGGCGGGCGTAAGCCGACAGCGATTCCACGTAGCGCCGCTGCCCCTCGGCATAGATCGTGTCGAAGGCCAGCGAAGATTTTCCCGAACCCGAGACACCCGTGATCACGGTCAGCTCGTTATGGGGAATGGAAAGCGAAATGTTTTTCAGATTGTGGACCCGTGCGCCACGAATCCGGATCGAATCTTGCACGCCAGTAGGAAGTGTTCTACTTCTAGTATAACGTGGGACAGGCCTCCTGGCCTGTCGTCTGCTGATGTGAGACAAGACAGGCCAGGAGGCCTGTCCTACTGCCTAAAAATGCAGCGTCCAGGTTGCCAGCCCGGTGATGTTCTTGTTGCTATCGCTGGCCTTGAGGCCAAAATCGCCGGCTTTGGTTTTGATGCTGCCATCGAGCGAACCGCCCGTGACCTTTCCGTCGGTAATGATGGCGCCCAACCCGAAAGTCATCGGCCCTAGCTGGCCTTTGTCGAATCCGATGCTCAGGCCAAGATTGACGGTCTTGGTAGACGGTTTGTCCGTCGCCGATCCCGTGACCGTCACCCCGCCCGTCTTCACCACCACTTTACCGTCCACCTGCTGCACCTGCGCGCTGCTGGCCACCACTCCGAAGCTCACGCTGACCTGCAACTGCTGCCACTTTTCCGTGGCGATTACCCCGGCGCCCAGCACCCGCTGATCCGGCTGAAACTGCAGCATCTGGGCCTGCAGCGTAAACTTGCCGACTTTAAATACCTGCAGCGGCTTATTTTTGAGCGCCCCCACAGCGGTATTCAGAACCGTGCCGCCGGTCTTGGTGGCGAACAGCGCTACTGCGCCGCCCACCACCAGGGCAACTCCGGTGACGTAGACCACCGCCTGGTTCTTGTCGATCCACACACCCAGGGGGCTGGTTTTGGCGGCCGCTTGAAAATCCTGAATCGCTTTTTCGAGTTTCTTGTAAGCCGGCGAATTCTTGATCTGCTCGATGGCCGCGTCGCCGGCCTTTCCGCCCGCGGCGCTTACAATCGCGTTCAGCAGATCTTGCGCGTCCTTGGCCGTCAGCGTATCGGTCGCAATGGCGACGTTCTTCTTTAGCGCAAAGGTTTGCAAAGTGGATTGAATGGCGTCCTGCACCGGTTTGGCGGACAGGGTGTTCTGTAGCAGGGTGGGAAAATTGGCCGCCTGCTGGCCGACCAGGTCGAATGCCAGAACCACCACTTGGGCGGTGGCTTCGTCCAGATTGGGGCCGGGCGTTGGTGTTGGCGTTGGCATCGAAGCCATAACGCACCTCCGGACTGGTTTATATCACGGTCCCGGCTCGAGGTCCAGCGCGGCGGTACCAGAGGTGGATGGCGTTCCCGGCGCGCGCAAGGGTATCCTATTCGATATGAAGGTTCGAGCAATTGTATGGGCCGGCACAGTAGCGCTTTGGGCGCAATCCGCTCCGGTGACGGTGTCCCTGAGCGCGCCAACCAAAGGTCCGGTGGAACTCATGGTCCGCAACCATGGGCCGGCCGCCGTGACCGCATATGCAGTCACGGTGACCTACACGGCCAATCGGAGCGCCGCCAGCCAGGATCTGATCTGGGATTCCGCCCTGCAGCTTTCCACGCCCGAGCTTCAGCCCAGTGAGGCAGCCGTCCGGCGCGTGCCCGTGTCACCCGTCAATGCCGCGGTGACCCTGCGCGCGGTGGTCTTCGCCGACGGCCGCACCAGCGGCGATGCCGCGTGGGTCGGCCGCATTATCACCGGGCGGCGTTTTGCCCTGGCCACCGTGGATGGCGTGCGCAAAATCCTGCCCGCCAAGGCGGAAGATCGGGAAGCCGAACACCAGCGAATGCTCGTCGCCGCCGATGGGCCGGAGCAGAAGGCATTAATCGAAGGCTACTACCGGCTGGCGGTGCCCAACCACGCCCGCGATCTCGACCTGCTGCACGCCCGCCTGGCCGGCGCGGTTACCTTGGGCGCCAACTGAACTCAATACAGCACCGATCCTTTCGCCAGTGCCAGTTGCCGGATCTCCATGCAGCCCCTTCCCGTGGGCAGCATTTTGCCCGGGTTCATGAGGTTTTCGGGATCGAAGAGAAGCTTTAGCCGCGCCATGGTGGAAAGCGTTTCGGTTGAGAACAGGCGCGTCATCAACTCTTTCTTCTCCAGCCCCACCCCGTGCTCTCCGGTGATGGTGCCGCCCACCGCGATGCAATGCCCGAGGATTTCCTCGCCGGCCGCGCGCGCTTTTTCCAACTCGCCAGGCCGGTGCGCATTGAACAGGATGATGGGGTGAAGATTGCCGTCGCCGGCATGGAAGATATTGGAAATGGTCAGCTCGTAGCGCCTGGCAACTTCGTTGATGAAATGCAGGGTCGCGGCGATTTGGGTGCGCGGCACCACGCCATCCTGCACATAGTAGGTGGGGCTGACGCGGCCCACCGCGCCGAAAGCGTTCTTGCGTCCTCGCCACAGCAGATCGCGTTCTTCGGCGCTGCGAGCCACCCGCACTTCGCGCGCCCCGGTTTTGCGGCAAGCTTCGCGAATCTGTTCCATCTGCTCCTCGACCATCTCGCGCATGCCTTCGAGCTCGATCAGCAATACCGCGGCGGCATCCAGCGGATAGCCGGCATGGGTGGCTTCCTCCACCATGCGCAGCATCACCCCATCCAGCAATTCCACCGCTACCGGAGTAATGCCGCGCGCCGTGATTTCGGTCACCGTGCGGCCGGCGTCTTCGTTGGCATCGTAAATGGCGAGCAGCGTTTTCACCGTTTCCGGCTTGCGCATGAGGCGCACGATGATCTTGGTCACCAGCACCATCGTGCCTTCGGAACCCGTCAACAGGCCGGTCACATCCAGGCCGGGCAGATCCAGCTCCTTGCCGCCGGTCTCCACCACTGTGCCGTCCGCCAGCACCAGCTCCAGCCCGAGCACGTGGTTGGTGGTGACTCCATAGGCCAGCGTGTGCGGACCGCCGGAGTTTTCCGCTACGTTGCCGCCAATCGTGCAAGCTCGCTGGCTGGAGGGATCGGGCGCATAAAAGAAGCCGCGTCCCTCCACCGCCACCGTGATATCCAGGTTCACCACCCCCGGCTGCACCGCCGCGCGCTCGTTTTCCAGGTCGATTTCGAGAATCCGGTTCATGCGCGCAAACGCCACCACCATGCCGCCCGCCGCTGGAATAGCTCCTCCCGAAAGCCCGGTGCCCGCGCCCCTGCCTACCACCGGCATGCGGTATCGATTGGCGATTTTGACGAGTTCGGAAACTTCGGTCGTGGCGCGAGGAAATACCACGACGTCCGGCCGATGTTTATCCACGCCGGCGTCGTATTCATACAGCGCCAAATCCCCGGGCCGGTCGAGGAACCCGTGCGGCCCGAGCAAATTCAGGATGCGCCGCCGCGCTTCGGCATCCAGCATATCCCTTATGTTGGCATATCGCAGGTGGGGCATGCTTTAGCTCGCCCGGAAATTAGCCCGCTGCCAGAGGGCGCAGAAGTGTCGAGTAGAGACTAAGAGTCGACGCGGCACAGCACACAAGAGTGCGTGCGCCACGGTGGTGGGCCGTAAAGCTGACGTTCCGCTGTTCTCTACCGCATCGGCACAGTCATGTGGACAGAGCCGCCGGGCTCTGGAGCGTCAGCCACGCTACCCTGTGCCGGGCGCTTCCGGCTTGATGTTTCGAAGGTAGGGCGAGATTTCCATCCTGCGATTCTCCGGGGGGACTATTCCCTTGCATTTTCGAAATTGTTGCTCGGCCTTCAGTAGCTCGGCTTCAAGTTCGATGCGGACGTGCATGTTTAGCGTGTTCCAAATCGAAATGAAGTACCACACCGTGTCTGGGTCCTCTGTGAAAAACAGCCGCCTGATTTTGCACCCGGGGCCGAAATCGAGAATCTTGCAGGCTGCCGCGAAGGGTTCTGGGATAAAATCGGATTCCCTTACTAATGTACGGATGCCGTAAGGAGGCATGATGAGCCTCTGTCGGTTTTTGTATTTGTATTCGCAGCCGCGCGCAATTTTTTCAGCGATAATTGAGAGCCCGGCCCACGGGATAGGAAGCGCACCCATTGACCTGCCGTCTGGCGGTCCAAGTCCCGGTATCTTGCCCGGCAGCTCGGCAGCTTCGCCAGGGGGGATGAATTCGGAACGAATCTTGGCCCTGAGCCCGTCCCGGATGGCCTTTTCTTTTTCCGGCAGACCGTCCACGTCAAGCCCAAGGGACCGGAAAACTCTAGCGGCGAGACCGGCGGCGGCTTCCGATCCGGGGGCTGTGCTTAACACCAACCGAATCAGCAGGTCCTTTTCCAGTTGGCCCAGTTCGCGGTTGCACTTCGGACAGCTTGGGGCAGTCCAGCGTTGAACGGTATCCGGCGTGGAGCTTGGATACCAAGAAGCAGGGAAGACGTGGTCTGCTTCCGGGGTCCCAGCGGGATTGAGGCAGTGGATACAACGGACCGGTTTGACGTTCATAAACTCCCTTTTTCGTCTCTTCCGTCTCACGACGGCAGCGGTCATCATCAGGATAGCAAAAGCAGAACTGTGCTCGCATGTTTCAACTGTCGCAACCAGTTCAGCCGAGCTCAGACCCGCATTGCGCTATCATCCAGGGGTTCGGTGCTGCTCCATATGAACCTGAGACGACTGATGGTGCTGATTGCTGTCGCCGCGCCGCTGCCGCTAGTAAGCTGTCGTTCTGGCTCGACGCCAAATCGAACGTCAGGGAACTCGCAGCCGTTCGCTTGGACCATCGCCATTAATCCTCAGTTCGACGGAGCCGACAACTTCAGCGAGGGATTGGCCGCAGTCCGCGTCGGAGGCGGCGACAGCGGCAAGTGGGGCTTTATCGACAAGCAGGGCAGGTTCGTCATCAACCCCCAATTTGACGCTGCGGCTGGTGGCTTCAACGAAGGGTTGGCCGCAGTTCGCGTCGGAAGTGGAGCCGCCGGCAAGTGGGGCTTTATCGACAAGCAGGGCAAGTATGTCATCCGCCCGCAGTTTGAGAATGTCTGGCCGTGGCGCTTCGAGGGGGGATTGGCGGCGGTCCAGATCGGGGACGACACGACCGGCAAGTGGGGCATTACGGACAAGCAGGGCGAGCTTGTCATCAGCCCGCAGTTTGACTACGTATTCGCCTTCTCAGAGGGCTTGGCGAGGGCCGGGATCGGACGTAACCCCACTCGGTGGGGCTTTATCGACAAGCAGGGCAAGTATGTCATCAACCCGCAGTTTGACGATGGCACAGACTTCCGCGAGGGATTGGCAGCGGTGCGCATTGGCGACTACAGGACCGGCAAGTGCGGCTACATCGACAAGCAGGGCAAGTATGTCATCAACCCGCAGTTTGACGACGCTAGGGAATTTGGCGAGGGGTTGGCGGCAGTCCGCATCGGAGGCCTCCGCACGGGGAGGTATGGCTATATCGATAGGCAGGGAAAGTTTGTGGTGAATCCGCAGTTTGACAATGCACGGGCCTTCGAGGAGGGATTGGCGGCGGTCCAGATCGGGGACGACAAAACCGGCAAGTGGGGCTTTATCGACAAGCAGGGCAGGCTCGTGATTAATCCGCAATTTGACGATATCTGGCTTGGGAGCTTCAAGGAAGGACTGGCGTCTGTCCAGATTGGGGACTACGAGACCGGCAAGCGTGGCTTCATCGACAAGCAGGGCAAGTATGTCATCAACCCGCAGTTTGACTATGCCTTCGCCTTCTCGGAGGGATTGGCAGTGGTCCGCGTCGGAGACGACAAAACCGGAAAATGGGGCTACATTGGCCGGTAGCAGTGCATTCGCCCACGTCCCGAAACAGACGCCCGAAACGCGGCCGCTCCGCACAGCTGCCCGATCCGCAACCCATGCAGGCGCTCGGCGGCACGGAAAGTCCCGGCATTACGCGGGCGAGGCGTCCGCCTCACTGGCGGATGAGCGGTGCGGGGCGGAAAAGCGCCGCTGATCGTCGGCGCTGCTACCCCAGCTTCAGCCCCTTCAAATACTCCCGGAACGGCCCGCCCAGGTCCTTCCGCCGCGCGTACTCCACCGTTGCCCTCAAGAAACCCAATCGGTCGCCGGCGTCATACCGTGTCCCTTGAAACTTGCGGGCGTAGATGGGGCGGCTGCGGAGCAGGTGGCGCAGCGCGTTGGTGAGCTGAATCTCGCCGCCCGAGCCGGGACTGATGCTGGTGAGCGAATCGAAAATCTCGGGCGTCAGGACGTACCGGCCGATAATGGCCAGGTTCGATGGCGCTTCGCTTGCCTTGGGTTTTTCCACCAGGTCGCGAATGCGGAAAACCTGGCCGGTAGTGCCGTTGTGATTGACCGGCTCGGCGGCGATCGCGCCGTACGCCGAAATATTCTCCGGCGACACCTCTATCACCGCTAGAACCAGCGCGTTGAAGAAGTCGTAGACGTCAAGCAATTGTTTCAGGCAGGGGGTTTCGGCATCGATCACGTCGTCCGCCAGCACCACCGCGAACGGCTCGCCGCCGACCAGTTCCTTGGCGCGCAATACGGCGTGGCCCAGGCCCAACGCCTCTTTCCCCTCCGGCCTTCGCTGGGACAATGAAATACTCCACCTGGGCCAAGTCGAGGAAGCTCAGGATCGCGAGGAGCGCGGCCAGCAGAGGTGCAATGCGGGCAAAACGCAGCAGGTAGAAATCGCGAATGGAGTTGCGGGAGAGCGAGCCCCAGCGCCGGAGTGCCGTGGATGTGATGAGTAATCCCGAAACGGCAAAGGAGATTTGCACGCCGCACTGGCCGTTCCAGACCAGCGAATCGACAAGCTGCTCGGGCAGCCCATTGGTGTAAGGCACCCTCACCGAGCGCAGCCGCATGTTGACATGATTCATCAACACGAAAAAGATGGCGACGCCGCGCAGCACATCTACCCCGTCGAGCCGCGCCCAGCTTCGCGACGGATGGGGAGGGTCGGCCCGCTCCATGCCCTATTTTGCACCGGGAAACCGGCGAGCGGCCGCGCCGGCGCTTGGGGAATTGGCTGAAGCAGGCTTACCCCCTGCTAGAATTGGAATCGTGGCCCTGTCTGCCTGACTCATGGGATCTCTTTTGGAACGGGTACCGGAGCGTATTGCTGCGCGCATGGAAGCTTTGCTGGCCGCGGTGCCGGACCGCAAAATCGCCGCGTTCCGGTTGGAACGCCTGCACGAGGAATCTCCCGCGGTTTTCGATCGCGTGGTAAGCTCCCCAGCCGCCTTGCGTTGCGCCACTGCGCTGTTTTCCTACAGCCATTTTCTCTCCGAAGCGGTGCTGCGAAATCCGGAGCGAATTCTGCAAGTGGCGAATTCCGGCAGCTTCTACCGGGTGCTGACGGCGGAAGAATACGCCGAACGCTTATGCGAATTCCTGGGCGCCGATCACAGCGGGGTGCCGGAATCCTTGGATCTGGCGCGTTTCCGGCGGCGGCAATTGCTGCGGATCGTGCTGCGCGACATCTTGGGCGTGGCGGCGCTGGCGGAGATCACGGAAGAGATTTCGAACCTGGCCGACGCCATTCTGGACGTTACCTACCGGCGAATTCGCGGCGCGCTGGTGGCGCGGCACGGAGAACCGCGCCTGCCGAACGGGGAAGTCTGCGGGTTTTCGGTGATCGCGCTGGGGAAGCTGGGCGGCGGCGAGCTGAATTACAGCTCCGACATCGATTTGATGTTTGTGTACGGCGGCGCGGGCGAATCCGATGGCCCACGGCCGATCAGCAACAAGGAATTCTGCAAGAAGATCGCGAACCAACACACGGCGTTGCTTTCGGCGTATACCGCCGAGGGCCAGTGCTATCGCGTCGACCTGCGCTTGCGGCCGGACGGCGCTTTGGGCGAGATCTGCGCTTCCGTCGAAGGCGCGCAACAGTATTACGAGAAACGCGCGCGCGACTGGGAAAAACAGATGCTGATCAAGGCGCGGGTGGCGGCGGGCGACCAGGAGCCGGGGCGCGAGCTGCTGGAATTCGTCGAGCCGCTGATCTACCAGTCGTCGCTCGATTTCCGCGCGGTGGAAGCGGTGTCGGAGACGCGCCAGCGCATTTCCGAAAAGATGGCCTCGCGGCGCCTGGCATCGGGAGGCGTGGACGTGAAGCTGGCCCCCGGCGGAATTCGCGATATCGAGTTCCTGGTGCAGTGCTTGCAGCGGCTGCACGGAGGGCGGGAGCCGTGGGTGCGCCACGGGGGCACCATGATGGCGCTGTTCCGCCTGCGCGACAAAGGCCTGCTCTCCGATACCGAATACGGTCGGCTGGCCAACGCCTACCAGTTTCTGCGCAACCTGGAACACCGCCTGCAAATGGAAGAGGACCGGCAAACCCACACTTTGCCGGCGGACGACGATGCGCTGGAGTCGGTTGCGCGCCGCATGCCGTCCGGCGGCGGCGATCTGCTTTCGGCCGACGCGCTGAAGCGCAAGCTGGCCGAACACCAGGCGGAAGTCGAAGAGATCTACGAGCGCGTGATTCACGCCCAGCGGCCCATGTACTACACCATGGTGCCTAGCAGCGCGGAGCCCGACGGTGCCGTGCCGGAATCGGAAGAGGCGGGACCGGGCGCCCCGCCCGCCACCAACCTGACCCGCTTCCTGGACGAACGCGCGCCTCGCCTGGCGGAAGCCGTGGCGGCGACCAATCTGTACCGCGGCCGGGAGCGATTCCAGCATTTTCTGGAAAAGGCGTTCGCGCAGCCGGAGATTCTCGAACGGCTCGACAGCGACCACAAGCTCGCGGCCGGCGTGCTCGATATATTCGCTCACAGCCCTTATTTCGCCGACGATTTGCTGCGCTATCCCGAATTGCTGGACGAGATCGGGGAGCCTTTCCAATTGGAGGGCGGTCCGCTGATCGATGGGGCGGGACTGCGGCGCTTCTACCGCCGCCAGATGCTGCGCATCCAGAGCGAGAGTCTGCTGGAGGCCGCGCCGATCTTCGATACGCTGGGCAAAACCTCGGTGCTGGCGGACAGTATCGTCGCCGCCGCCTACGGAGTCGCCGTCAGCGAGGCGCCGCCGCCGGCTTCGGGGGCGTATCGCGCCGATGACCAGATGATGGTGATCGCCCTGGGACGGCTGGGGATGCGCGAGTTCGACCTGGGCTCAGATGCGGACCTGGTGTTCGTCCTGCCCGATGCCGATGCGGCGGAGCACGCTTTCTGGCACGAAGTGGCCGAGCGCATTATCCAACTGCTGAGCGCGTATACCGGCGAAGGCCTGATGTTCACCGTGGATACACGGCTGCGCCCCAACGGCCGCGACGGGGACCTGGTGCAGACCGAAGGCGCCTATAAGAATTATTTCGCCCAGCGCGCCGAAGCCTGGGAAGGCATCGCCTATATGAAAACGCGCGGCGTGGCCGGCGACGTGGAGCGCGCCACCGCGTTTCTGCACGAGCTGCAGGATTTGGACTGGCGCCGCTACGGGCAAAGCATGCGCTCGCGCAAGGAGCTGGCCGAAATGCGCGCCCGCCTCGAGCGCGACCAGGGACCGCGCAATCCGCTCAAGGCCGGCATGGGCGGCTACTATGACATCGATTTCGCGCTCATGTATCTTCGCTTGAAAGGGGCCGGTATCTTTTACAAGTCCCTCAACACACCGGAGCGCATCGACGTGATCGAAAAGATGGGCCATCTGGACCGGGAAGACGCGGATTTCCTGCGTGAAGCCGCGGGCTTCTATCGCGCCGTCGATCACGGCCAGCGCCTCTCCACCGGCCATGCCGAGGGCAGTTTACCCACTTCGCACGCGCAAATGGACACCCTGACCCGGCTGGTGCGCCGCTGGACGCCGGAACATCTGCACCGGAAGCGGCTGGACGAAACTTTGCGCGACATCCGCCACCGCACGCGCGCGTTGTTTAACGGCTTCTTCGGGCGTTCGTGAAGCCCAGACCATGACGCGCGCACTGCGTTTGGCCGGGTCGGTGCTGGCTGTGTCGGCGGTGATCGCGCTCTACCGGTACCTCCCAGTGAACAGCACCACCGTGGCGCTTTCGCTGCTATTGGTGATTCTGTTTGTCTCGGCGCGGTGGGGCCTGGCCGAGGCTGTGGTTGCATCGGTGGTGGCCACGGTCGGTCTGGACTACTATTTTCTTCCGCCGGTGGGCACGTTCACCCTGGATCCGGAAAGCTGGGTGGCGTTGCTGGCCTTTCTGGCCACGGCATTCACCGCCAGCAAGCTTTCGGCGAGCGCCCGCAGCCGGGCAGCGGAAGCCGACGCCAGGCGCACCGAGATCGAGCGCCTGTACGCCCTGGTGCAAGCCATGATGCTGACCGGCGGCTCGTCGAAGACCATGCGCGAGTTCGTTCACCGGGTGGTGCGCGAATTTGGATCTACGGCGGCGGCGTTTTACTATCGGGCGACCGAAGAAGTAGTTCGTTCCGGAGCGGAGAGCGCGGTAGCCGGCGATCACGATTTGCGGGTGGCCGCGGAGCTCGATGGCGTGCGCATCGATAGCGGGCGGGGCCTGGCGCTAGCGCCGGTCCGGCTGGGCAGCAGACCGTTGGGTAGCCTGGCGATGATCGCTCCGCTGCCCTCGGCGCAGACCATCCAGGCCATCGCCGATCTGGTGGCGCTGACCATCGAAAAGGCGCGCGCGCTCGAAGAGGCCGGCCACGCGGAAGCCGCCCGCCAGAGCGAGGCGTTTCGCTCCGCCATGCTGGACGCTCTGGCTCACGATATCAAGACTCCCCTGACGGCGATCAAGGCCGCCGTCACCAGCCTGCTCGGCACGGCGCCGGAAACCGAGCGGGAATTGCTCAGCATCATTCACGAATCGGCCGACCGGCTGAACCGCATGGCCGCGGAAGTGATAGCCATGGCTCGCGTGGAAGCCGGCAAATTGCATCTGGAGACGCGGCCCTTTCCGGTCGGCGAGCTGCTGGATTCGGTGCTTTCCGAGCTGGCCCCGCGGCTGAGCGGCCGGCCGGTGTCGGCGCGGGTGGCCGAGGGCCTTCCCGCCGCCCTGGCCGATCCGGAATTGATCCGCCAAGCGGTCAAGCAATTGGTGGAGAACGCGGCCAACTATTCGCCGCCGGGCTCGGCCATCGCCCTCTCGGCGGAAGCGAAGAGTGCGAAAATCTTGATCAGGGTTGCCGATCGCGGCCCGGGCATTCAGGAGAACGAGCGCATCTTGATCTTCGACAAGTTCTTTCGCGGCAGGCGGCATCGCTACGACACCAAAGGCACCGGCATGGGGCTGGCCATCGCCAAGGGAATCGTGGATGCGCACGGTGAGCGCATCTGGGTCGAAAGCGAGCAGGGCCAGGGGGCGGTGTTCTCGTTCACCCTGCCGGTATCGCCCGAGGTGCGCCAGCCGTGAGCCAGGGCAAGATTCTGGTGGTGGACGACGATCCGCAAATTCGCCGCGTCATGCGGGCGACCCTGGTGAGCCACGGCTACGAGGTTACCGAAGCCCGCGACGGGCAGGCCGCGCTGGAGGTTATCGGACGCGAGCCGCCGAACCTGGTGCTGCTCGACATGAACATGCCGGGCATGGGCGGCCTGGATACCTGCCGGGCGCTGCGAACGGCCTCCGACGTTCCCGTCATCATTCTCACCGTGCGGGAAAGCGAGAAAGACAAAGTGGCGGCGCTCGACGCCGGCGCGGACGATTACGTCACCAAGCCTTTCGGCATCGAGGAGCTGCTGGCCCGGATTCGCGCCGCCCTGCGGCGCTCGGCGGCCTCGCCCGATGCCGGCCCGCGTTCGTTTTCCTGTCCCGGGCTGGAAATCGATTTCGAAACACGGCGCGTTTCGGCCCAGGGGCGGGACGTGCGCCTGACGCCCAAGGAATTCGACCTGCTTCGGCACCTGGTGGCTCATGCGGGCAAGCCGGTGGCGCATCGCGAGTTGCTGCAAGCCGTTTGGGGACCCGATTACGGCGATGAGCCCGAGTACCTGCGCGTGTTCGTCAACCAGGTGCGCAAGAAAATCGAGCCCAATCCGGCCCGGCCGCAATACCTGGTCACCGAGCCCTGGGTCGGCTACCGTTTTGTCGCGCCGGCGAAATGAAAGCAGGCCGGACCTGGGTTGCCTGCCCTTCGGCATGCGTGGTATGAGAGAGTGGTGAGTGAGCGGCTGTTCCAGTTCAGGTGGGACGAGTCCGGGGCGGATGCGAACGCACGAAAGCGATGCCAACCGAAATAGACTTCAGCAGGGGAGTTCGCGGTCTTCACCACATTCCACTCGGCGCCAAGGTGCTGATGCCGGTTTCCATTGAGCGGGATGTCTGGCAGTATTTCTCCGATAAAGCTGAAAAACGAGGCGTGGATTTGTCCGAGCTTGTAACCGAAGTGCTGAAGCGTGACATCGAGATCAACGATGCCTTAGGGTAGAGCGGTACCGGCTTACGAAATCACTCCCTTGCGCACGGCGTAGAGAATCAGCTCGGGAACGCTGTGCAGGTCCAGCTTCTGCAGAATGTGGGTGCGATGGGTCTCCACCGTGGTGAGGCTGACGTTGAGCAGCCCGGCCACTTCTTTATTGGTGCGGCCCTCGGCCACGAGCTGCAGAACTTCGCGCTCGCGGTCGGTGAGCAACTCATACGTGTCGTCCACCCCGCGGCGCTCCATCTCGCGGATGTAATCTTCCTGCAGAATGCGGCTCACCTTGCGGGTGAAGAAAGACCGGCCTTGCGCGGCGGCGCGGATAGCCTCCACCATGTCGCCGCGCAGCGAATCTTTCAGCAGGTAGCCCTTGGCCCCGGCCTTGAGCGAGCGCAGCACGTAGCTTTCATCCTGATGCATGCTGAGGATCACTACGGCGGTGCGAGGATTGGCGGCCAGGATGCGGCGGGTGGCCTCGATGCCATTCATATTGGGCATCGCGATATCCATCACCACCACGTCCGGCGCGTGCTCTTCGGCCAGCCGCACGCTGTCGCGGCCGTCGGAGGCTTCCGCCACCACGGCCATGTCGGGTTGTTTTTCCACCAGCGCGCGCAGGCCGTCGCGCACCACGGCGTGATCGTCAGCCAGCAGGATGCGAATGGCCATTTTGGTTTCCGTTTTTCGCGCCCAAGTCCGTCAGGGGCAGTTCGGCGGCGATCAGGGTGCCGCGGCCCAATTGCGAATCGAGGCGCAACTGCCCGCCCAGCCGCCGCACCCGCTCTTCCATCCCCAGCAGCCCAAGACCGCGGACGAAGCGGGTGTCGAAGCCGCAGCCGTCGTCGCGCACGCTGAACAGGACGCGTGAATCCTGCCGCTCCACCACTACTTCAACCGTGCGCGCGCTCGAGTGCCGGGCGGAATTGTTGACGGCTTCCTGCACCAGGCGGTAGATGCAGGTTTTGTGCTCTTCCGGCAGGTCGTCGGTTTCCCCCGCCGCGCGCACAAGCACGTTCAGGCCGGTGCGTTTGCCGGTCTCGCGGGCGTGCCAGTTGAGCGCCGGGACCAGGCCGAAGTCGTCCAGCATGGAGGGCCGCAGCAGCAGCGCCAGATCGCGCACTTCGTTCATGGTTTTTTCGGCCAGGCCCTTCACCGCGGCCAGATGCTCGCGGATCTCTCCGGGTTTTTCGGCGAATTCGGCGTTTTCGCTTTCCATCAGAATGGCCGAGAGCGACTGGCCCACCTCGTCGTGCAGCTCGCGCGCCAGAATCCGCCGCTCGTTCTCCTGCGCCCGCACCATCCGCGCGGAGAGTTCTTCCAGATCGGCGCGGGCGCGGGTGTTCTCCGCCAGCCGCCGCTCCAGCTCGCGTTCCAGCCGCATGGTGTGGCCAATGGTGAGCAGCGTCAGCAGCAGCCCGCCGGCCAAGGTCACGCCGAAAGTGATCAGCAGCGTGTGGCGCAGACTGCTCGCGGACCGTTCGATGCTATCCTCGGCGCGCGCCAGACCGCGCTCGTTCACCAGCGCGATGCGGTCGGCGATTTGCAGCATGGCGGTACGGCGAGGCACCAGCTCGTCATAGAAGAAGGAATCGCGCTGCTGGTTGCGCTGCTCGGGCGACCAGGCTTCCATCCGCTTCAGCACCCCCCAATAATCTTCGATCTCGGCGCGCAACGCCGCGAATGGCTGGCGTTCGGCCGGATCGAGCGAGCGCGCGTAAGCGTCCAGCGCCTTGCGCGTATCCACTTCCAAGGCTTCCAGCCGGGCCCCCTGGGCCGCGGCGCCGCTCGCATCCGGCGAAAGCAGAAAGTCGCGCACGTAGGTGCCGGAAAGATAGATCTGCGACCGCATCTGGTCCAGCGCGCCCACCCGTTCGAGAAACGATTTCCCGATGCCCGTTTCCTCGCCGCTGACACGGTCCAGCGCCGTCAGCGTGCCGATCGCCGCGGCCAGAATGCCCAGCAACAAGCCGCCGAAGCCCAGCCACAATACCAAGGACGCGGCTCGCGGCGCCCGCGGCAAAAGCGGCGCCAGCCCACCGCCGCTCTTCAGATCGAAGAAGGTATTGGGGCGGCTGGGGACCCCCCCCGATTTCCGCCACGGGGCTCTCGGCCGGGCGGCACTGCGCGTTTCCTGCATGCATTCTTCCTAATCAAAGTGTAGTAAAGTGGCCGCCCGGCTAAGAATCCTGTACGAACAGGATGGCCACGGCCGCGTGAAGTGGAGTAACAATAAAATACAGAAGGGATATATGAAACTTACCGGTTTTTTGCTTGTGACCGTTGCGGCCTGCGCTGCCGTCTTTTCCGGATGCGCAAAGAAAAAAGTGGCCGAAAAACCGCCGGCGCCGCCTCCGGCCGCGATGAGTGCGCCTGCTACTCCGGCGCCCGCGCCGGCGCCTGCCTCGGCGCCCGCTGCCACGCGCAGTGGCGAGGTGGCTCCCAGCCCGCGCATTCCGAACGCAGCCACCCGTGCGCGCATCGACGAGTTGCTGGCCAAGATCGAAGACGCTTACTTCGACTATGACAAACACACCCTGCGCCCGGATGCGATCTCGGCGCTCCAGGCGGATTCGAAGGAGTTGCGCGACATCATCGTGCAGTATCCCGACTATAAGCTGAGCATCGAAGGCCACGCGGACGAGCGCGGCTCGGAAGAGTACAACATGGCGCTGGGCGAAGCGCGCGCGGAATCGGCTCGCACCTACCTGGCCAGCGTGGGGATCCCGCAAGACCAGTTGTCGCTCGTCAGTTACGGCAAGGATAAGCCGTTCTGCTTAGACCACAACGAATCCTGCTGGCAAAAGAATCGCTGTATCCATATCGTGGCTTCCGCCAAGTGACGGCTCTGTTAGGGGTGGACGAATCCGGCATGTCGTCTGCCCCGCTCTTGCTACTGAAACAGTCCCTCACCGTTTGGCAGTTCGGTTTCGCTACGCCGTGATCCCGCGTGCGTCCGGCCGCGTCAAGCGGTCGACGATCAGCATCAGGTGCTGGTGGTCTTCCACCGGCCATTGGGCGCCACTGCTGTCTTCCACGTAAAGCCGCAACAGGCCTTCCATCGGCGGCAGGCTTGCCGCTTCGGCCCACGCGAGGCACTGGCTGCCATCCGCGGCGAAGTCGTGAGGAAGGCCATGCATTGGGATCGAGAAACGTTCGCGGCGCCGGCCAAGCCAGCCGCATTTCCGTTCTCCGAAGCAGTCCCTGATGCGTACTCTTCGTCCCGACGGGTTGGTGACCAACAGGATCAGCGCGGTCCCGTTCTCCGAATCCTCCAGACACAGGGTTCCCCCTACGGCGCCCAACACGGCCCGCACCTTGACATCCGGGCTTGGTAGGGAGAACATAGCGGCCTACGCTGGGGGCAATTCCGCCGCCAAAGCTCACCCTCCGGGCAAAGACACCGCGTCGTGATAGCAGCGAATCAGGACGTTTTCGTCATAAGCCACGGCCCGTGCGTATTGGCGAAGATAACTGGTCGCGTAGATCCCCGCCGGCAGCTTGTGAAAGTCCCCCGATTCAATGGCTTCCAGATAGCACATGCTGATTTTCGTCGAATTGGAGATTTCCCGAAGGGAGATAGGCTTCTCCTTCCGGTGGAGGACGAGCTCGCCGGCGAGCTCCCAACGGCGGCTTTTCATGATGGCGTAAATACTCCTTGCACGTTTACCTCAAAACCCTTGGTATATCTACAACTCATAGTAAAACAAAAGCTGGCGGAGGCCGTATCCGTGTAATTCTTTCCGGCTGCCCGCCACCCGGCCCCCGGCGCCGAGTAATTCCTTCCTATATCCAAAGTTTTCAAGGAGTTCCCAGGTTGTGGCGTCCAAAAAACCGAACTGTCCGCCGCAGAATCCGTGAAGAAATATGGCCACAGATGGGCGCAGATGAACCCAGAATGAATGAATCAGAGGAGTTCCGTGTTCATCCGTGGCTCAAGTCGTCGATGAGCGCGGTCTTGCGTGCCGCTACCAACATTTGGTGGAAGATCACCTGGCGCGAAGGGCTCAATGGTGTGACGCTCAACGAATCAGATCCCCATTCAGGCGGTTCTCGGCGATTTGTAGATAGGACGGGTTCAGCTCGACGCCTACGAAGCGGCGATCCAACTTCCGCGCCACGAGGCCGGTCGTGCCGGAGCCGATGAACGGATCGAGGATAAGTTCGTGAGGGCTCGATCCCAGCTTGATGCACGGCTCCACGAGAGCTGGAGGGAAAGTGGCGAAATGGGCTTCGGGGTACGGCCGGGTATGGATATCCCAAACCGTGCGGATGTTCCGGCCGTTCGGGCCCCGCACCGCGGCCGGATCGTAGCGGTAGTGTTCACTCTTGCTGAAGAGAAAGATGTATTCGTGACTGCGCGTGGGGCGGTCCTTTACACTTTCAGGCTGGCAATTAGGCTTGTTCCAGATGATATCCGCGCGCAGATACCAGCCTTCTTTCTGGAGGGCGAAAGCAAGAAGCCACGGCACCCCAATCAAGTCTTTGGGTTTTAGTCCCTCGGGAGTCGGGGGCCGGACGTTCATTGCGCGTACCGGGTTCTTTTTGTCGGTGGCGCGCCAGGTGCGCCCCCCGGACGTGTAAGAGTCGCCAATATTGAGCCAAAGCGTGCCATCGTCCTTCAATACTCGGCGGGCTTCGGAAAACACCTTGGCGAGATGTTCGATGTATGCGAAAACCGATTCCTCGAGGCCGATCTGGCCGGGAATACTGTAGTCGCGCAGCGACCAGTATGGAGGCGAGGTGATGCAGCTCTGGAAAGTGCAGCCGGGCAACTGCGCGAGGACAGTTTCGGTATCCCCGCAGATCAAGGCTGATGTGCGACCGCCTCCACCAAAGAAGTGCTCGATACGCTCCTGCTCCGTGGCTTCGAAGCGATGGACCCGCCCGTCACCAACGAAAAGATTGGGGATGGTGGTTAAATGCCGGGATACACCCGGATGGGGCGGCCGGCGGCGGCTTATTGCTGCCTTCTGCTGAAGCATCGAGCCTCTGCTCTCCAAGAGCCTTATCGGGGGAGTCTTCAGATAGTTTAACCCGCTCGGAGGCGCTCAGACTCCGCAAACATTTTCTCATCTTTTTGCTCTAGAACCGCGGGTCCCCCTGGGTCGCGACTTAGTCCAGCGCTTCCGCGTTGATTTCGATCACGTGCCGGTCGGGATCGAGGATGTAGATTTGGGGATAACCGGCCACGGCTTGGGGCCGCAGGATCATGCGCAAAGGCTCGTCGCCGGCAATATCTTCGCGGTAACCGGCGGCGCGCAGGAATTCCACTGCGCGGGAATAGCTGGGCACCCGGATGGCAAAGTGTAAGTCGCGCGTATCCAAAGGCTTGCCCTCACGAAACGTGGATTGGGTATGCACGCTCAGGTGCAGTTGTTGGCCGGTTTCTCCGACCGCAAACCAAGCCCCGGGAAACGAAAACGGAGGCCGCGGAATCTCGCTAAGTCCGAGAATTTCATGGTAGAACCGCCGCGAGCGCTCCAGGTCCGTCACCGTCAGGGCGATATGGTGAAGGCCATCGATCCGCATGTGCAATTTCATTGTGCCATCTGGACAGGCGGCATGAAACATGGTAAAAAGTAAGTAACGTGGATTGATTTAGGGCCCTCGGGACCTGCTAATTGCAACCACGAAAAAAAGTGCTAAAGGCGAGTCGGTCTGTTCGCAGAATTATTCAGACCCTGACGCCTTCGCCGGCCGTCAGGGTTTTTTGTTGCGAATGGACCGCATCGCTGGATGCTGGAGGTTGTGTGAGCGTCTGGCAAGATTTTTCGTCCCTTCCTGTCTCCGTGCTTTCGAGCGCGGAAGGCGATCTGGTTTCGGTGTCCATCCCCGTGGAGCCCCGCCGTCTGGAAGCTCTATTGGAATCGTTGGCCGAGACGTCTTTCCCCATCAACCCGCAGATCTATCATGAAGCCGTAACGGTGGTTGAGTTCCCGGCTTACGGCGGACAGTTGGACGAGGTGCGCGCCACCTTGTCGAACCATGGATTCGACGCGGCGGCTCTGCGGTTTACCGCCATGTTGCAGAAGATCCAAACCGCCTCGGCGTGACCGGCGGCCGCTAAGAAATATGGCCACCGATGAACGCCGATAAAGAAATCAAAGAATTTATCTGCATTCATCCGTGTTCATCGGTGGCTGGAATTTGTTTTTTCAGAACTTCAAAAGGGACCGGCTCCTGCCAGGGGCGGCTCGACACGGCCGCTTACAATCCGCGCTACAATCCGGTCTATGCAAGGAAACCCCAAAGTCATTGCTGAATTGAATGCGGCTCTCAAGGAAGAACTTACGGCGATCAGCCAGTACTTTCTCCACGCCGAGATGTGTGAAAACTGGAAATACGAGAAGCTCGGAAACTACATCAAGAAGCAGTCCATCGACGAGATGAAGCACGCCGAGGCCCTGATCGAGCGTATTCTCTTCCTCGATGGCGCGCCGAATCTCACCGAGTTGCTGTCGCTCACCGTCGGAAAGACGGTCAAGGAGCAAATCGAAAGTGACCTGGCGCTGGAGCTGAATGCGGTGGCGATGTATAACAAATCCATCAGGCTGGCGCGGGAAGAAGGGGACAATGCTTCGGCGGAGCTCTTCAAAAAGCTGCTCGAAGACGAAGAGAAGCACGTCGACTGGCTCGAAGCCCAGCTTCACCAGATGAAAGAACTCGGCTATGAGCGCTACCTGACGCAACAGCTCGGCGAAGAGAAGTAGCGGCGCGGATGGCCGGGTGTCCGCCGATTTCTGTAATACGAAGGGCAAACTTTCGTTTGTCGGGCTGGGACAAATGTACTATCGATTGTTTCCGTTGCGCGGTCGAATAGTACGATGCATGGCTAACCGGAAGCACCATACCAGTATTTAACGTTGCGGAGGAGAGAATTTCCGCCAATAATTGTTACTAAGGTGTTTTGGTGGGAGGGGTACGGGAGACCTCGGTGCTGACCGCCCTCGTGAAATTGTCCAATGTCCGGCGATTCCGTCCGTTCTCGGAAGCGCCCGTGTTTGCCTGCACGCTTCTGTTGACGGGGGGCCTGCTCCCCGCGCAAGATTTGATTCCGGGTACGAGCCCTGGCGGTACGGTCCGCCTCTTCACCTCGGATGCCGCAACTCTGGAGTCGCCGGAGACGCGGAAAGACCTGCCATGCACGGTTACCCCGGATAAGCCGCAACTTGGGTTCGACCTGAAGTTTCATGCCGGCTACGAGGTGACGATCGGGCTAAAGGACTTAGCTGGCGAAGGCAACCAGCTCACCATGATCTTTCGGGTGACGGCGGAGGACAAGCCCGACGATCCCATGTTCTTCTCCCAGCACGTGTCGGTGCCGGCCATCGACGAAGACGAGCGCGGCCCGGCGTTTCTGCAGGGGGCGTTCGACGTGGGTGAGGGCAAGTACCACGTGGACTGGCTGATGCGCGATCGGGCGGAGCGGATCTGCTCGGCTCATTGGGATGCGGAGGCCAATCTCGCGCCGCGGGACAAGCAGATGGGGCTGAACATCGCGGCCGAGACGGTGGCGCCGACCGATCAGGAGCCGTTCCGGCAGGAACCGCCAGTGGAGCGCGAATCTGCCAAGACGCCAATCAGCGTCAGGGTAATGATGAACTTCGCTCCGCAGGACGCCTCGGCTGCCGCTTTACAACCGGTGGACACCACCGCGCTGGTGTCGATTCTGCGCAGTATCGCGCGCGACCCCCGTATCGGCACGTTTTCCTTGGTGGCCTATAACCTACAGGAGCAGCGGGTGATTTACCGCCAGGAGGGGGCCTCTCAGATCGACTTCCCATCCCTTGGCAAGGCATTGAATTCGCTAAACTTAGGCACCGTCGATCTGAAGCGGCTGACGCAAAAGCACGGGGATAGCGACTTTTTGGGCCAGCTCATCACGGCCGAGGTAAAGGACGCCAAGAGCAAGCCCGATGCAGTGATCTTCGCCGGCCCCAAGGTAGTTGTGGATGAAACCATTTCCGTCGAAACGCTAAAGCAGTTGGGAGACGTCAAATATCCAGTGTTCTATATGAACTACAATCTGAACCCGCAGGCCAACCCGTGGCGCGACGCCATCGGCAACGCGGTTCGGTACCTGAAGGGAGCGGAATACACCATCAGCCGCCCGAGAGATTTGTTCTTTGCCTGGACCGAAATCATGGGGCGTATTGTAAAATCTAAGGTTGCCGCGGTGGCAACCGGAGGACCAGCGGCGCAATAGCGTATGCGGATCTTGTCTCTAGCAATTCTGGTCGCGACGGCGGCTCTGCCAAGCTTCGCACAGAAGTTCGGGCCTGCGGAGAATTTGGCGCCCTACATCCCCACCCCCCAACTGGTGGTGGAAAAGATGCTGGAGGCGGCCCACGTGAAGCCGGGCGAAGTGGTTTACGATCTGGGCGCGGGCGACGGCCGCATCGTGATTGCCGCGGCGCAAGAATTCGGCGCCCGGGCGGTGGGGGTGGAGATCCTCCCGGAGGTTTGCGAAAAGGCGCGGGAACGCATCAAATCGCTGGGACTGGACGACAAGGTCACCATGGTCCAGAACAGCGCGTTGCGGGTAGATCTGAGCCCCGCCGACGTGGTCACGCTTTACCTGTTGACCAACTCCAACGAACGCCTTAAGCCCAACCTGGAAAAATACCTGAAGCCGGGTGCAAGGGTGGTTTCCAATCAATTTCCGGTGAAAGGCTGGAAGGCGGCCGCGGTGGTCCACGTCAAGATCGGCAACATGGATAACCCCATCTACGTTTATGAGATGGGAAGAACGAAGTGAAGTTTACAGTTGTCAGTCCTCAGTCGCCAGTTTTCAGTTAACAGCCATCCCGCTTCAACTTTTGCCATAGACCGGTCAGCATTCGCTTGACCTCGGCGGCAGCGTCAGCCAGACTTTTGTACTCGGCTGGCTTGATCAGGCTCAAATCCCTCGCCAGCAGCAGGTGGTATTCGACCTCGCTGGCCGATCCCATCGCGATAGAGCAGAACCGGGCCAGCTCACGCGCTGCCGCTGCGACCGCATCCTTCAGCGAGATTGGCGGCAATTGAGGAACATGAACTTCGAAGTTGACTGCTCAGGCCGTACCGCTCTTCGCGCGGGAACTCAGCCGTTATCCGATAGACGGCCAATGTCAATTTATGGGCCTTCTGCCAGACCTTCAGTTCGCGGAAATCTTGCATTGCCAGTCAGCCGATCTCCATCGTATCGCGATCCGGCCGCTACGAGCTGAAAACTGATTACTGACAACTGATCACTGACAACTGACAACTGCTTACTTCTTCCCCGCATTGTCCACCACGCTCATCGCCAGATAGTTCCGAATCGTCGAACTGTTACGCGCGGTCTCGAAGTAGGCTGCTTTCAGAAGCTGATCCTTGCCATTCAGCAGGGTTTCCCGAATCGACTGCTGCACGCGCGGATCGTTCAGGTCGCGTTGTCCGGCCGGTTCTTTGGAAATCATTCTCAGAATGCGGTAGTAGCCGTCCGCAGTCCGTATGATGGAGGATATGGCGTTAGGGGGAAGAGACATGACCATGCGGCGTAACTCGGGGCTGGCCTTTTCCAGGTTCGATTCCGGGATGAACCCCATATCGCCGCCGTTGGCCGCGGTATTGGGATCTTCGGAATAATTCTGGGCCAGCATGGCGAAATCCTCGCCGCGCTTCAGGCGCGCTTCCAAGTCCTTGATCTTGGCGGACGCCTCGGCATCGTTCTGGGCTTTGCTGTTCTTCAGATTGCGCACGTTCGGATCGGGGAGCGCCGTGACCAGAATCTGCGCCATGTGCACCTGGGGCTCGGCGAAGTTGAAGCTCTTCTTGTTGGCGTTGTAGAAGTTGGTCACGTCGGCGTCGGTGATGGTGACGTGGGAGGTGATTTCCTTGTTGGTCAGCTTCTCCACGGTCAACTGCTGGCGAATCTGGGTGCGCAAATCGTCCAGGGTCATATGGCGGGCGCTCAGTTGCCGGTCGAACTCCTCTTTGGTAAACGGGGCCTTCATCTTGTTGAGTTCGGTGTCGACGTCCGCGTCGGTTGCGGTAAGGCCGGATTTTTCGGCGCGCTGCAGCATGATTTCCTTGGTGATGAGGTTGCCGAGCACATCCAGCTTCTGCGACATCACCAGATCCTGGCTGATGCCGTCGGGCTGCTGCGGATACTGGGATTGATAGGCTTTTTCCAGCTCCGTATAGGTAATCGCGCGGTTGTTGACCTCCGCCGCCACGTTGGCCGGAGGGGTATGTTTACAGGAAACCGCCGGCAAGCCCGCCAGCAGCAGGAAGGGGACCACGCAATGGCGCTTCATTGGAATGCCCCCATATTGTAACCGGAATGCTGCAGGGCGAGGCGGAGCGGTGCGGGATTTCAGCGTTCGGCGTGCCTCTTCAGCGTTCCGCTCTTGCGGCAGCGGGCTGGGCCAGCAGGCGAGCGATGAAGTTCGTATCCAGGCGGCCGGCCTCGAAATCCGGGTGGGCCAGAATGCGCTGTTGCAGGGGAATAGAAGTGTAGATGCCTTCCACGATAAACATGTCGAGAGCGCGCTGCATGCGGCGAATCGCTTCGCCGCGGTCGTTGCCATAGGCGATCAGCTTGGCGATCAGCGAATCGTAGTAAGGCGGAATGACGCAATCGGTATAGGCCCACGTGTCCACCCGCACGCCAATACCTCCCGGCAAGTGAAACCCGGTGATGCGGCCGGGCGAAGGGGCGAAAGTGTCCGGGTTTTCCGCGTTGATCCGGCATTCGATGGCGTGCCCGCGCATTTCCACCGGCTTGCCCAGGATATCCTTGAGGCTTTCCCCCTGGGCAATGCGAATCTGGCTCTTGACGATATCGATGCCGGTTACGAACTCGGTAACCGGATGTTCCACCTGTACGCGGGCGTTGACCTCGATGAAGTAGAGCTTGCCGGTCTCATCCATGAGGAACTCGACCGTGCCTGCGTTGGTGTATCCCGCAGCCGCGGCCGCCTTGCGCAGTCCCGCCGAAATCTGTTCCCGCAGGGAGGGCGTCATGGCCGGCGAAGGCGATTCCTCAACCAGCTTCTGGTGCCGCCGCTGGATGCTGCACTCGCGCTCGCCCAGTATTTCGACGTTGCCGTGTTCGTCGGCCAAAAGCTGAAATTCGATGTGGCGCGGCGCGCCGACGAATTTTTCCAGATAAACGTCCGGACTGGAGAAGGACGCCCCGGCTTCCTGTTGCGCCTGGCAGTACAAGGCCGCCATGTCCTCGGGGTCGTCGACCACGCGCATACCGCGCCCGCCGCCGCCGGCCGAGGCTTTCAAGATCACCGGATAGCCCACCTCGGCGGCCATTTCGAGCGCCTCTTCAGCGCTGGCCAGCACGCCAGCCGAGCCCGGCAGCACCGGTACGCCCATCTCGCGCATGAAGGCCCGCGCCCGCTCCTTCACCCCCATCAGACGGATCACGTTCGGTTTCGGCCCGATGAACTTGATGCTGCAAGCCTCGCACACTTCGGCGAAATCGGCGTTCTCGCTCAGGAAGCCGTAGCCCGGATGAATGGCATCCACGTCGGCGATTTCGGCCGCGCTGATAATGGCGGTGAAGTCCAGGTAGCTCTTGGAGCTTTTGGCCGGGCCGATGCAGATGGCGCGGTCGGCATAGCGGACGTGAGAACTGTAGCGGTCGGCCTCCGAATACACGGCCACGGTTTCGATCCCGAGATCCTTGCAGGCGCTAATAACGCGGACGGCGATTTCCCCGCGGTTGGCGATCAGAATTCGCTTAAACCGCACGGATGGCAAACAGGGCCTCCCCATACTCCACCGGCTGGCCGTTGGCCACCAGTTTGCTTTCGATGATGCCGCCGGTTTCAGCTTCGATCTCGTTCATGAGCTTCATCGACTCAATGATGCAGAGCACCTTGCCCGGCTCGACGCGCTCACCGACCCGCACGAACGGGGGCGCCCCCGGCGACGGCCCCTCGTAAAAGGTGCCGACGATCGGCGATTTGATCAGCGCCACATTGGCATCGGGTCTGGACGCGGAGGATTTTTCTTCGACCGGCGGCGCGGCCGCTGCAGGAGCAGCGGGCGGCGCCGCTGCCACTGCCGCACTCGCGGCCATCGGCGCGACGCCGGGCGCGTAGACGAACTCCTGCGGAGCGGCGAACCCCGCGCGGCGAATGCGTACGCGATTCTCTCCACGCTGCACTTCGAGCTCGGCGACTCCGGTTTCGGCCGCGAGGTTGATCAATTCCCGAATTTCTTCGACTGTCATAGCTAATCGAATAGCTTAACAGGCGAGGCAGACGGCGAGGGAGCTGGGAAGGTGTTCGGGCGCCCGAAGCCTGAATTCCCGCATTACGTTTCTGGGGGTGGTGGCGTCCGCTCAAGCTGCTCATCCATTTGGAGCAATGTTTCGAGCCTGGTCCTCCCGTTCCCTTTCCCACTCCGCGCGTTCCGCAAGGTGTTTGCGTATCCACCTCATATACTGGATGGCGCCGTCCTCGGCTTTGAAGATTCCAGTCCCCGTGTCGGCGATGGGAACAGGAAACTCGAATCCGTCGTCGGTTTCGTACCAGAGCTCGCCGTCTCGATAAAACTTGAAGCGAACCTTCTTGCCTTTAACCAGCTCTTTCAAAGTCATAGAGAATCCCTGTCGCGCGTGTACTTGGTGGAACCTGCGGGGATCGAACCCACCTCGTCCTGATTAAAAGTCAGGTGCCTCTCCGACTCGGCATAGGTTCCAAACTGGTGCCGGGGTAGAGGATCGAACTCTACTGATCTTCTTTGTAGGAGAAGCGCCGTCGCCAGACGACAACCCCGGCGTGAACTGGCTCTGGGGGCGGGACTCGAACCTGCAGATCTCCTGGTTAACAGCCAGGCGCATTGCCAATTTTGCTACCCCAGAATAACCTGGTGGGCCATCACAGACTCGAACTGTGCTCTCTCGATTAAGAGTCGAGTGCTTCGCCGCCAAAGCTTATAGCCCGAAAAACTTGGTAGGGGCGGCGGGCCACGATCCCGCATCCGCTGATTGAAAGCCAGCGATCCTTGCCTATTAGACGACACCCCCACAAAACTTGGCGCGGTGTACGGGAATCGAACCCGCGTCGCCTTGATCGACAATCAAGTGCCTCACCAGTCGGCCTACACCGCGAGAATAGACGATCCGCCGAAAACCTGGTACGGGTATGAGGGGTCGAACCTCAATCTGAACGTTCGTAGCGTTCCATCCTATCCTTTGAACGATACCCGCAAAAACTGGTTGGCCGCCCAGGCCTCGAACCTGGAACCTCCGCGTTCAAAGCGCGGCGCGCCGCCAATTGCGCCAGCGGCCAGTGGCAGGGCGCGGGCCGGGCCCTTTGAAGTGGGGTGACCGGAGAGAATTGAACTCTCGTAGTTGGAGCCACAATCCAACGCCTCAGCCACTCGGCCACGGTCACATCTGGCGCCTGCGGGGTACCCCTGTTAGGGGTCCGCTCGAATCTCCGTATCCGGCTTTTCAGACCGGCGCTAGTCCATCTGAGCTACACAGGCGAATCTGGTGGAGAACCGGGGAATTGAACCCCGACTCCTTGGTTGCAGGCCAAGTGTGCTCCCGTTATCACTAGTCCCCCAAATTGGTTGCGGAGGTGGGAATCGAACCCACCTAGTGGCGGCTTATGAGACCGCCGTGCGCGCCAGCTCATCTTCTCCGCATCAAAAACCTGGTCGGCATTTCCCGCTATTGAGGCTCGCGCAATAGAGCGACTGCAGGCGGCGCCTGTACTACTATCTCCGACTTTTTTCGCGCGCCGCGACGATTTTGTGGGGCGGACCCCCAGGTCTGCCCCAGGTCTGCGGTCGACCCCCCGGTCGACCTTCTCCGCCGCGAAGACCGACCCCCGAGGCAGAGCGCAAGTCAGCACGCCGTTTGTGGCTTGCCCTGTGGGGCGGGATGGCATCCCGCCGCCGATTGTTAATCGGCGTTTCCCGGCCGCTGGGAAACTGCCGAAAGCGGGTTACCAACCCGCTGCAGGTTATCAACCTGCCCCACAATCTCCGGCCATTCTTGATTTTGCGAGCCCCAGTAGACTACTTCGACCTGGAGCGAGTAACCGGATTCGAACCGGTGTCCGGACCATGGCAAGGTCCAATCCTAGCCGCTAGACGATACCCGCCTGGAGCGTCGGGACAGACGAATCTGTCCCAAGGCGCTGCTCTTGCGCCGCGTGGACAGATCTGTCTGTCCCTGGCTTTAAGTCGAGCGAGTGGAGAGAATCGAACTCTCTTGGCCAGCTTGGAAGGCTGGAACTCAACCGATAAGTCACACTCGCTTAAGATGCTCTTACTTACATTCAGTTGTCAAAGAACACACTTCAGCGGCAGCGCACGGACGGTTAGATCCTTACAGCCCTGTGCGCCTTTACCCGAGCTTTCGGCCGTCAAGACACACTGGTCGGGCACCCCGGATTCGAACCGGGAATCTCATGATCCCAAATCATGCGGGTTAAGCCGTTTCCCAAGTGCCCGTAAAAAAAGCCCCCGTAAAAGCAAAAGGGCCGGTCTTTCGACCGGCCCCGTAATGAGAATCCTGGTTACTATCTCATACGGGGCTATGGACCTTCACGCGCATTAAGGGTATCGACGCACGCCGGTTTAGTTCCCTGCGGCATTCTCCCGAAATGGATGGCTTGTATCATTACTCAATTACATATTAAGGAAGCGGCCGGGAAAAAGCAAGAACTTTAATGTGGTGGCGGAGGGCGGAGGAGTCGAACCTCCATCCAGGCCTTTCCCGGAGCGCTGGTTTTCGGGACCAGAAAGCGTTGCCGTCGCTTCGCGCCCTCCGATGGAGTGAGAGCCGGGACTCGAACCCGGTAAGAACTGTTTTGCGGACAGTCGCCTCGACCGCTTCGGCATCTCCCACATGGCTCACCCGCGAGGAATTGAACCCCGAATCGCAGTTTTGGAGGCTGCTACCGTCACCGTCCGGTCGGGTGCATAACTGGTGGGCCGGGGGAGACTCGAACTCCCATGCACGAGGCGTCTCGTTCTGAGCGAGATGTGTCTACCAAATTCCACCACCGGCCCGTGTCCAGGGCGGGCCTCGAACCCGCAAAACTGCGGCCCTCGACCGCAGGTGTCTGCCGGCCCAGAGGGCACCCCGCACCACCTGGACATAAAGTCAAATTGTCAAAGAACTTGGCGGAGAGCCGGGGACTCGAACCCCGATGTGCCGAAGCGACGGAATCTTAGCGGGATTCTGGGCTACCGATTGCCCATGCTCTCCGCAGCGCTAAGAAGCCGCGATCATTACCAAAGCAAAGATGATAGGGATAGACTGGACAGGCGGGTACAACTTAGCGAGTTACACAGGCGCTTAGTTGCGGTGTCCATGGTTAAAGAGTAACAGATCTTCGCGACCGTGTCCAGTGTGTTTTGGAGCCGGCGTTCATACCGATCTGGAATTTCCCCATCTCGGCGCCACAACCGCTCCTTGACAGTCGCGACTCTGACCCACGGCTCTTTCGCAAACTCGATCATGTTGGTATCGGGATCGAATGTTCGGGTCAGAGCCGCGACTGTCAAGGAGCGGTTGCCGAACACGTCACCGTAATCGCGAAACCGAATACTATGTACCCCCAGGCCCCCGATGGATCTGCGCCAGCCGTGACTCACTCGTGCCGCAGAGCCGTGGTGGGATCGATCCGGGTGGCGCGGCGGGCGGGGACGATGCTGGCGGCCAGGGCCACCGCGGATAGTATCAGCGCGACGCCGCAGAAGGTCGCGGGGTCGCTGGCTTTCACGCCGTAAAGCATGTGGGACATCAAACGGGTAAGACCGAACGAGGCGGCCAGGCCGATCCCCACACCCGCCAGGACGGGCGTCATACTCCGGGCGACGACCGCTCGCAGCACGTCGCCCGGCCTCGCACCCAGCGCCATGCGGATGCCGATCTCGTGCGTCCGCTGCGCCACCGCGTAGGAGATCACGCCGTAGATTCCCACCGCGGCCAGCACCAGCGCGAGCGCGGCGAAGATCCCGAGCAGCAGCATCGAGAAGCGCCGGCCGGCAATCGATGCCGAGACGATCTCGCCCATGCTCCGTACGCTGTAGACCGGCTGTTGGTTCCCGGCCTCGGCAACGGCGCGCCGCATGGCAGGCGCAATAGCGAGCGGATCCGTGCCCGCGCGCACCACGAAAGAACTGCCGGTGGCAATTCCCTTCATGAACGGCTCCGGGATTTGAGTCATCGGGATGTAAAGCTCGCTGCGGACTCTGGCGCCGGCATCGGTGTCCAGGCCCCAGTGATTGACGTGTCCCACGATGCCGACGATCTCCATGGGCGGGGTGAGTTCCGGGCCTAATTCGGCGTCCATGCCCGGAACTGCGATGCTCTTCCCGATGGGATCTTCCTTGGGGAAAATGCTGTGCGCCAGCACCTCGTCGATCACCACGACCGGCGCGGCGCGGCGGGAATCCCGCGGCGCGATGTAGCGTCCGCGCAGCAGCGGGATGCCCATCGATTTGAGGTAATCGGGGCCGGTCGCATACAACAGCGCCCAATTCATATCGCCCTGCGACGCCGGACGGGGCCGCCCAATGACGTAGAACGGGAGCTCGTCGTCGTTGCCGGCCAGGGGAATAAGCGTCGATACGGATGCATTCGTCACACCGGGCACGGCGCGGATGCGCGCCAGCGTCCGGTCGAAGGTCTGGAGGATGCGGTCGGAGGTAGCCGTGTCGGCCGGCGAGAGGCCCACGGAAAACGTCAGCACGCGCGCGGGATCGAACCCCGGGTTCACGCTGTTGAGTTGCTCGATGGTGCGGAGCATCAGGCCCGCCCCGATCAGCAGAACCAGAGCTGCCGAAACCTCCCCGACCACCAGCAGGCTACGTAGCCGATTCGGTCCCGCGGAGGACCCGCGGCTTCCCTCTTTGAGCGTCTCGTGAACGTCGGTGACCGAGCTCGCGAGCGCCGGGGCCAGACCGAACACGACTCCGGTGAGAAGCGAGACCGCCAGCGTGAAGGCGAGCACCCAGCCATCCACGGCGATATTCTCCATGCGCGGGAGGCCGCCCGGAACCGCGGCCAGCACGGCCCGGGAGCTCCATGCCGCAACCGCCAGCCCGACCGCTCCGCCGGCCAGCGACAGTACGATGCTTTCGGTGAGCAACTGGAGGATGACCCGGGTGCGGCTGGCGCCCATGGCCGAACGAATGGCCATTTCCTTGCGGCGCCCGGTCGAGCGCGCCAACAGAAGGTTCGCGACGTTCGCGCAGGCGATCAGCAGCACGAATCCGACCGCGCCCAGCAGAACCAGCAGCGTGGAACCGACGTCGCCCACGATCACGCCGGTCAGCGGCTTCACGTTGATGCCGTGCCTGGCGTTGGACTTCGGGTACGTCTCGGCGATCCGGGCCGCGATCGCCGTCATCTCCGACTGGGCGCGCGACAGCTCCGTTCCCGGCTTGAGGCGGGCCACCACGAAGATGCCGGGATGCATTTCGCGCGACCGGACCAGAACGTTGTCCCACTGCCCCATCAACGTGTAGATGTCGTAACTGCCTTGATACCGAAAATCCGAAGGAGTGACACCGACAATGGTGTAGTCTTCGCCGTTGAGTTTCAGCTTCCGTCCGATCACGCCGGGGTCGGACCCGAACCGGCGGGTCCACAGGCCGCCGCTGATGATCGCCACCGGAGCCGTTCCGGGGCGGTCTTCGCCGGCATCGAAATCGCGGCCCAGCGCCGGGTGAATGCCGAGGACGCGGAAGAACTCAGCGGAGACCATCCGGCCGTTCAGGTGCTCGGGCTGGCCGCCGCCGGTAACGTCATAATCCTCCCACCGGATGGCGGCAATTGAGGAAAAGCAGCGATTCCGTTCCCGCCAGTCCTTAAAGTTCAGGTAGGCAACCGACATGGTGTTGAAATCGGGGCTTCGCTCGCTGAGTTGAACCAGGCGCGCGGGGTCCTGGTACGGCAGCGGCTCGAGCAGCACGCCATTCACTACGCTGAAAATCGCGGTATTCGCGCCGATACCCAGCGCCAGCGCAATCACCGCAATCGACGTGAATCCGGGGCTGTGCGTGAGGGATCGCAACGCATATCGGACGTCATTCAGAAATATCGACATACCCGCCGCCACTCCGTTCATACGAATGGAGAGCGAAAAAGTTCCGGGCGCGAGGCTCCGAACTCCCGATGTGGTGGAATTTGAGTTGAGCCAATGGTGGCACAGACCATCGTTGTTCGTGAATCTGTCAGACCCTCGCCAGGCCGCAACAGCCCGACAGACGACAAAAAACGATCGTCTGTCCCACCTCAGTTCGGTCAGCTAATTTTCCTCAATACCTGGAAAGTGCCCGATTGTTTCCAAGGTCACGCGGCCGTCGCCCTGGGTGATTCCGGATTACGATCGCCGCCGGGCTGTGCCATTGACAAGCGCGAAGTCCTGCGTCATCCACAGGCGATTGTCACGACCCACGGCAATACCCACCCCGCTGAGAGTGTAGACCGGGTTCAACAGATTTTTCCGATGGCCCGGACTTGCCATCCATGCCTTCACGGCGACCTCGACCGGATCCTCGTCACCCTGTTTGAAAAGGATGATATTCTCGGCACAATCGCGCCATGGGATACCGTCCGCGTCGAGGCGGGGCGCCAGATCGCCGCGCTCAGGGTCGTGATGGGAGAAGAACCCGGCCTCTGCCATGCGCGCCGAGTGGCGGCGCGCTTCGGCGGCAAGCGCTTCGTCCCACGCCAGTTCTCTGGCGCCTCCCAGGCGGCGTTCCCGGTTGATTGCGTCCCATACGCGACGGTCGAGCGATTGCTCCTCGTCCGGCCTGCGGGGCACAATTCCGGCGCCCATCACGCCGGCCGTCAATAGCTGGATGGCGAGGCGTCGTGACAGGGTATTGGGGTTGTGCAGGCTTGACTTCAGGAGTACAGAATGCACTATACAGAACGTTCTAGTCCAGCCTATCTTTGGTTATCAGGCGAAAAAAGGACCCGACATCTAATTAGTGCGCGGCTGGGGTTCTGAAATCTCTTGATTTTGTGGGGAAAAATACAGGAGTGGCGTTACTCGAGGCGCGATTTGCCCTGCCCCTGGCCGGCTCGCATTCGGCCGTCCCAGCGGGCCCGCAAGTCCAGGTGAATGTCGAGCTGGTCCAAGATACGCATCACGATGTGATCGACCATTTCTTCGATCGACTGGGGATGGTTGTAGAAGGCCGGCACCGGGGGCAGGACAACAACTCCCATGCGCGCCAGCTTGTACAAGTTCTCGAGGTGGATTTCGCTGAGCGGCGCTTCCCGCACTACCAGCACCAGCTTGCGCCGTTCCTTCAGAACCACATCGGCGGCGCGATGCACCAGGTGCTCCCCCTGCCCGGTGGCAATGGCCGCCACGGTGCGCATGCTGCAGGGCGCCACCACCATGCCGCGGGTGAGAAACGAACCGCTCGAGATGGCCGCCCCCTGGTCGTTGGGCGAATAGTGGCAGCCGGCCAGGCGCTCCACTTGCTCCACGGAATAGGGCGTTTCATGCAACAGGGTTGCCGCGCCCCATTTGCTGATCACAAGGTGGGTTTCCACGCCCGTGCTTGCCAGCGCTTCCAGCAGCCGCACGCCAAGGATGGCGCCGGTGGCGCCGGTAATACCCACGATGATCCGCGATGAGCCGGGAGAATCCATAGCTCATTCCACGGTACTCCATGGGGCCGGGTCCCGTAGGGGCAAGTTGCCGGGAATTTTTCGCCAAGTTCAGAAGCGGCTCGGACCGGGCGCGGAAAGGATCTCATATGAGAGGGTATTGAGGCTGTTGGTGACGCGGTCGGTTTCGACGTTCACCAGCGCGTGCCGCTCGGCGCCGGGGGCGGTCGCGGACAGGAGGGAACGATGGCGCTCGCGAAGGTCGGGCAGTTGGGCCGCTTCGAGTGGCGAACCGCGCAGGGCGGCCGCGAGATAGTAAAGGGTGAAGTCCACGTCGTTCGCGAAAACCCGGAAAGCCGGGCGCGCCGGCACGGGACGGCTGCTCGCGAGACCGGCTTCGAGCGCCATCGCGGCTTGAATGAAACGGTGCGAATTAGCCAGGATCATGTCGATCCTCCGCAGCCGCTCCGCGCCAGCCCCCGGTTCGGACCGGATGCGCGCCACCGAAGCTTCCAGTTCGGAGCGTGCCAGGCGCGCCGCCAGGCGGGCAGGGTCGAGCCTTGACGCGAAGCTCTCCGCCGGAGCGAGATAAGCGTCGCGGACCAGTTGGACGTAAGCGCGGTAGGCATCGAGAAGCCGCGCCAGAGACTCGCCGAACTGGGTGTATTCCCAGGTGGGCCAGAGGCGGTAGGCGGCAAGCGCGATCAACCCTCCGGCTACGGTATTCCATCCGCGAGCCGCGATCACCGGACCCGGCTCCACGCCGGTGAGCGACACCAGCACCGCCACCAGCGCGGTCAGCGCCACGGCGAACAAGCCATAGTTGGCCGGTCCAAAATAACGCAAACAGAATGCCAGCAGCACCAGCAAAACCACCTGGGCTGGCGGCGATGGCGCCAGAAGGTGAAACAGAGCGGTGGCCAGCGCCAGACCCGCCAGCGTGCCGGCGATGCGGAGCACGCCTCGCGCGACGGTGCCGGTGAAGTCCGGCCGCAAAACGATGGCTACGGTCATGGGGAGCCAGTAGGCCCGCTGCCAGCCCATCCAGCTTGCCAGCCAGTGACCGGCAATGTCGCCCAGCGCTACCGCCGCCGCCAGCCGCAGGGCGTGACGAAAGGCGGTGGACCGCAGGGTGAAGTTGGCCCGTAGCCGCGCCATCGCGCTTTGCAGCCGAAGAGTCCAGGGGGTATGAGCTTCGATGCGAGCATAGGCTTCGAAACCTTCGGGGGTGGCGTGTTGGGCCAATTCACGAGCGGAGCGAAGCTGCCCGTCCAGTGCCTGGATCTGGGAGCGGGCGTCAGCCAAGATCGCGGCGACGTCCGCGGCGCCTTGGCTGCCCGTCAGGTCCGCCTCGTGGCGCAACTCATCGGCCAGATCCGCCAGTTCTTTCCCAGCGCCGCCAGATTCGCGATGAGGGCTGCCGCTCGCGCGTTCCTGGCCGAGCGTGGCGGCAATCTCCGCCAGCCGTGCGGATGCAAGGGCCAGCGCATCGCGCAACAACCCGGCGGCTTGAGGGCTGTCACGCTCCAGGCGAAAGCGCAGGCGGCCTAACGCAAGCAAGGCAAGACGGGCGCGTTCGGCCTGGGCCAACAGGGCCAAGAAGCGGTACGCCTGGGCGGAGTCGCGCGTGGCCAAGCCTTCGAGCGTGCGTTGCGCTTCCGTGCTCGCGGCGCTGGCGGCCGGCGCTTCGACGGCGGGCGGCTGGTACGTGCGGGCGGACTCCGCCGCGCGGGACAACTCGCCATAGAAGGCCGCCAGTGCCCGCTGCTCCGGCCGGTAGCGGAAAAGCGGCCACGTTGCCAGGGCGAACGCGGTCTGCACCAGACCGCCACCGAGCGCCGTCACGGCGGACAGCGCCGCGGTCACCGGCGCCAGCGGGTGGGCGGCGAAAACGATCAGCGTGGTCAGCGTGATCAGGCCGATATTGCCCGCCGGAACGCTGATGGCGACCAGCAGCCCGGCCGCGAACGCCGCAGTCCCTTCAGTCACCATTTCCAGCCAGGGATTCCACCCGCAGGTGGCGCCCACGGCGACCGCCGCGGCGACCAGAAAGCTGGCCACCAGCATGCGTCGCGCGCGCTTGCGGTAGGGATCGGAACCGTCCGAGTACGCCACATTCAAGGCGCCGATGCCGGCCACCAGGCCACCGGCGGGTTGATGGATGGCGACGCCGGCTGCCAGCGGCAGCCCAAACGCCAAGGCGTTGCGCACCGCCAGCCAGGCGTCGAGCTTGCCGGCTTCAAAGCGGGTTAGGTTGCGCCAGAAAGGCTCGCGGGCGCTCACGATTGGCCTCGGCCAACCCCATCTTTATCTTTGTCGATTTCGATCTGGCTTCGGCTCCGCGTTTGCGCAGTTTTGTGCACCGAGCGGAATTTCGAGCGCGGCAACCTCACGATCGAATATATACCATGGCAGAGCGGCGGACCCGGTCCTGAGAATCCCGTAATCAATTGAAAAATAACATAATTCGGATTTCGATAAACCTGGTGACTGAAAAAGGTCAACATCCGGGCTGAGCCCGGCTCCGGCGATCCGGGGGTGGGACAGACCAGGGCAGACCATCGTTTTCTAAGGAACATCGGCGGAAGTGCTTTGCTTGCAACGCCGGGTTCCTTCACGTCTTGGCGCGGCGCACCGCCGCGCAACCCGCTTCTGTGGTCTGCCCTGCACCAGACTTTCTCCCTGGCGCCTGCCTGGCTGGGTGTGGGCAGCCAATATTGGCTGCAACCCCCTTTCAGGCGGCCCGTTCCAAGTGACACTCGTGCCCGCTTTGGTAGCAGATCTGGCAGACCGCGTCGTCGCCGTCGCCCAAGTGGCGGACGGCGCGGCTCCAGGAGTAGCCGCCTGGCGAGCGCGTCGGACCACCGCGTACCGGCCTAAAATCCGGAAAAGCTCCGTCCTACGTCTCGTCACAACGCCGCTTTCCGTACTGCGGGGCAGCCGTTGCTTCAGATTGACTGCTGGGAAACATGCTGTCCCCGCAGCCCAGTGAAATTGGACCTTGACCGGTGCCCTCAGCGGGGATATTCTACATAAAGGTAACCGCGACGCAGTTGTGCGGGCTACTCACCTTACCAGTCGGTGAAGGGCGGTAACGCGGATGGTCTGGAATTGCTCCGAACTTCCGTAAGCCTTGGAGAAGCTAATCACCCCTGTGGCCGCCTTCGGTGACGCCGGGCATTGCTCGGTAAACGGAAGGAGGATGCGCTAGGTTACTTCATCGTGCCCTTGGCACCTCGGTTGGACAATTAACGTCGCGACCGAGGGACCCCGCCTTAGATCGGGCCTGACCCCGGTCGCTCAGCCAGAGGATAGAAACGATGAAGACGATTTTTTCCGAAGATTACGTTCTTCCGCGTCCGGTGGAACGTCTCCCTGAATACGCACACGCAAAGGCCCGCCAGACCCTCGCCGACAAGATCGTCGAGGCGTTCGGGCTATCTTCCGAAGCCGCTTCCACGATCGCGAATGCCGTGGTCGACCCCACGGCAGTCCGAAAATCGATCGGTGAACCGAGTGATCCTCAGGTGGAGGAGATCTCCGTTCCTGGCGGAACTCTCCATGGGATCCGGACAACGGTTTGGTCACATCGGATCATGCCCGACCCCCGCAATCCGCGTACCCTTCCGTCGCGCAAGCACCCCTTCGCCGTAGAGCCCGGGACCGCCGGCGAGGACGCAAAGTTCCGGCCCGTTCCGGAACCGCGCTCTCGTGACGGGGCTGCGCCCGAGACTGCGGAATTGGCGGTGGACATCGAGAGCAGCGACCACCTTACCTGGGCCAGCCAACAGGCCGCTTCCTTCATCTTGGCCGACAACGACTGGCGCTCTTCCATCGCCTCGCAGGGGGTAATGGAGGCGGTGTGGCTCGTCGCCACGACCTATCAGCACGCAGACGGCTCCGCGCCGGCCACTACGCTAACGACGGCCGAGGGATCGTCCCGCGTGACTTCAAATCACTCACTGCTGGGAATCCGGTCGGCGGACGTGGCTTACGACGATAACGAGGGCAAGTTGCGCACATACATCAAGAAGCTCAACGAAGCCTACGACCGCGGCGCAACGGGCGAAGAACAGATAGCACTTCGCTGCGCACGAGTGCCGGCTCTTGTCCTGGTTGGCCTCCACAAGCACCAGGCGGGGGACACCGCGTTCCCCACAGCCGTCAAGTCACTGGTCGCCCTTCGCCACGTTGACCCCCCGAAGCCCTGGGGCGAGGGGCCGGAGAACGAATCACTGGCGGACGAGGTACTTGACGAGCTGTATCGTCGCGACCTGATTTCCTCCGCTCAGCGCGCCTACTTCGCTGGGTCCTGCACCCGCGCGGAGGCGAAGGCCGCCCACCTGTCGGAGGATCCTGCGGTTCGCGCAGCGAGCATCGTGCAACTGTTTACCAGCGACGATCCACGGATTGCCGAGGCAATTCGGGTCGCCGTCACCAGCCAGTCCACCCGGAAGCGCATCAGTCCGAAGATGTGCAATGAACTGGCGACCGCGCTGATTCTCCGTGCCACTGCTGATAACCCGGCCAAGGCTGACTTGGTGCGCAGGTGCATGCGCCACTCCTTCGGGAAGGCCGTTCACAAGGAGGAGTGGGAGAGCACGGATCGTAATACCGACAGCATCGTCGCCGAGGCGTTGAAAGAGGTGAGGTTGGCCATCGCAGACGACAGCATCAAGGAGCCCGGGCCCGCCTCGCTGGAACTGGCCGTCCGGGCCGCATACCCGCTCGTAGTATCCCGTCGGCTTACTGCCGACCGCAACTTCGGAGATGCACAGGCGGATCGGCGCACGCCCGGCGACGTTCTGGACGCAATGCGGAAGACCATCCCTGGCGTATACCAGCTTGGACAAGCGCTCCGTGACTTCGGCTCCGATGGGCAACAGATCCGCGCAGTCGACGAGGATGGCCAAGTCAAGAAGCTCTCCGACGGGGCGGGGGACCAGATGGTAAACGACGGCTATTTGCGGAGCCAGTTTCCGCCGCCGGGAAAGGTGCGCGCGCCTCGCCCCGGCGATACGCCCGTTGATTTGTATCACAACTCCATCGGTGCCTTCAGCCAGGCGGTGGAGCGGCTTGAGGAGACCTTCACGGGGATCAGCGCCGTTGCTGGAGATGACGGCCGGTCGCTCGTGGAGGCGCGCGGGGTGGACTCGCGCGAGTGCTTGGCATGGCGCGATGTTCTCAGCAAGATCGATGAAGAATTGATCATCTGGGCGAGAACATTCAAGCGCGTGTTCGGTACGGTTCCAGAACCCTCGGCCCAGGACTTTGGGGAGGAGGCCGACACCGATTCCGGCGAGGGCGGCGACGACTACGCTAAGTCGTACAAGGACTGGGACCAGGCCGGAAAGGAGGGCGGCGAGCAGTTGCCGGCGTAAACAGCAACCGCGCACGTACCACCCACCCGAGCGATGCCCGAATGGCTAGATCACCCCAGCCTTCCTCAAAGCGTCATACCAGACGACGATCTCCTCACGAGTGAATTTCTCACCCTTAATGGTTTCGAACTCTCGGATCACCTCCGGTTTGCTGGGCGCGCGCCGGAGAACTTGGTGTTGGCACCCCGCGATGAAATGGAGCGTGGCAATCACCTCCAGTTCCTGAGGTTTGAACCCGCCAAGCGCTTTCACAACTCGGTCGATTGCCGGAGCGTACTGTCCTATTGCCCCGCCGTATACGCGCAGCAGTTCGGCGGCGTTTTCGCCGAGGCCATAGTTTGAATACTCTGGTTTGGGGCTACGGTCCACGACGACATCGTCCGCCATGAGTGATTCCATTGAGAAGGTCACCTCGTCGGAGTAGGGACCGTATGTGTAGATGTCGAAGGAACAGGGGATGGGCACCCCCATCACCTTGGAAAAATACGCGAGCTTTTGTATCGCTGTTCTCCCCAAGTATCCCCTGGGATGGTTTTCCTCGAAAGACCGGACGATCGCCGTGAGGAACGCTGAACAGGTGTCGTTCGAATACACCAAATCGCCTGAGGTCATACCGTCCTTTCCAGCATACTCACTTCGCTTTTTATTTCACGAAGGGGCTGCTCCATGGCGTCTGCAAAAATGCGCACCGTGCGGACACGCTTCGGTACTTTGCTGATAATAGCGCTTTCCTGCGCCAGCAGCGCGAGGGTCCCGTTACGTCTAAAAATATATAAATTTTCCACCTGTTGCTCTTCCTGATCGCCGGGAATGGAAAGCTTATAAATCGACACCGGCGAATCGTCCAGATAGAAGTCTATCCCGTCGAATTTTTCCTTGAGTGCTTTCAGAATCCGCTTCGCGACCTGCAATTTACCATGGTCGGCATTATCGCCAGTTTCGTAGACCACGCGGTGGTGGTTCCGACCGACGATCCGTTTTGCACAGGCTGCGCGCGGGCCATCCCCAGCGGCATCCCTTCGGATCTCCTGATAGACAGAAAGATCGTCGTGACTGAAGACGTCACCCATGTCATGGTAGTTCTCTGGCCCCCACAGTTCAATGTATTGTTCCAGGTAATGGTCGTAGATGCGTCGGATCTTGTGTAGGTATACCTGTGTGTTCATCTGGTACCTCGCCAAGATCATTGCCTCAAACGTGTGCTCACCGCCGCGGTGCAAGGCGATTTCGAGGCGCCCGGTATCCGGATCGTTGACGAGCGTAATGGATTCGATCAAACGGGCTGAGTCGAACAAGCCATAACTGACGCCGCAATGCAACGAGTCCCGTAAAAGGTAGTCAGCGCGATCAGTATCCATCTCCCCAGAAACGAGTTGGCTCAAGAAAGCCAACTCTGGCGACTTCTTCATCAGCCGCACGAGTAATGCCGCAGCTCCCGGAAAAAAGGTGCTGTCCAGCAGCTCTCCCAGGATGTTCTGGATGCCATAAACCGAGACGTCCTCGTGGTGCTTACCCGGGATACCCGCCTCGCCGGCATGGGCGAACGCCGGATGCCCAAGGTCGTGCAGGAGACCCATCAAACGGACAATCTGCCTCGCTTTCGCCATCGTGTGCTCCGCTAGCTCCGGCACCTGCTTCAGGTTCTCCAGAATCTGCTCACCGTGCCGTTCCTCCAGTCGCTCGAACATCTGGCTGGCCATATTCATGACACCCAAGCTGTGCTCGAACCGGGTGTGCATCGCCCCAGGGTAAACCAAGTACTCCATGGCGAGTTGCCGAACGTTTCGGAGCCGCTGGAACACTGGATGGTCAATGATGCGCTGCTCGTTTCGCGAGTAGCGGATGAAGCCATGTATTGGACAACGGACCCGCTCCGTCAGCTCGTCAGCCTTCGATAGGAACATCCGACTCATAAGCAGTATAGACGAAGAAAAGGCGAAAGTCCAGGCTTCTTCCAGTTGTCATAATAACAGGATTGCTCAAAAATGTTTCCGCTATTTCTCGCGTGGCCGTCCCTGGCCCTTCCAACCTGTCCCATCTGATTGATTCTACGCTGTAACGGTCTATTTGGCCGGCCGGGTTTCGGCCCTCGCCGGACGTCGTCTTAGCGCGATCTTGGGACAGCGCTCGGGACGGGCGCTCGGGACAGAGGGCGCTCGATCGCGCGGCGACTTCTGGTTCCGGGCCGCGATGCGCCCCGCTGAACTGCCGCCGCCTGTTCCATCCCAAACTCGGCCCACCCGTTTTGATCACAGACCTTTGAAGAATTTTTCGCCCCATCTTACTCCTTCCCTTTCATCGCGCTACAGACTTCCCTCTCTTTCCCGCACCCCGGTTTCTCCACCCTCCCGCGCTATCGTGAAGCCGAGGTTAGGTTCGATACGATATGACAGATTTCGCTTTAGACGATCGCCAGGCCACCGTCATTGCCGCTTTGAGCGCTGGCTACTCTCCCGAAAAGGCCGCCGAGTTAGCCGGCGTCAA
>JBEKYD010000007.1:0-61270 GCA_049511335.1 Bryobacteraceae bacterium | reverse complement strand
CGGCTTCGCTCAGGGCTCCACGCCAATCCCCTGGTGGGACGGACGCCCCCTGGCCTTGCGGTTCCGGTAGACAGTGCCCCAAAACGTTAGCTCACTAATTACGGCGAAAATTCAGGCTAGGCTGAGATCTCAATCGTGGCCTGGGGTTCCAAATGAGTATATCCTAATTCGCTTCTGTTTACTAGCATCTGGCGGTCCCGAAACGGCGCTTCGGCGAGTCTGGCCAAGATCACCCGCCCAGCGTTTTACCTGGAACTACGTTCCTCGATCCCGGAAGTTTCTCCGGCTCCAGCAGATCCCGCTCCTTTGCTGCCCTCACCTTCGGTGTCGGCACCGCATTTCGGCGACGTTTGGGCGCCGTGCCGCGCCGGGCGGTCACAGCTTCCGTAAGTCAATTCCGGCGTCCCAGTGCTGTTTGAGGCGGGTTAGCTCTTGCCAGGTAATTTCGTGTTTTCGGTAGGCGGCTTCGCGGCCTAACATCGCCGTCAGGGCCGATTCCACTCCGGTGGCTGCCTGATTGTGAAGCTTGCCGCTCACGATGCTTTCGATGAAAGCTTTGTGCTTTTCTTCGTCCGCATGCGCCAGGTTGTCCTCGAACGTGCCGGCGGCGGAGAACTCACCCGAGGCCGGTTTGTCGCTGCCCTCCCACGCCCAGGGCTCTTCGCCTTCGGTGCCCAGGCGTCCCGAATAGGGCGATTGGGACGAACCGCGGGTGCCGAAGAAGCGCTCGTCGACGTCGAACTTTCCCTTGCCGAACTGGACCGAGCTGAAGCTGATGTCGACCGCGTTGGGGTAGCTGAAGACGACGTCGAAGTGCGAGTACACGTCGCCGGCGCCGTTGCGGCCTTCCGGTCCGCCGCGGCCGATGGCGCTGACCGGATGGGCGCCCAGCACCCAGTTGCAGATGTCGATGGCGTGAATGTTTTGCTCCACGATGATGTCGCCCGAGAGCACGCGGTCCGATAGCCAATTGCGCAGGCGCGCTTGGGCGGGGCTGGCGCCCGGCCAGGCCGGGTAGTCGGGCAAGCCGCAGAAGTAGTGGGCGCTGCCGGCGTGGATCTCTCCCAAGGCGCCGGCATGAATGCGCCGCACCAGCTCGACAAACGGCGGGGCGGAGCGGATCTGAAAGCCAACGTCCAGGCTGACCTTCCCCTCGGCCTTGGCGCCGATCTCCAGCACCCGCCTGGTGCCGTTGACGTCCACCGCTACTGGCTTCTCGCAATATACGTGCTTGCCCGCCGCCACCACGGCCGCCAGATGTTCGGGATGATAGTAGGCCGGCGTGGCGATCACGATGGCGTCCACGTCCGCCGATTCGGCCATCTGGCGATAGGCGTCCGGCCCGGCGAAGGTCCGCGCGACTCCCGCGTAACCTTTGGATTGGGCCAGCGCGTCGAAGCGGAGCTTCGCTTTCTCGAGGGCATCGGGGAATAGGTCCGCCAAGGCCACCACGCGTGCAGTCGTATGTTGGGCAATGCTGGTAGCGTCGGCGCTGCCGCGTCTTCCGCAACCGAGCAAACCGACCCGCACCGCCGAATTCGCCTCGGTAGCGCGCACCAGCCGTGGGGCGACAATCGCGAATGCACCGACCGCTCCGGCCCGCAGCAGGTCCCGGCGGCGATAGGACGGGGTAATCGTTGCCGTAATTTCAGACACCGTTTCAGACATTGTTTCGCTCTCCATTTGCAATACACATAGGTTCCGGCAACCGCTCCCTGACGGTCGCGGCTCGGAAACGCGGCTCTCCGGGGAAGGTGAGGATGACGAAAGCATCCGCGGAACCCATCAGCCGATCAATTTCTCCAGGTAAGCCTTGGCGGCCAGAATATCGGCGGTCTGGCGGGGGCCTTCGGTGGCCTCGCGCTCGATCGTCAACGGATTTCGATAGTCGAGTTTTTTGAGTTTGGAAATCAGCGCCGGGAAATCCACCTTGCCTTGGCCGATGGGAATTTCCTGGCCGAGTTTGGCGGGATCGGTGGGATAGAGGCCGTCCTTGGCGTGGACGCCTTGAATGTAGGGGCCGAGAGTGTCGGCCGCATCCACCGGATTGGCTTTCCCGTACAGCACCAGGTTGCCGCAATCGAAGTTGACGCCAAGGTTGTCGAGACCGGCGTCGCGAATGGCTCGCAATAAGGTGATAGGAGTCTCCTGGCCGGTTTCGCAGCGAAAGTTCTGGCCGCGCTCGCGGCAGTACGCCGCCACTTCACGAATAGCCGCGACGGTTTCGGGGTAGAGCGGATCGCCGGGAAATTCGGGGATGAAGCCGCAATGGCCTTGGACGGCGGGGAGGCCGGCGAGGCGGCCAAAATCCGAAACCGCTTTCATGCGCGCGATACGCGCAGCGCGATATTGGCGCGGCACCAAACCGATGGTAGCCGGACCTTGCATGAAATCGTAGATCTCCGGCCCCGGGCCGGTGGAGACGGCGGAGGTAGCTTCGATGCCGTAGCGGTCGAGAGCCGCGCGCAGTTTATTCGCCGCCACGGCGTCGGTGGCGCCCACGCCAACCTGACACGTCGGCAGGCCGAGGTCGTGAACCCGGCGGATGGCGGCGTCCGGATCGCGCGCTACACTCACGATCAGGCCGAGCCGCATTTTGGCGGGCGGTGGACTTTGAGCCTGCAGCGAGGCGGCAGCAGCGGCGGCTCCGAGCCAGCCTTCCAGAAATTGTCGGCGTTCCAAATGCGTCGCACCTCCAGCTTTTCGGGGACAGGCACGATTTGTTCTGTCACCGCGGCGCCGAAATTCGCGCCGGTCCCTATTTTGCCAGATTCATCTGAAATCGGCGAGAGAATTTCCGCCTTTGTTCTCACTTCTACGGTAGTGGCAGGAAGAGAGGCGATCCGAACCGGAGCAGTCGCCGCCCTGGTTTGGTTGAGCGGCGGCAAACTGGCGGAAGCGATCACGATGGAGATCTCGCCGCCGCTGGCTGAGCGTTTATGCGAAGAGCTGCCGTGGGCGGACGTCGCCTGCGGTGCGCCCGCGGGCGAGAAATCGGGGTCCGATGAGGGCGGGTTTGAATTGTTGCCGGCGGAGGAGGAAGAGAATCCTGGCGAACCGTTTGTCGAAGTTGGCGCCGCCACGCACCTGGGCCATTTGCCGCTCCCGGAGTGGGTTCCAGGGCCGCCCACGGAACACCAGCCGGCCACGCATCTTCCCCCGGCCGTCCGCAGAGCGGGCGAAGTGGGGGGGCCGATTACGATTACGATTTGCCTGGCTGGGTTGGTGGTGAAGGCCGGGTACGATTCCGGGCGAGGCGGGCATCAAAAAAAACGCCGCGCAACGCCAGACGGGCGTCGCGCGGCTCAAACCCGGATCGGAGTTTAGTCTAGTAGTCCATTTCGGGACCGTGACCGCCCGGACCGGCCGGGGCCGACTTCTTTTCCGGAATCTCGGCGATCATGGCTTCGGTGGTCAGCATGAGCGAAGCGATGGATGCGGCGTTCTGCAAAGCCGTACGGGTGACCTTGGTGGGATCGATGACGCCCGAGACAACCAGGTCTTCGTAGGTATCGGTAGCCGCGTTGTAGCCGAAATTCGGGTTCTCGTGGTTGCGAACCTTTTCGACTACGATGGCGCCTTCGGTGCCGGAATTGAGCACGATCTGGCGCAGCGGCTCTTCCGCGGCGCGCTTCACGATGTTGACACCGATCTGTTCGTCGCCGCCAAGCTCCAAGCTGGACAGCGCCTTGGCGGCACGCAGCAGGGCTACGCCGCCGCCCGGCACGATGCCCTCTTCCACCGCGGCGCGAGTGGCATGCAGAGCGTCTTCCACGCGAGCCTTCTTTTCCTTCATTTCGGTTTCGGTAGCCGCGCCCACGCGCACCACCGCCACGCCGCCGGCCAGCTTGGCCAGCCGTTCCTGCAGTTTCTCGCGATCGTAATCGGAGGTGGTCTCGTCGATCTGCGCGCGGAGCTGCTTGATGCGGCCTTCGATGGCCTTCGGATTGCCCGCGCCGTCCACGATGGTGGTGTTGTCCTTGTCCACCGTAACGCGCTTGGCCTTGCCCAGGTCCTCCAGGCGCACGCCTTCGAGCTTAATGCCGGTTTCTTCCATCAGCGCCTTGCCACCGGTGAGGACGGCAATGTCTTCCAGCATCGCCTTGCGGCGATCGCCAAAGCCGGGAGCCTTCACCGCGCAAGCGTTCAGCGTGCCGCGCAGCTTATTCACCACCAGCGTGGCCAACGCTTCGCCTTCCACTTCCTCGGCGATGATCAGCAGGGGACGGCCGGCGCGCGCGATCTGCTCGAGCAGCGGCAGCAGGTCCTTCATGTTGCTGATTTTCTTTTCGTGGATCAGGATGTACGGATCTTCGATGACCGCTTCCATACGGTCGGCATCGGTGACGAAGTAGGGCGACAGGTAACCGCGGTCGAACTGCATGCCTTCCACCGTATCGAGCTCGGTGTGCATGGTCTTGGATTCTTCCACGGTGATGACGCCATCCTTGCCCACCTTGGTCATGGCTTCGGCAATGATTCTGCCGATTTCCGGATCGCTGTTGGCCGAAATGGTGCCGACCTGGGCGATCTTGGCGTTGTCGCTGACCTTTTGGGACATTTTCTTGACTTCTTCCGTGACCGCTTCCACGGCCTTTTCAATGCCGCGCTTCACAGCCATGGGATTCGCGCCCGCCGCGACCGCCTTGACGCCTTCGCGGAAGATGCACTGCGCCAGAATGGTGGCGGTGGTGGTGCCGTCGCCGGCCACGTCGGAAGTCTTCGAGGCCACTTCGCGCACCATCTGCGCGCCCATGTTCTCGAGCGGATCCTTGAGCTCTATTTCCTTGGCAACCGTGACGCCGTCCTTGGTGATGTTCGGACCGCCGAACTTCTTTTCCAGAACCACGTTGCGGCCCTTGGGTCCGAGGGTTACCTTTACCGCGTCCGCCAACTGGTTGACGCCGCGCAAAATCGCCTGTCGCGAGTTTTCCGAATATACGATTTGTTTCGCCATTGTCGTGATTGCTCCTTACGGGATTCCTTTAGGAAGCCTTCTTGGCTGCCACGGGTTGGGCGTCCAGAATACCGAGGACCTCGTCCTCACGCATGATCAGGTACTCCTCGCCATCCAACTTGATATCGCTGCCCGAATACTTGCCGAACAGGATGCGGTCGCCCGCCTGGACATCCAGGGGGACGAGGTTGCCATTCTCCAGCCGCTTACCCTTGCCCACGGCCACCACTTCGCCTTCCTGCGGCTTTTCCTTGGCGGTGTCGGGAATGTACAACCCGCCTTGCATCTGCTCTTTTTGCTCGAGTCTCTTGACCACAATGCGGTCGTAGAGCGGACGAATCTTCATGAAACTAACGCCTCCAATTTGTTGTTAGTTTAAATCGGTTTACCAGAGTGAGGCGGTAGGCCAATGCCTACCGGCCTTACGTTAACTATTATTAGCACATCTCACGCTAGAGTGACAGGATTTTTTTGTAAGTAACACATTATAAACAAAATATTTTTTCTTACAATGTGTGACTCAAGTTTATATGAGTGGCAGGCGGCACGCTAAGACGGGATCCGGCCTATGGCGATTCGAATACACCCAATTGGCGGTTTTTGCGCACGGCGTCCCAGGGGAAATAGCGGCCGTTCATGGCCACGTACACTCCAGGAGGAAGCGTTTGGACGAATGCCAGGGCGGTACCCAGATTGAACATGCCGTCGGAGCTGCCGAACGTGTAGGGAACCATGGCGCCGGTGAGGACCACGGTTTTGCCGGCGATATTGGGGCCGAGCAGAGCCGCGGTCAGGTCCATGGAGTCGGTGCCGTGGGTGACGACGATGCGGTCTTCGCCAGCTTCGCGGCAGCGCTGGAGGATCAAGTGGCGATCGGGCTCGGTCATGTCGAGACTATCGATCATGAAGAGGGTTTCGACGGCAACGGGCAGGCGGCAACGGCCCAGCCGCAGCATGTCCGCCAGATGAGTCTGCTTGAAGAGGAGCTGCCCGGTGAGCTCGTTGTACTCCTTGTCGAAAGTTCCGCCGGTGATCAGGATGCGGATGGCGTCGGGCATGGATTTCTCCAGGGTAACAGGGCCGGGCGGCACTACACTGAGATTTGCCCCGCGCTTCCGAATACCTGCTGGCCGATCAGCGCAAAATGAGCCTGGCGAAGAACTACTTTGCCTGGCAGGCGCGGCTAGTGCTGCCGCATCTCGGCCGGCGCGTGGTGGAGGTGGGGTCGGGCATCGGCAATTTCACCGGTTGGCTGCTCGATCGCGAGCTGGCGGTGGCAGTCGATATCGACCCAGCCGCACTCGGCGAAGTGCGCAGCCGTTACGGAGAGCGCGACAATCTGCGCCCGGTGTTGTGCGACGCCGCCGGTTCCGAGTTCGCCGGCCTGGCGCAATTCGCGCCCGATAGCTGCGTTTGCCTGAACGTGCTGGAACATATTGGCGACGATGGCGCCGCGTTGCGAAACATGGCGCAGATTCTGCCGCCAGGCGGGACGGTTGTGCTGCTGGCGCCGGCCTTCCCCACCCTCTACGGCCCGATCGACCGCAACCTCGGCCACTTTCGCCGTTATACGAGGCGCGAGTTGGTTGCCGTGGCTAGCGGCGCCGGGTTGGCTGTGCGGCGGCTGCGCTACATCAACCTGGCCGGCTGGTTCGGCTGGTGGTGGAACGCGCGGGTAGCGAGGCGCGAGGCGCAATCGGAAGCGCAGATCGCGGTGTTCGACCGGTGGGTGGTTCCGGTGGTGTCGCGAGTGGAGAGCGTGGCGCCGGTGTTGTTTGGGCAGTCGCTGCTGGGGGTGTGGGAGAAGAGGTAGCTTCGTGGCGCGGGCTGTCAAGCCTGCTGGGCCGAGATTCGTCTCGGCCTTTCTTCCCACGAGCCCCACCCACCCAAAAGGTGAGAGCCAGTTCATCCGATGAATGAGTGATTGCGAGGGATTGCGGAGCGCAAGAAAGGCCGAGACGAATCTCGGCCCAGCAGGCTTGACAGCCCGCGCCACGACGATAGTGTGCAGCACGAGCCTTGCCTGGATGGCCAACACCTAATCACCTTCCTGCGGGGCAAAGATCCCGATAGAACGGGCAGCGGTGGCAGTGGTCGCCTTCGCGCAGGGGGAAATCCAGGTTGTGCTGGGCTTGTTCCAGCTCGGCGGCGACTTGGGCGGGGGATTCCCAGAGCGGGGGCTCCGGGTCTACGCGCACCAGGGTGTCGGGGCGGAGGAAGTGCAGCCACGCGCTCGAGACGGGGCGGCCGGCCACCTGCTCGACGGCCTGGGCATAGAGGCGCAACTGCAGGGCGTAGTCTTCGGCGCGGCGATGGGCTTCGTGCGAAGTGACGGCGTCGGTTTTGTAATCGACGATTACGATTTCGCCGTTTTCTTCGAACCACAGATCCACCTGGCCGCGCACCACCAGGTCGCCCACGGCCATCAGAAAATCGAATTCGCGTTCGACGCGCGTGGCTTTTTCGAGACGCCGGCCCAGCGCGCTGCGGCGGAAGACGTCGGCCAGCCGCAACGCTTCGGGGTCGGGGTCGAGAATTTCAAGGCCGGCCAGCAGGCGGTGGACTGCCGTGCCGAGCTCGGCCGCATCCGGCTCTTCGCGATCCGGCGCTGCCAGTTCCGAGGACACTTGCCCGCCTCCGCCGGCACGGCCGGAAAAGCCCAGATAACGGGCCAGCAGGTAGCGCCGCGGGCAGCGGGCGAATTCAGCGAGGCCGGTGACGGTCGCGTTGGAATCCTGCTGCTCGGTCACCGCGGGCGGCCCCAGCCACTCCACGGCATCCGCGACGGGGGCGGCAGCCGGCTGCGCGAGTCGTAATTCAGGTGCGCGATCGGCTGTGACCAAGCGCAACTTCCAGGGATTTCCATCGGGCGCGGTGCGCTCCAAGACTTCGTCGCGGCCCGGGGCCACATCGAGCTGAAACCTGGAGCTAACCAGCTCCGCCCACGAGGCGCGCTTGCCGCCGCTTGAAAAGCTCATGACGAGCAGCTCTTCGGCGCGCGTCATGGCCACGTACAGCAGCCGGTCGCTTTCCTGGCTTTCGCGGCGGGTCAGCTCGCGGCGAATGGCGGAGTGAAACAGATCGCCGTGATCCTCTCCGGTGACGGGATTGCGCCAGCGCGCTCCCAGGCCGATGGCCGGGGAAAACGCCACCACGGGCGCGGAATTCTTGACGCCTTTGTGCAAGGCGGCGATGAACACCACCGGAAACTCCAGGCCCTTGGCCGAATGCACGGTCATCAGTTTCACGGCGTTGGAGGAGTCGTCCGGAGGGGCGTCGGGCTCGCGCGGGTCGGCGTCACGGATCCGCGCCAGATCGTCCACAAACTCGTCCAGCGACATGCGGCCGGACGCGGCGCGAGCCATGGCGAGGAACTTGTCGATGTTGCCGGCGGCGTGCGTCCCGGCTTCCGCTCGATAGCCCACGTCATCCATGGCCGCCGCCAGCAAGCGGTCGAACGATACGGCTTCGCGCCGCCGGCGCCATTCGGCGAGCTTGCGGCGAAACCGATCGAGGGCGGCGAAATCCTGAGGAGAGAAACCGGCGGCTTGAGCGGGAGTGAGGGCAGCGAGGGTCGAACCTAGGTTCCAACCGCCGAACCTAGCGGGGCTTGGGACCGATTGACAATCGGTCCGCAGGTTGCCAACCTGCCCCACAAACCGCAGGGCCAGCAGGCCTTCGTCGGAGACGGCGGCGAGCGGGGAGCGCAGCACGGCGGCGAGAGCGATTTCGTCGCGCGGATTGGCGATGACGCGCAGCAGGTTGGTCAAATCGGCAACCTCACTGGCCTCGTAAAATCCCCTGCCGCGGTTGACTACGTACGGTACAGCCGCTTCGTCCAGCGCGTTGGCAAGCGTGCCGAGCACCTCGGTATTGCGCACCAAAACGGCCACGTCCGCGAAGCGGAAGCGGTCTTCGGCAACCAGGTCGACAATCCGCCGCGCGATCCAACGCGCTTCCATCGCCTGGGCTCGATCGGTGTCAGGCGCGGCGAACGCGGCTACCTCGACCGAGACGTCGCGCGGATTCTGGAACTCTCGCCGGGCTGCGAAAGTCTGCGGCTCGATTCCCCCGGCACCGGCCGCGACAGTCTCCACCGCGCGCAGAATATCGGCGCGGCTGCGGAAATTTTCGGCCAGAGGGACGACGCGTCCGCCGCCCGCGGTGACTTCCTCACGATAACGGCGAAACACTTCCGGCTGGGCGTGGCGAAATCCGAAGATGGATTGGTTGATGTCGCCCACGGCATAGAAGCGGCCGGGCGCGCGCACCAGTTCGAGCAGCCGGGACTGCTGGCCGTTGGTGTCCTGAAATTCGTCCATCAGGATATGATCGAACTGGGCGGTGAGGCGGCGGCGCGTGTCGGGATGGCGCTCGAGCAGGCGGACGCTGGCTTCCTCGAGATCGGCGAAATCGAGCAGGCCGGCGGCGGCTTTGCGCTCGCGATAGATGCGGTCGAAGCGGCGCAAGATCTCGAGCAGGGTGGCGCGTTCGGGAGCGTGGTGGGCGGTGAGGAGGGGGCGTTCGGCTTCCTTCTTGATGAGGTCGCGCAGATCGCACAACTTGTCGCGGAGCGGATTCTTGCCCCGCCGCGGCGACGCGGAGAACGCCTGGATAGCGGCCAACTTTTCGCGCGCGGTGCGCGCGCTCACGAAACGCCCGGCGCACTCGCGGACGGCTTCAAACTGCTCGCGCAGGGCCGGCTCGGAATAATCGGGGCGGAGGTTGCGCAGCTCGGCCGTCAGCGCCTCGATGGCCGCCACGGTGCGGTCCGCGGGAGCCGGCTTGGCCGCCACGGTTTCGATGTCCATCCCCGCTCCGCGCATGGCGTCGTAGGCTGCCAGCACGGCTTCTTCGAACTCGAATGAGGCCAGGGCGCGGATGAGGGCGCGGACTTCGGCCGGGCGGGCGGCGAACAACTCGTCCATGGCGCCGGCCATGGCCTCGTGCTGCAGGCGGACGGCTTCGCGCTCGTCGGCAATGGCGAATTCGGGATCGATCGCGGCCGCCACCGCGTTTTCGCGCAGCAGCCGGGCGCAGAAGCCGTGCACCGTGGATACCCAGGCCCGCTCCAGCGCACTGCGTACTCCGGCAGGTTCGGGAAACTGCTCCGCCAGTTTCTTGCGCATGTTGGCGGCGGCCTTTTCGGTGAAGGTGATGGCCAGAATGCGCAGCGGGTCGACGCCCGCCTCCACCAGGCGGCGAAAGTATTCCACCAGCACGGTGGTTTTGCCGGAGCCGGGCCCGGCCACGATGCAGGTGTCTTGCTCGCGGGCGAAGACCTCGACGGCGCGGGCCTGCGCGGGAGTAAACGCGACCGCGTTCATTCGGCGCCCTCCGCGGCTTCGACGATTGCCTGGCGCGCGCGGGACCGGCAGGCATCGCGATAATCGCACTGGCGGCATCTGGACGGATCGGCGGGATGGGGCTCCACGCGGCCGGCGCGGATCTCCTCCACTACGCGCAACGTCTTTTGGCGGGCCGCGGCCAGCCAATCGTCCGGCATCGGCAGGCTATCGAGAAAACCGTCCTCGCTCCAGCCGGCATACTTGACCTCCTTTTTCAGGCCGATGTAGAAGACGCCCGCTACCGGAATGGCGAATTTCTCGCGCGCGGCCATGGCGTAGAGCGGGGCCTGCAGCAGATTCTCGTCGGTCAGTTTGCCGCGCGTAGTGGCGGGGTTGCTGTACTTGTAATCGACTACGTAGGCGCGGCCATTCGGAGCGGTATCGAAGCGGTCGATCTTGCCGCGCAGCACCAGCGTTTCGTCGAACGGAAACTCGAACTCTTCCTCCATCCGCGAGGTGAAGCCTTCGCGCCGCCAGCGGGCGTCTGCCGCAAAGCGCTCCAGGTCGTCGCGGATCTGGTTGCGCAGCCGCTCGGTGTGGTAGAGCAGGGGAACGTTCTTGTCTTCCAAAACCGCTGCGAATTCGGCCTCGAAGAGCGCGGCGATATTCCCTCGCTCGGAATACCAGCGTTTCAAGGTATTGTGCACCACGATGCCGCAGGTGAGGAAATCCAGCCGCTTCTCTGGCGGTTCCGGACGCTCGCGCAAGCGAAGTGTGTGCCGCGCGAAATACTGGAAGGGACAGTTGAGATAAGTTTCGAGAGCGGTGGGAGAGAGCTTGGCGGTGCGCTCGGCCAGCGCGGCGAGCAAGGCCGGCGCAGCGATGGATTGGGCGGACGGCGCGGACGTCACCTGCGCTGGCCGCGGACGCACCTGCCGCGCGGCTTCCTCGGCCAGCGGCAGGTCCTCAATATACAGGGAGCGAAGATTGCGCTCGCCGCGCGCATCGAACTCGGGATAGCTCAAAACGGCGAGAACGGTGGCGCGGCTGATGGCGGCGTCGAACAGCGCGCGTTCGTCCCGCTCGAATTCCTCGGCGGTGCGTACGCCGATTCCGGCCGCGCCGAGCCGCCGCCGCGCGACTTCCGGAAAGAACGGATCGGGGCGGTTGAGACACGGGAACTGGTTCTCCACCAGGCCGCACACGAACACTACCGGGAGCGCCCACTCGCGCGCCTCGGAAGCCGGCAGCACGTGAACCACGTTGCGCCGCCCGTCGGGAAGGCGCAATGGCTTGCGGGCGAGCACGGTCTCGAAGGCGTTCTGAAAGGCGGCAAGGTCCAGTTGGAGCGCGCGTGACATGGCGGATAACGCGGCGGCGGTTTCGCTGGCCGCCTCCTGGAACGACTCCATGGCGATCGTCTGGGCGCGATATTCGAACGCAGTCTCACGGCCGATCGATTCGGCGAGGAGAGGCCGGACGAGGCTGGTCAGCTCCGCGAAACGCGCCGCCCAATCGCGCGGCGAGAGGGTGAAGGATTGCCACTCTTCGAGCGCGCGCATGCGCTCCAGCAGCGGGATCAGCAGCTCGGCCAGGCATTCCCGCGCCAGCTCTTTGAGCCCGGCCAGTCCCGAGCCCGGCATTTTCTCCCGCACCGCGAAATCCCAGCGGTCGGCGGCACTCGATTCGGCGAAGCGCGGGGCCAGACGCACCGCGGCCAGCGTTCGTTCCCAGTTCCAGCCGCTCGCAAGGGCGCGCAGCACAGCCACCAGAAAGCGCGCAACCGGGTGTTCCGCGAGCGGCTGATCGAAGTAGAATCGAGCGGGGATGCCGAAGCGCTCGAGCGTGGTGCGCAACAAGGGAACATAGTTTTCGGCGGAACGCACGATCACGCCGATTTCGCGAAACGGCCTTCCCGATGCCGCCTGCTCCAGGATGCGGCGGGCGATCTCTTCGGTCTCGCGCTCCGCCGATGGCGCACGCACCAACTGGCGGGCCGGCGCCCCACGCCGCGCCGGCAAACGCTCTTCTTGGAAGCCCAGTTGGTGGAGACGCTGGCGCAAGCCGTCGCCGGCCTCGCCCTCCGCCAGCGTGATGGTAACGCCGGCATGCGCGGCCAGGGCGGCGACGACACGTAGTTCCGGTTCGGGAAGAGCGTGAAAGCCGTCCAGCCAAATCGCCTCCACGCCGGGCAATCCCTGCGCGGCGATGCGCCCGGCGGCGCGCTCCAGACGGCGCGCGCGCGACGCCATGCCGGCGCCGTCGAGCACCCGCTCCACTTCTCCATACACGTGGGCGAAAGCGTGGGCGAGAGGAGCGTCGCCGGCCAAGCGTGTCCCCGCCAAAGTTTCTTTTAAGTGCGCGGCATCGCAGCCGGCGGAAGCGAATTCCGCCACGGTGCGCGCCAATTGCGAATGAAAGCCCGCCATGCCGGCGACTCCGGCAAACTCCGGACGGTTCACTCGCCGGAGAGCTTCCGCCGCGACCAGCGCCAGCACCGGATCGCTTACCTCCGTCAAGCCGGCGCACCACGCCTCCACGAAACCGTGCAAGGTTTGAATCGCGTTGCGCCGCAACACCAGCCCTTCGCGCGCCAGTTGATTCTGGAGGTGGATGGCCAGCGTAGCGGTGGGCGCCAGCAAGCGCGTTCCGCCTTGGTTACGGCGCAGTGCCGCGCGCAGATCGTCCAGGGCGCGGGTGGTTTTGCCGGAGCCGGCCGGGCCGATCAGAAGACGCATCTGGCGCATCGGCTTTCAGTGTAGCGCAGGCGAATAAAATACGAAAGATGGCTGGGAAGGGAGGAATGAAGGAAAGCGCAGCGGCGCGATCGCCGCTCGGCATGCCGCCGGCCTGCGGTATTGCGGTGCACAAGGCCGCAAAACACAAAAAGACCAGAGCGCACCAGTTGCGCTCTGGTCTTCGGAGGACTCTACGCTCGGAAATCTTGCTCTAACGGCGAACCCGCTTACGTCCCAATAGGCCGAGGCCCACCATGGCCGCTCCCAGTAGACCCAGCGTGCCAGGTTCAGGGACCTGGGTCCCGGCCAGGCTCGTTGAGAACGTGCCCGAACCGGCAGCTTTGAAGGCGTTGAGCAGGTCCGGAGAACCGTTGTCTAAGCTCAACTGGGTCGAGAGGTTGCTGAGCGAAAAAGAGAACGCGCTGATGCCGTTCTGGCTGGGCCCGAGAATATTCCAGAACCCACTAACGAATACTACTTCGCTATAGTTGCCGGGGTTGTCCGAAGAAGAAAACGTTGCGGATGAGCCATTGCTCTGGCCGCTAATAGCGCTGTTAAGGGCAGCGTTGTTGCCAAACGCAGCGGCCAGAAGGTACTCACCGGCGAAGGGACCGCTGGTAAGCATTATACTCAACACCCCGTTCTGAAACTGGTTTTGGGTCACCGTGCCTACGCCTAGCGTGCCCGATGCCGTCGATGAATCGCCGGTGACGGTCAATATCGCTTGGTAGGTGGTTCCGTTGGCGATATAACTGGCGTTGTATAGCGTGACGTTGATCAAGCTCGACGCCGTAAACGAATTGCTTGTGCCGTTATTCGACAGGGTGAAATCGTTAGTTCCGTTCACCTCAGTGAACGACGCAATCTGGGTCGCCTGTGCCGACCCCAGCAGTAGCAAACCTCCGACGACCGAAAGCGTTAGTTCTTTAATCATTCAAAAATCTCCTCCTCGTTGTTAGCAAGGCCCGAGCGCCGCAGTCCTCATGCCGCGCTTGTAGATCGAGTGTAGCAAACTGTCCGGTGATGTCAATAACCGAACGGCCCGGAAACTGATATTCTTCACAAACTTACGTGAAACAGGTACTGGTACTGGACCGGTACGAAGATGCGGCATTTCCCAACAGAGCCGCGGGCGCTCTGGAGTCCGGTAGAGCGGCCACGGAAAAGCTTTCTGTTTGCGCGGTTTACCAAGATCCAGGCAGATTTCGGCGGTTTTCGTCATGTTACCGTCACCGTATGCACGCAATTCGAAATTTCTGCATAAGTGCGGTAGCCGCCGCCCTGTTTCTGGCGGCTCAGGAGGGTTCGATCTCCTCCAGCCGCATTCGCGAAGATGTGCGATTCCTTTCCAGCGATGGCTTGGAAGGTCGAGGTGTCGGACAGCGGGGCGGCGACCTTGCTACCGAATACCTGGCGAGCCAGTTTAGTAAAGCCGGGGCGCAGCCGGCCGGGCCACAGGGCTCGTACTATCAGGAAGTTCCATTGGTCGGAGTGGAAACCCAGGCGGACGCGCAGCTCTCCGCGCTAGCCAACGGAAAACGGATCGAATTCGGGTGGCTGGAGGATTTTGTAGGCGTCAACCCGGAGCAGCGCGCCGACGCGCGCTTCGAGGGAGACGCCGTGTTCGTGGGTCACGGCATCCGTGCGCCCGAGTGGAATTGGGACGATTTCAAAGGCCAGGACCTGACCGGCAAGGTGCTGGTGCTGTTTACCAACGAACCGCCCAGCGACGATCCGAAGTTTTTCGATGGCCGTGCCCTGACCTACTACGGCCGCTGGGTTTACAAATACGAAGAGGGATTGCGCCGCGGAGCCCGCGCGGTACTGATCCTGCACACCGATCAAACCGCCGGCTACGGCTGGGACGTGGTGCGCAGCTCGTGGGGACGCGAAACGCCTTTCCTGAAACTCGCCTCCGGACAACCGGCCCTTGCCATGGAAGGCTGGCTGTCGCGCGCCGCCGCCGAAAAACTGCTGGGGCTGGCGGGCAAAACCGTGGATGAAATGCTCGCCGCCGCCGACCGGCCCGACTTTAAACCCATCCCGCTCGGCATCCGCATCGAGGGCCGCGTGCATTCGAAGGCCCGCGAGCTCCGCACCCGCAACGTCGCCGCCATGGTGCCGGGTAGCGACGCCAACCTCAAGAATGAATTCGTGGTCTACAGCGCCCATTGGGACCACCTGGGAATTGCCACCCCAGTCAACGGCGACAACATCTACAACGGCGCCATCGATAATGCCACCGGCTGCGGCATCCTATTGGAGTTGGCCCACGCCTGGGCCGCGATGCCGCACAAACCGAAGCGCTCCGCGCTGTTCCTTTCCGTCACCGCCGAAGAGGGCGGGTTGAAAGGCTCCGAATATTATGCCGCTCACCCGCTGGTTCCGGCGGCCAAGACCGCCATCGATCTCAACTACGACGCGGTGTATCCCTGGGGACGCGCCAAGGAAATCGTCATCTCCGGGGCCGAGCGCACCACCGCGCTCGCTGAGGCGTTAGCCATCGCACAACGCATGAATCTGACCGTGAAGCCCGACGCCCACCCGGAACAGGGCCATTATTTCCGCTCCGACCATTTTTCTTTCGCCCGCGCCGGTATCCCCGCGTTCTCGATTGGCGTCGGCACGGAATTCTACGGTAAACCGGCCGGTTATGGGGAGCGCCTGTTTCAGGAGTTCAACACGCTTCACTACCACCAGCCCTCCGACGAATTCAACGAAGATTGGGATTTCACCGCGCTGGCGCAGGCTGCCGATTACGGTTTCCTGCTCGGCGCCACCATCGCCAACCAGGAGAGGCTGCCGGACTGGGTGAAGGGCGATACGTTCCGAAGGCAATAAGTCAGAGGTGGGACATCGCTTTTCGTCGTCTGCCAGGCGCCGCAGCGGTCGGCCCATAACGCCGTGACACTGCAATTGCAGCCTTGCGGAGCTATCCTATGTCTGATCGCCGGTGGAAAAATGGAAACACGTAGCCTGTCACCGGTTTACTACCCATGGCATTGGCTATCTTGGTGCGGATGAGCAGGTGTTTGTGCTCCATCGAGTTATCAAAACGGAGACTCTCCCCGAAATTCTGCCTCTCCGAGCAACCCAATAGTCACGGCGAGAAACAGGCACGACAGACCACAAACGGCGATGGTCTGTCCCACCTGCCGCTCAGCGCGATTCCACGTCGGTCTTTTCGACCAGGCGGTCTACGTGCACTCCGTAGAGGGCGGGCTTGCCTTGGCGGTCGCTCTGAAAATAGATGTGCTGGCTGTCGGGCGAGAAAGTGGGCGCGACCGACGCCGCGTCGGCGGCTTTGTGCTCGCACAAGGTCATTTCGCGATGCGTGACCCGCAGCAGCAGCAGCACGGTGGGCGAGGCTTTGTTGGCGCTCGCGCCGACGAATACCGAAGTATCGCGATTGGCGCCGAAGCTGGCGAACTGGCTGGTCTTGGACACCAGCTTGTCGCTGGCGGCGTCGGGCGTAAATTCGCGAATGGCGTGCAGTTGGTGCGGGTCTTCGGGCAGGTTGAGATAGAGGATGGTGCGGCCGTCGTGAGACCAATTGGCGGAGGCCACACCGCCCGGCGCCAGTTTCAAGCGGTGGTTTTCCCGGCCGTCCAGGTTGGCCATCCATAGCCCGCCGTCGCGGCGGTAGAAGAACTGGGCACGGCCGGGACGATGCAGGGGATGGCTCATTTCCGCCGGCGCTTCGAGTACCGTGCGTGCGGCGCCGGCGGCCAGCGGGGCCATGCGCAGCCGCGACCCGGTTTCGCGGCGCTCCACGAACGTGGCGTGCGTGCCGTCCGGGCCCACACTCATCCCCGCTCCCCGCTCCCAACCTTCGTCAATTCGATAGATCTCGCGCTCGCGCAGGCTGGCAAGCGAAACCACGCGCAGCGAGCGTCCGGCGCAGAAACAAAGCTCGCGGTTGTCGGGAGTCAGCGTCAGCGTGGCGGCGTCCAAGTCTTCAGCCTCGGTGAGGAGCCGCGTCTCGCCGCTCTTCAGGTCGATGCGGTAGGCCTGCAAGGAACCTTCCCGGTCGCTGGCAAATATCAGCCAGCCGCTGGAGCGCGCAATGGCGCGGTTGTAATATGCCGGCAGGGATGAGGCGTGCGCCGAATCGGTGAGCTGGTAAACGTCGAGCTCCGTACTGGGATCGGTGTAGAGATGCCACTCCGGCGGAAAGCTGCGCCCTTTGCCGGTCTCAGCCCCGGTTAATACACCCGCGCCCACCGTACACAGAAACGCCCTCCGGGAAGTCCGGCACGCCGCGTGCCCCATGCGTCAATGGTAGCAGTACTCTTTCCTGGGGCGTGAAAACATAGCCACCGATGAACACCGATAAAGACATCAGAGGTTTTATCCGTGTTCATCGGCGCTCATCGGTGGCTATCATGATTTTTCCCAACTCCCCCGCGACCGCGGCTCTTCGAGATGGGGTGCAGACGGTACACTGACAAGGATGGCATCCACTTTGGAGCTGGGCGCCCGCCGGCTGTCGGTGCGGGACGTGGCGCAGGTGGCGCGGCAGGGCGTTGCCGTGCGGATTGGCGAAGCGGCGCGGGAGCGCATTGCGCGGGGGCGGGCGCGGCTGGAAGAGTTGCTGGCGCAAGGCGCGCGGATTTATGGAGTGAATACGGGGGTGGGCGGCAACGTCGGCATTTCGCTCGCGCCCGGCGAGATGGGGTTGCTGCAGGCGAACCTGGTGCGCCACCTGGCGTGCGCCACGGGCCAGCCGCTGCCCGCGGACGTGGTGCGAGCCGCCACGCTGCTGCGCGCGGCCACCTTTCTGACGGGCGCCTCGGCGGTGCGCGTGGAGTTGGTAGAAGCGCTGGCGGCGCTGCTCAACCACGGCATCACGCCGGTAGTGCCGCGCTACGGGTCGGTGGGGGCGAGCGGCGACCTGATGCCATCGGCGTATATCGCGCGGGCCTTGGCCGGCTTGGGCGAGGTGGAATACCAGGGCCGCAGGATGGGCGCGCCGGAGGCACTGCAGGCGGCCGGCCTCACGCCCATCGTATTCGCGCCCAAGGAAGCGCTGGCGCTGATCAACGGAACCACGGTGATGACCGCGGTGGCGACGCTGTTTGAGATGGATGCCAAGTTGGTATTGCGCGCGCTTTTGGGCGCCGTGGCGCTGGCAATCGAAGCTATGCAGGCGCCGGCGTTGCCGTTCGAGGCGTGGGTGCACGAGCAGAAAGGGCACCCGGGACAGATCGCGGTGGCGGCGCACCTGCGCGAACTGCTGGCCGGTTCCGGCTTGACGCGCGATACTTCCGGGCAATCCTGCTATTCGCTGCGCTCGGTGCCTCAAGGATTGGGCCAGGTTTGGGAGGCGCTGGAGGATGGCTGCGCCGTGCTGGAGCGGGAGATCAACTCCGCCAACGACAATCCGCTGATCGACCCCGATACGGGCGTGCTTTACAAAGCCGGCAACTTCTACGGCGGCCATATTGCGCGCCTGCTGGACGCGTGGAAGCTGGACCTTGCCAGCATGGCCAACTGGGGCAATGCGCTGATGGCGGTGATGGTGGACGACCGCTTCAACCAGGGGCTGCCGGCGAACCTGACGCCGAACCCGGGCGTGAATTCCGGCTTCAAGGGAATGCAACTGAGCGTGACCAGTCTGGCCTGCGCGGTGCGGCAAATGGCCGGACCCAGCTCGATCCACTCCCTGCCCACCGAGCAGTACAACCAGGACGTGGTCAGCCTGGGGATGCACGCCGCCGTCACGGCGATGGACGCGTTGGAGTGCCTGCGCAACGAGACGGCGATGGTGCTGCTGGCAGCGGCGCAGGCTGTGGACTTGCGCGGCGGAGAGGCCAAGCTGGGCAAGGGCTCACGGCGAGTTTACGAGAGTGTGCGTGCCGTGGCGGCATTTCAGGATAAGGATCGGGAGATGGAAAGGGAAGTGGCGGCGGTGGCGGAGGGAATTGCGGCGGAGAGGTACTGAGTTGTCGGTTGTCAGTTGTCAGTTATGAGTTATCAGTTATGAGTTATGAGTGTCGGTTCAGTGCGAAGAGGGCGGAAGGCTTCTGGACCCTCACAACCCTCAGCGGGGGGAAAAACTAATCCGGTAAGGCGGCTCGACATGGCATCCCGCCGCTGCTGGGGCTCATCACGGCAATAGACAAAACGAGGCTGCCTATCAGGATTGCTCCTTCACCGCCGGGCGAGGCGCTCCCACCCTCTGTGTCAGGAAGCCGATGATGGCGCCAACCACGAAGCCTGGCAGCATGATCTCCAGGTAAGGGTGCCTGCCGTTCACCGTATCGTTAGCCGCCACCAGAAAGGCGAACAGCAGCCCCAGCGCCGCGCCGACCACGATCCCCCAACCCGTCGACTGCACTTTGCGCGCGAACCAGCCGCTGAGCACGCCCACGACCATCCCTTTGACCGAGGACCCAACCATGATGCCGGCAATCATAGAGTGCGTTTCCGGATAAAACCAGGCGGTTGCGCCGTCCATGGCTCCGAGGATCAAGCCCAACAACAGTCCCGCCAGAATCTTGTTCATCGTTTTATACCTCTCACCATGGAGTTCCGCGCGGTCCGGAATTCCTTTAAAGATTTCGCAGAAAAAATAGCAGGAACTTCACCACTGCATAAGCCGCCAACAGCCATAGCAGAACCGCATTGCGCGACCCGAAGCGGCGCAATCGATGCCACCAGGGTTCGGACCAGGCTTCCACGGCCAGCCCCTCCTGGAAGCGCTCTATATCCAATAGAAGCGCGGGGGCATCCGGATAGCGGGCAGCGGGATCCGCGCTCATGGCCTTGGCGGCGATGGCGCGGAGAGCGGGCGGCGCGGGCACGGGTAACAGGAACTCCAACAACCCACCCAGCGCGTAGATGTCGGACCGCCGATCCAGGTGGGCCTCCGGGGCGCGAAACCCAGGCGTGCCAGCCACCGCGTCCACGCCCCAATCCATCACGTAGACTTCGCCGAACTGGCCCACCATCACATTCTGCGGCTTCAGGTCGCGATGAAGGAAGCCGCGAGCGTGCGCGAATGCCAGCGCCTCGCCGACACGCCGGATCACTTCCAGGCGATTGGCGAGCGACGGAAGCCCGGCTACGTAGCCGTCCAGGCGCGCGCCGCTGACCAGCTTCATGGCGTAAAAGGCGCGTCCGTCGGGCAGCGCGCCGGTCTCATAGATCGGCACCACGGCAGGATGCTCAAGCCGTGCGATGAGCCGCGCTTCACCGGCCAGAGCCGAATCGAGGACTTTGAGAGCGACACGACGATCCAGCTCGCGGTCTCGCGCGGCGTAGACGACTCCCATCCCGCCTCGCCCGATTTCGGACTCCAGTTCGTAGCGGGTTCCCGTCAGATCGGGCAAGGCCGCCACCTGGCGCAAATGGTCGAGCACGGAATCGCTTAGATCCATACCCGCCGCATTTCCTCGGCGAGCTCGCGCGGCCCCGAGGTTGTGCCGCGTAACCGTTCGGTTACAAAGCCGCGCAGCGTGCGCCGCGCCCAGGCGAGATGGTTGGTCACCGCGGTTTCCGGGATGCCATGCCGCGCGGCCAGACCGGCATACGAGGGACGTTCGCCTTCGGCCAGGTCATACGCTTCGAAGATGCGGAAATGGAGTTGCTTGCCCGATCCCTCACAGTGCGCGCGCAGCTCATCGAGCGCGAGGGCGAACAACTGCCGCTGCCACTCGCGCTCGAAAGCCTGTTCGGGCGACTCGGTGGCGGCCGCCTTTTCCTCAACCGGTTCGAACTCGACGTCTCCGCCTCGCTTTTGCCGGTTCGCGGCAGCATGCTGGCTTTGAGCGAAGCGTTCGGCTGCCATGCGGAGATAGGTCCGAAACGAGGCTTTGGCCGGATCGAACCGCGCGAAAAAATCGCGCTGGATCGCGGTAGTGAAGAAGCCCTGGGTCAGGTCCTTGGCGTCTTCGTTGTCCTTGCGGAATTTGAGGCGTAGGAACCGATAGACAGGTTTCCAATAGAGCGCGATGACCTGTTCCAGCGCCTCATTCGGCAGGCCCGCGGCCGCGGCCTCGAGCAGCGAAAGCCGGGTGGAAGGGAAATGTCGGTGAGGACCGCCGATCGCGGTATCCGCATCCCGCTCATTCACACCAACCGATCATAAACCTTCCTCGCGCCCTGGTGGGCTGCCGGCGTATCTGCATGACGTTAAGGGACGGCACGCGGTCGAGGCGCTCAATGGGCGCGATCGACCATAATAATGTTGCTCCCGTTTTGGTCGTACTGCGCGAGCAGCAGCTTCTGCCCGTCGGGCGAGACCGCCAAACCGGGAATAGTGGCATCCGGCGGCTTGGGGAGCAATGCGATTTGCCGAATGGCCCCGCTAGCGAGGTCCAGGAATTCGATACGCGGCCCGGCAGGAGGGGTTGCGGTGGCGAAGTAGATTCCGCCCCGCGCCAGCCGCCAGCAACGCCAATAACCCACCTGATCGCGGTCGGTGACCGGAAGTTCTTCGCCGCCCGTGGTGGGCACCCGCCAGATGCCGGGAATCTCGCGGCCTTTCACGTATAAGAGAAACTGGCCGTCCGCGCTCTCGAATCCTTCAAATCCGCCTTTGCGTGTCAACTGAATGGCCGGGCCGCCCTGGGAAGGGGTCTTCCAGATTTGCAGGTTGCCGCTGCGGGTCGAAGCGAAGTAGACCCAAGCTCCGTCGTGCGACCAACTGGGCGCTACGTCTCCGGTATTTCCGTCGGTGATGCGGCGCAACTGGCCGCCATCGGCGTCCACCATCCAGATGCTGGGGTTGCCGACGCCCGCCGGATCCCTGGCGCGGGTGTCGAAAACGATTCGCCGTCCATCCGGAGACCAACGCGGGCTCCCCGTTACGTATGCGCCGCCATCGAACAACAGGCGCGGATTGGAACCATCGCTGTCGGCCACCCAGATGCCGAAGCTGCCATTGCGCCCCGAGGTGAAAACGATGCGGCGGCCGTCCGGCGAGTAATCGGGATCGGAATCGCGGAAGGTGGAAGCAACCAGCGGCGCTTTCGATATCACGTGCCCGGCGGCATCCAGGGTGAACTCCCAGATATTCATGTCGTCGAGCCGCCGTGTGTAGGCCAAGCGGCTGCCGTCACGCGATACCGCGGGGCTGATGACGTCTTCGCCAAACGCGCTTACGCGTTCCGGAGTCCCGCCGTGAATGCCGATCCGCCAGAGCGAATTGAAGCTGCCGCCACGCCGCGAGGAGAAGATAATCTCGCGGCTGTCGGATGTCCAGGCCAGGCCGTCGATGGTGAGCCCATCGAACGTGAGCCGCGCAGGCTTGCCGTTGGGCAGTTCGAGCACATAGAGATCGGTGGCGGAAAAGCTGACGGCTCGCGCGAATGCCAGCCGCTTGCCGTCTTGGGAAAAGGCAGGGTAGTAATCGCCCGTGATGGCGGCGGAAGGGAAGGTGAGTTGCCGGCGCGCCAAGCCATCTATCGACACCAGAAAGATGCTGGCTGGCTCGGCGGGCGCCGCTTTATCGACGATGGCCAAGGTCTTGCCGTCAGGGGAGCCGTACGCGCTGTTCCCGCTGCCCAGATCGAAATAAGGGAAAACGTCGGCCAACTTGCGCTCCGGTCCGCCCAGCACCGACGTCAGGTACCACGCGCGAGCTTTCGGAGTGGAACGAAGAAACGTAATGTTCCGGCCGTCGGGCGACCAGGCCGGGCGAGAATCGGAACCCGGATCGTGGGTCAACTGGAGCAGGGCCTCGCTGCCGATCACTTTCACGTAGACATGGGAGTTTCCACCTTGCGGGCCGTCCCAGACAAAGGCTATCTGGTTGCCGTCAGGGGAAAATGCGACCTCGTTTTGGCGTCCCGGAAAGCTGGTGAGGGGCACGGCCTTGGAGGGAGCCGCGGCGATTCTCGCGCGATTCCAGCGCGGCAGGAATGCATAGGCTGCCGCCGCAACTGCCAGGATCGCAAATAGCAACAACGGACGCCGGAAGCGCGAGCCAGCCATGCTGGGTTTTCGTGCATCTGGCGCGGTCACTGCTGGCGGCGGAATCGTAGGCGATACGCCGGGCTGAATGCCTGCGGAATCGGAACGAACCGGCGCGGGCTCTTCCAGCGCCGCCCTGTCCATTACCCGGACCGCAACGGCGAATCGATACCCGCGTTTCGGTGCGGTATCGATATAGTGATGCCCTTCGTCTTCGCCCAGTGCTTTGCGGAGAATCGAGACGGTTTTTGCGAGGGTCGCTTCTTCGACGCAGGTTCCCGCCCAGACCAGCCGGAGCAGTTCCTCTTTGTCGACGATTCGGCCGTTACCCTCCACCAGCACGGCCAGCGTTTCAAGCGCTTTCGGGGTAAGGGCAAGATAGGCGCCGTCCCTCAGCAGCATTCTCGAGTTAAGATCCAGCCGAAAAGGGCCAAAATCGTATAAGTGCTTTTCCGACGCAAACATACGATCTGTCAATGGCTCCATGAAGAGACTTTCGCAACTTTGTCCGTCTTTTTTCCAATCGCCGTCAAGACGCCTTCCCCAAAACGGCTTTAAAATGCCTCTTACTGGTACTCTACCTCGAATTGGGAGATATGTTACGGTCGATTAGGCTGGTCTCGATTCTGTTCGCGGCGTCTGCCCTGTTCGCCGGGGAAGTACGCTTTCCGTTCCAAGGAACGGACGGGCGGGCCCAGAGCATCTCTCTCGATGGTTTTCTGATCGACGGGCGCCCGCCGGCGGCCGAGCCCCAGGTCCGGCGACTGGCGCCCGGAGTGGCGGAAGTGACGTTGGACGCTCCCGTTCCCGGCGAATGGTCGTTCGCGGTGTCCGACGACAGCAGCTATTTCGGTTTCGGCGAACGTTTCGACCGGCTGAACCACGCCCACACGATTCTCAAGAACGCGTCGCGCGACGTTGCGGACGAAAAAGGCAGCCTGACTTACCAGCCGATACCGTTCTACATGAGCTTGCGCGGATACGGTCTCTGGCTGGACACAACCAGCGAAGCCACGTTCGACCTGAACGTCAGCGAACCGTCCCACATTGTAGTGACATTCTTCGGGAAGAAACTGCGGGTGGTACTGTTCGAAGGACCGCGCTTTCCGGCGATTCTCGAACGCTTTACGGCGCTCGTCGGCCGCCAGAAGCTTCCGCCGTACTGGGCCTTCGCCCCATGGAAATCGCGGGACTATCACCGCAATACTCGGGACCTTTATGAAGACGCGGACCGGTATCGCGAGCTCGGCCTGCCGGCTTCGGTTCTGCTCATCGATAGTCCCTGGGCGACCAACTACAACACTTACGAGTTCAACCCGAAACAGTTCGAGGACGCGCGGGCGATGATCGCCCACGTGCACGCGAAGGGGTATAAGCTCGTTCTCTGGCACACTCCTTGGATCAACCGGGAAACCGCGGCGCCGTATGAGGAGGGTTTCGCCGGTAAGTTGGAGACCGGCCCGGCGGCTGATTTCGCGGAAGCCGAGCGGCGAGGCTATTTTCTTCACCGGCCTGACGGCTCCACTTACATCGGCCATTGGTGGAAAGGGACCGGCTCGCTCATCGATTTCACCAATCCGGCGGCGAAGCAGTGGTGGCAGCACCAATTATCGAAAGTGATTCGATTGGGCGCGGATGGTTTCAAGGACGACGATGGAGAGGGCGTCTTCATCGGCGACGTAGTCTTCGCCGGCGGCGAGGACGCGCGCACGATGCGAAACCGCTACGCCGTGGAGTACAACCGCGCGGTGGCGGAAGCTTTGCAGGAGGGCAAAGGCGCCGACTGGGTGCTGTTCCAGCGGAGCGGCACCATCGGCTCGCACATGCTACCGGTTTTCTGGGGCGGCGATAACGACGCAAGTTTCGCGCCTACCAATGGACTGCCCACGGTGGTCACGGCGGGGTTAAATGCCGGCATGAGCGGAATTTCCCTCTGGATGAGCGACCTGGGCGGCTACAACAAGTCGGCGCGCACTGCCGGCGACGATGTGCTTTTTGCCCGCTGGACGGAATACTCGGCGTTCTCCCCCGGGATGGAAGTGATGAGCGGTATGAACCTCGGGCCGTGGGATTACGGCGAAGAGGCGTTGCGCATTTTTCGCATGTACTCCGTGCTGCACATGAGCCTGTTTCCCTACCGCTACGCGGCTGCGCTCGAGAGCGCACAGAGCGGGCTGCCGTTAATGCGCGCACTGGTGCTCATGCACCAAGACGAGCGGGAAGCGCGGGAAGCCACCGACGAATATTATCTCGGTCCGGACCTGTTGGTTGCGCCGGTGCTGGCTGCGGTCACGCAACGTTCCGTGTATTTGCCGGAAGGCGCGTGGATCGACTATTGGACGGGACGCTGCTACACCGGACGCCAAACCATCGCCGTGGACGCCCCGCTCGACCGCATTCCACTCTTCCTTCGGGAAGGCACGATTCTGCCCAAGATCCCGGATGACGTGATGACGCTGGTTCCGCGGAGTGAATTCAGGGACGGCAGGATACAAGCACTCGACGACCGCCGCGTATACGAAATCTATCCCGGCCGCGAGACCCGCAGCATCGCCGATTTCGAAGGCCGCCAGTTAGTGCACCAGCCACAAGCCTGCATGCTGACAATCGCGGGGGCCGCGGCCCGCCTTACGGTCCGCTGGAAGTTCGCCCACCCGACGAGCGTCACGCTGAATGGCCAAAAACTCGACCATCTTACGCCTACGGCAGACGGCGTCTCGGTCGAATTTCCACACCGAGGGGCAAGCACGCTGTCGTGGCGATAGGCTGTGGAGTAGGCCTTGGGCCTACGTTTGCGTCGACCCGGCCCAGCGCAAGGGCAGGCCGAAGGCCTACTCTACAGCCTACGCCGGCATTTCGTCACCTTCGCGGGGCGTCTTTCCGCCCCTCCGCTTCATGATCTTGTCGAAAGCCTTGAAATCCGCGCGCGCCTTCCGGTCGGAGAAGTATTTCGCCGTCTGAAGTGCCGAGACCTTTTCCGCCACCGCCGTGGCCACGAACTGGTTGATACTCGTCCGGTCTTCCCGGCTTAGCCGCTCAACCGCCTCTTTGAGCGAACGCGGCAGCCGTAAGGGATATGTTTGGGTCTCTTTCATCGTTTGATCCTCGCTATTGCTTCTCGTGGGAGCAGCACTTCCACCCCAAATTGGGACGCGGCGGTTCCATAGTCCCGCACGTTGAATGTCACCACGGCATCAGCCCCGCCGTTGACCGCCGCCTCCAGGACCATCTCGTCGTTCGGATCGCGTAACTGGGGCCGCCACAGAAAATACGATGGCACGGCTTCCGCCATGGCGATGATGGCATCCAGGAAGATCTCCACCTGCCTGTCCGAAAGCCCGGCCTCCACCCGGTGCTCGGACCTCCGGCAGACGGCTTCGTACTCCAGGGCGAGGGGCACGCTAAGCAACAACGTAGCCTGCCCCTGCCGTACGGCTCGAACGATGGCGGCGGATGCGCCCGTTGGACTCCGCATGGCGGCAACCACGGCATCGGTGTCCAACACCAATCTCACATCATAAATGATATCACATCACGGGCGATGTCGCTCTCTTCGAGCATCATTCCACCTGGGAAGATCGGGACGGTCTGTCCCGCAAGTCCCCGCACAGGTCCGGAGCAGGTGGAGGCAAGACGCCAATTCCGCTGTAGTTCGTAGGCCGGGAAGCTCCGGTAAGCCTGCACCAGAGCCCGTCTTTCAACTATTTCCCGGCATAGTCCTTATACAAGTGCGCGACTCTTGCCGAATCGGCGCCGCCGTCGTGGATGACTACGCGGTAGCGGAAATGAAGTGTGCGGCCGGGCTCGATGGTGAGGCTGCCGTCCTGCGACTTATCGTTCAGAAAATCGTGGAGGCCGAAAATGTTGGCGGCGTGCAAACCGTAGGCCCGCGAATGCCAGTACGTCGGATACCGCGGGTTGGCCGGATGATCGAAGATGGCCACGCCGACGGTTTTCCCATCCACGGGGCCGCAATAATCCACCCACGCGGAGCGTTTTCCCCAAACGTTCTTCTCGGTTTCCTTGCCTTCGGCGTTCACCATGCGGCCGCCGCCTTTCTCTTCCGTCATGGAAGTCGCGAGGCGGATGCCGAAAGTGCCTTCCTTGGTATCGCCAAACTTCAGCTTTTCCAGCGGAACGATGGCGACGTCGTAATCGACGATGCGCAGCAGCGGATCGGAGTAGAACGTGATGGTGCGAGTGTCGGTCATGATCGGTTTTCCGTTCTCATCCAGGCCTTCGAAGACTGCCTGGATGGTTCCGGCTTTGGCGCCGCTCTCGGCTTTCGCCACCCGGACCAATCTCATGCTGCCCTGCCACAAGCCCGTGCCCGAGTTCTTCTGGGGAACCGGCGGCGGCGGTCCTTTGCGCGGTTCGGTGGCCCAGAAATCGATGCCATTGATGTCACCGTGGGCGAAAAACAGCCCGCGATGGTGGGGATGATCCCTGGTTTCGCCGGGGAAATCTTCCATGGGAAAGTGCCGTGTGACGACGGCGCCGGACGCGGTGCTCAGCGGCCAAACATAGGGCTTGTTTCCTCCGGGGGCGAGATAAAAGGCGGTGTACGGCTTGCCATCGATCTCCACCAGAATCCTCTCAGGAGCGGCGCGATCCGGTCCTGCCTGGGTGATTTTGACCTGGGCCCCTAGCGGGAGCGTGAGAAGGAAGGTCGCGAAGAGTGCCAATCGCATTATGGGTGTGCCTCCTTGGGTATTAGATAGATCCAGCGGCCGTTTAACTGTGGCGTCGCCTCAAATATTATCGATCCTTTTTCGATCCGGAACGGGACGCTGGCGCCGCGGCTGCCGGGCGTGGGTCCCTCCACGGCGAGAGCAAACGGAGAGGAAATGCTACCAGCGGGAATTCGGACGGCGCCCGCGCCCCGTACCCTGATTTGAACGACGGCGCCGCCGGGGACACGGCGGCATTCGGCCACCGGGGCCCAGCCGATCTCGTCGAGCGGCCGGTCCGCAAACACGGTGCGGTTTCCATCCACCGCGATCTCGCGCGCCTGGCCGCCTGCAAACGCGATGAGTGCTCCGCGATCGTTCACGCGAAACGCCAGTGCGCCGCTTCCCTCATAACTCACGCGGTGACCGTTTACCCGGAAATCGGCCAGGTGAATGAGACCGGAAGGAAGTGGATTGCCTTCGAAATCGGCGGGCTTGGATTTCGGAAGCTCACCGCCGCCGTTCCAGGTTTCATCCAGCCGCGTGAGGTGAGGTGCAATCGATACGCTGCCATTGGGAAAGCGAGTGACCAGGTAGCCGGTGGTTCGCGACAGGTATTCGGTATTGTCGTTCGTTCCAGCAAAGCGCCCGCTGGGCGGATAAGCGCCCAGAGTATCGAGAATTTCGAACCAGTTGCGGGTCTCGTAGCCCAGGCTGGCCGACTGATCGTCGCGCGGGCGGTACCCCAGGAAAGTGGCGCTGCCGCCGCCCGGGTACGCGCGATAGGTCCCCACGATCCACCGTTTCACCTTGGCCACGGCTGCGACTCCCTCGCGGGGCGAAACCGGGTAGATATGGTCGGGCAGAAAGTCCGTCAGAATGATTTGCGGCTCGACGCGCGCGAGCCGGTTCAAGAAGGTGACCTGGGTTCCCGCCGCAAATTTGCCCTCGCTTGCGAGGGGAGCGTAATCCACGCCAAAGATGCTCTTCCAGATTTCGAGTGCAGGTTCGCCCTCGAAGGTGAGCACCGGCGGCGGGCCGGACCATATCAGGCGGCCGCCGCCAGTCACAAAGTCCTGCATCATCGCCAGCAATTTGCGGGGCGGAAAAGGTTCGAATACGGCCGCCAGCGTGGTGAACCGCCGCCCTGCCAGGTTAATAACCCCGTTCTTCACGCTCCCGAGCTCCAGGAGCTTGGTGGGCGTAATCATGTTCGCGTAGCCGTACTGAGTCATCCACGTGCCGAAACGCTCTTCGGTTGCCACCAGGTCCAAGGGGTACAACATGAGCACGTCCACGTCGCGGTGTTCGGCATTCTGCACGTTCTGAAAGATAGGCGCACCACGATCGCCATAGGCATTGACCACCGCGTTGCGCAACGGGACAACCTCTGCAGGGTAGCCCCAGCCCACGGCGTACGCATAAGGGACTTCGCGGTTGACGATGCCGAGCGAAGCGGAAAGGGCAAGGCAGAAGTAATCGCGGTCCAGCCAACTGGCTTCGGCATGATCGCTGCCGTTGCCGGTCATGAAATCCCCCCACTTGAAATAATCGTGAGCGGCCACGGACGCCTGCTGCACGGAGTTCGACCAGATGAAGTTCGAAGTGTACTCGTAGGCCAGAGCGTGCGTGGTGTCTTCGTTTTCGGTGGCCCAATAATCCATGGTGGGACTCTGCGACCAGGTCGCATGGTTGGGCGCATCCAGCCGGTAGCCCACCTTTCGCTCGGCATAGTGTTTGGCCTCGGTGAAGAGGTCCACCACGTGATCGTTCAAAAGGTGAAAGTAACGCGCGCGGAACAGGGCCGTGCGGCGAATGTCGTCCGGAGTAGGGCCGAAAACGTGCATGACGCCCTGCTTGGCGGACATGTCGGACGCGGTATCTTCCTGGCCGTATACGAAGTAAACCATAAACCTGGCGAAATCCCGGTATTCGGTACCGTAAAGCTCCGCGTAGCGGGCCGCCATGGAGTCCGTCATGTAGCGGAGGGCGAACTCGCCGTCATCCTCGTGCCCCTTCTTTACCCAGTCGCCCTGAATGTGCATTTCGTCCGCGTAGAGCCCGTTGATTTTTACGCCGGCCGCGAGATATCGGTCCACCAGGCCGGTGAGAAACGGCAACGCGTTCCGGCTGAAGTAGTCCATTTCCGGGGTGAGAAGTTCCTGGACTACGATCACCCGGTTTAGGTTTTCCTGCCCAGTCGGACAGGTTCCATAGACGCGGATTCGCTGTGCGTGGTAATCGTCATTGCTGGCGTGCGGGGAGGCCCCCGGTGGGTGGCGCCAGGCATCGCCGGTCTTCACCATCAGGCCGTCGTAGACTTCGGCGTGGAGGCAGTCTTTGAGCTCGACGATGGACGCGGGATCGACCACGCGGTAGACAGTGCCGGGAATGGGTACATCCTGGAACGCGAATACGCGCACCCGGCCCGGCTTGATTTGGAAGACGCCCTTGTTATTGGACCATTGAGACTGGCGCCACATCTGCACGCTGAAAGCGCCGGTCTTGGGGTCGCGGAGGCCTTTGCGATATTGCAGCCACACGCCGGTTTCGCCCGTCTTGGCGGTGTACCCGTGACCGATTTCGAGCGGGCTGAGGAAACTCAAGCTAAAACCGACGCCATATTTCTGGGCAATGCGGCTGAGCGCGGCGATCTTCCCGATGTAAGCGTCCGAATCGGGCAGGTACCTGCGGGGCGCGTCTTCCCGGCCGGGAGTCTTTTGGCGATAGAAGTAATCGAAGAAGATGCGCATGGTGTCGCCGCCGGAAGCGCGTAGAGCTTCGAGCGACTGCATGAAGCGGCCGCGCCCCTGAATGCCGTCGGCGACGTATTGCTCGAATTCCTCGTCGGTAGTGAACGCCGTTCGGCCGCCGCGCTGGGCCCACTGGAACCTCCAAGGGCCGGGGTAGGTGAGAAGCTCTCCGCGAAGCGGCCGTTCGGGGGCTTGGGCATGGGCGATGCCCGCCACGAGCAAGCAGAGCAGACCGGCCAGAAGAAATGCCTTGTGGGGCAGGATGGCATCCTGCCGCCGATTGTCAATCGGCGTTCCGCGGGCGTTGCGGAGCCTGCAGAGGCGGGTTGGCAACCCGCCGCAGATTATCAATCTGCCCCACAAAGATTGACCATGCCTCATTGCCCTTCACGCCATGTTCGGCACCACGAAGGGAGCTCGGTACTGCGGCCGCGTGAACAGATTGTTGGCTTCACTGTCACCGACGCAGGTGTAGGATTTGGGATCGAAGTGCAGCGTGCGGCCCACGCGGTATGAGATGTTGGCCAGGTGCACCAGGGTCGTCGAGATTGCGCCTTCCTCGATCTCAGCCGTCAGATCTTCGCGCTTTCGACTGCGAACGGCGGTGACGAAACTGGCGAAAGTATCGCCGAAAGTGCTGGTGGACCCTGGCCCCGGCGACTGTTCCGGCCCCATGAACGTCTGGAATTTCCGGTAATTGCCGTCGATGACCAGGTATCCTTTGGAGCCGTAAAAGATGTTGCCGACAATCATCGGCGCCCCCGCGCCCGGGCCGGACGACGGTGCGCCCAGGTTGATGCCCGCCTCGTTATTGGTGATCCAATGCCGCACTTCGAATTCGATCATCTTTTTCTTGCCGCCGACATCGAATTCGAAAGTAGCCAGCAGCGTGTTTGGAGTTTCCTGGTCGTCGTCGAACATGTAGTGCCCACCCATCGCGCCGATCTTGGTGGGGTAGCCCACGCCGAGTCCAAAACGCGCGGCATGCATTTGGTGGATGCCCTGATTGCCGATATCGCCATTGCCGTAATCCCAAAACCAATGGAAGTTGTAGTGAAAGCGGTTTCGCGTGAACTCATGCTGCGGCGCAGGCCCCAGCCAAAGATCGTAGTGGACCCCTGGAGGCACCGGAGCTACGGGAGCCCGGCCGATGGTATCGCGCCACTTGAAGCAGAGACCGCGCGCCATGTAGACGTCTCCGATGAGGCCTTCCGCCATCTTCTGGCGCGCCTCCAGCATCACACCGGACCCTCCGGCGCCGTGCTGCACCATGCGGTTCGATTTGCGCGCCGCGGCCACAATCTGGCGCGCCTCGAACATGTTATAAGAGCAAGGCTTTTCGACGTACACATCCTTGCCCGCCTGGCAGCCCCAGATGGTTTGGAGGGTGTGCTGATGGTTGGGCGTGGCAATGGAGATGGCGTCGATCGATTTGTCTTCGAGCAGTTTGCGCAGGTCAGTGTAAGCGGTGGGGCGTTTCCCGGTAGCGGCCTCGACCATTTTCAAGCCCTTGTCCAGGACTGCCTCATCCACGTCGCAAAGGGCAACGATTTGCGTATTCGGAATCCTGGGATAAGCTCGCAAATGCGCCACGCCGCGGCCATTGAAGCCGACGCAAGCAACTCGAACCGTGTCATTGGGGCTCGCCAGCGCACTGGAGCGGATGGCGGTGGCGGCGGCGGAACTCATGAGGAAATATCTGCGGTTCATGGTTTACTCCTGAGGACAGAGACCAAAAAAGGCCACAACGGAAAAGAACCGGCGGCAAGACCGCCGGCGCTACGGGCGCGTGGGGGCAGACCACGCAGAAACGCTGGTCTGCCCCACGGTTGCCTGAGACTAGAAGAGGAACTTCAGAGCTACTTGACCGATACGCGGATCGGCGGAGCCGGTAATACTGCCGAACCCGCCGGAGCTGATGGCAGTGGTCGGGTTATTGAAGTTGGCACGGTTGAAAATATTGAAATACTCGCCGCGCAACTGCACGGTGAAGCGCTCGTGGAAAGTGAAGCTGCGGAACAACCCCATATCCCACGTCATGGCACCCGGGCCGTTGATCGCTCCCTTGCCGAAATCCCCAAAGGCGAGGATGTAGGGCGAAGCTGTCGCGGCCGTCGGCGGCAGTTGGAACGAACTGGGATTCAGGTAGTTCACACATGGCGCGGAAGATCCGCAGGCTCCCGGGCCCAAAGCCGGACCCACCACCACGGACCGGTCAACTCCCAGCCCCGTCAGCGAGCGGTCCTGCCCCGCGGTCACAGTCAGCGGCTGCCCGTTCTGCGCCTGGAAGAGGCCGGTCAGTTGCCATCCACCGAGAATCTCGCGGGCAGCCATCCCCGACCCATGCAGCGTGGGAAGTTGCCAAACGTAGGAAATCACAAAACGCTGTCCGCGGTTGAAATCCGCGGGGCCGTAATCGAGCGCGCTGGCCTTCGGGAAGTACCAGGGGTAAGCGGTGCCGGACGCATTCGGTCCCGGGCCCGTGACGCTCTGATTGAAGGGCAGGTCGTCAAGGGACTTGGACCAGGTGTAATTCGCCAGAATGGTGAAGCCTTGGGACAAGCGTTTCTCCACGCCGGCCTGGAGCGAATTGTAGTGGCCGTTTACTGCCTGGCTATCGAAAGTAATGCCCGAGAACGATTGGAAAATCCGCCTTGCATCCGTGCCGAGTGTGCTGCCGGGGATGTAGACTGCCGGATTCTCCTGGAGGCTGGTGGCCACGTGGCTGCTGTGGGAGCCGGCGTAAGAGAGGCGCACCAACCAATCCTTCGCCACTTGCCGTTCCAGGGTCAGATTGAAGTTATAGGTCGCCGGGACCTTGTACGTACCCGATGGATCGAGGCTGACCACCACCACCGGCAGCGGAAACGCCACGTTTTTGGGAGTCGGAACGGGCGTCGGGAAGGGATTTGTGATTCCCTGGTAAGGATTGCTGAACGGCCCTTGCGGCGTTGTGATGGAAACGGTCGGGCTGAAGGGCGTGTTGGTGGTGACCGCGTTCATGAAGCCCGCCATCATGCGCGAATCGTAAAAGACGCCCGCGCCGGCACGGAGGCTGGTTTTGCCATCCCCGGTTAGATCATAGGCAAAACCGACTCGCGGCTCGAAATCCTTGTAGTTGGAGTTGACCCCGTTTTCCGGCATGCCGGAATCCCCCGGAAACCGCAGACCCGGAGGCGCGTTGGTGTAAACCGACGAAACCACGCCGGCGTAGTAATCGGCGGGATTGAACTGCGTGATGCGGTGCTTCATTTCCTTCCACGGGAAGAACGGTTCCCACCGCAGCCCGTAATTCAAGGTCAGCCGCTTGTTGACGCGGTAGCTGTCGGTCGCGTAAAGGCCCACAAACTGATTGCGGTTGTTGAAGAACTGCCCCGAGCCTTGCGTCAAGGTGCGCAAATAACCGATCTCGAAGCTGGCGACCGCGCTGTTGGTGGTATCAGCGGTGAACGTAAATGCGCCCGGTTCCTGGTATTGGCTGTCGATATCCATGCGGCTGATTTCGCCGTGGAAGCCAAACGACAGCGTATGGTTACCTTTGGTCCAATGCAAATCGTCGGCCAGCGTCCAGTTGTTGCGGGTGAAGCGGGCTTTGGGATTGTCGCCGATGGTGAAGAATCCGCTCACGGAAATGCTCTGGAGCGCTTTATCGGGCGGCTGCCACATGTTTACGCCGAAATCGTTAACGGATGGCGTACCCGCGGGCGCGCCACGCTGGTCGGCTTCGCGCGCATAGTTCAAAGTGAAGACGTTGACCACGGTCGGTCCGAAGGTATGGGTTTCGGAAACCAATCCATTCTGAACCAGGTTCAAGGCCTGATCGGCGTAGGTCAGGAGGTTGGTGGTATCGAGAATCCCGACGTTGTCGAATTTGTCTCGATAGTAGCGGCCCGTCAGCCTGTCATTCGAGCCGATCATATGGTCGACGCGGGCTACTTCCTCGTTATAATTTTGCCTGGTCGGTTTCTGGTAATAAATCAAACCGTTGCCGGTTCCCACGGGGATATCCTTCAAAAATGCCGCCGAAGCCGGATCGAACCGGCTGGTCGGAATCGTGTTGTTCGGAAATGCCGTCAGCGGTGAAGACTTGGGGTCGTAAACGGTGGAGAAAAAGACGCCCTGTTCGTTGGCCTGCGTCGGGACGAAGGCGCTGTTGGCGCCGGTCATCTCGCGCAGGATGGTCCCTTGGTATCCGAAAAAGAAGAACGTCCTGTCTTTCCCGTTATATAGCTTGGGAATGTACACCGGCCCCCCCAGCGTCACGCCAAACTGGTTGCGCTTCAGCGGGTCCACGGTCTTGGCGTAGAAGTTCCGCGCGTTCAGTTCGCGGTTGCGCAGATACTCGAACGCATCGCCGTGCAGTTGGTTCGTCCCGGACTTCGTGACCACGTTGACTACGCCGCCCGCGTTCTGCCCGTATTGGGCGCTATAGTTGCTGGTTTCGACGCTGAACTCCTGCAACGCATCCGGGAAAGGGAACGGGAGGTTGACGTTGGTGTATTCGTCGACGTTGTTGCCGCCATCCAGCATATAATTGGTCACATTGGCCCGCGACCCGTTGGCCGAAATCGTCACCACTACCGGAAACGTCTTGGTTTGGCCCTGGTCGGCCGAGTCGTTGGGAGCTGCCACAACCCCGGCAACCAATACTGTTAGCGAGGCGGCATTGCGGCCGTTCAAAGGCAGATCGACCACGCGCCTGGTATCGACGACTTGACCGAGCGTGGCGGTAGCCGTGTCGACCTGGGTGGCGTCCGCGGTTACGGTGACTTTATCGGCGGCCGCGCCCAGTTGCAGCACGGCATTGACCGTGACGGCTTCATCCGCCAGCAGCGTGATGCCGGCTTGGGTAAAGGTTTTAAAGCCGTTGGCGGTGACGGTCACGTTGTACTGCGTCGGCCGCAGGGCGGGGACCGTATACAATCCGTCCTGACTGGTGGTGGTTGCGGTTTCGAAACCGGTGGCGGCTTCGGTCACGGTCACCCGCGCCGAGGGAACACCTAAACCTTGCGGGTCCGTTACGGCACCCACGGTCTTTCCGAACCCCTGGCTGTGGAGCGGGAGGCCGGACCAAATAACGAGGGAACAAACCGCCAGGAGAACGCCGGCGGCGCGCTTCGCAATAGCCGCTGAGCTTGGAAACATACCAACCTCCTTCGACATGGAGCAGGTCCTGAAACCTGTTTTAGCTTTGTGGATAGATTGAAGCACACCCTGGACCTCAAGTCTTTTCCAAATCCGGAAAAAATCTTGACGAACTTATGACGGGCTTGTTGGCACGGTCCTCCCTGGCCGGATCTTCTTACGAAATGACGACTTATGCGAATGCGCCAACTCCGCCTCGCCGCCCTTCCCTTGCCGTTGCGCACACTCCATGGACCCGCTGCGGCCAGAGCAGGCTAAGGCAAGTCGATCATCTTCCGCCAGTCGGAACCCGGCGAGGTGTCGGTTTTCGTGCCGGCGATCACGCCGGCGTTGTTCATCCAGTGGTAATCGGAATAGTTGTCGATCTTGTACTGCTTACCGCTCGATGGGTCGACCACATCCACGGTTCCCAGAATCGCGTTTTCCCGCTTGCGGGCGATCTCGTCGTAAACCTGTGACCGGGCCTGGTAGCCTTTCACGATCATGTCCGAGGTCTGTTGCTGGTCGGCGGCAATCGCCGCGCGCGCCCGTGCCTGGATTTCCTGGGAACGGGCGTTGTCCTGTTGCACCGCGCTGGCGGCAATCCCGTTCTCCCGTTGCTGCCACTGGGAGTTGACCTGCATGGACTCGGAGAAGTGGCGGCTGATCGAGTCGGCCTCCTGCTGCCGCTCGGCCACCGAGACGTAGCCGTACAAGGAATCGACGTACCAGAGGCTGCTCGGTCCGGAGGACACCAACACGGTTGCCGCCGCATAGTAACCGCGCGCTTCCCGCCCGTTCCAGGTGCAGGCGAAAGAGACGCCGCCCGTGGTCACGCGGGACTGCGGCGCGCTCTGTTTCCGCGCCTGTGCGGTGGCGGCAGCGGACAGGTCCGGGCGCTCGTCACTCGAGAGCACCCGCGGGGCGCTGCATTCCCGTCCCACCGTGCGTGCCACGTACTCTCCCAGGAATTGGCGCGCCGGCTCGTAGTTGCGGATTTCGAGCTTGGTCCCGTCGCCGAGGGCCGTGGACGTGCCCGGGCGCAGGCCGGCTCGTGCGTACATGGCGTTCGGGACTACGAACCCGCCCAGATTCACGTCCCCGGCGGTGATGCGGATCTGCCGGTCGGGTGAGAGCAGAACCACGCTCTTACGGATATCGGTCGCGCTCTGGCGAAAAGATCCGCCGGACACGCTCCATCCCTGCGGCACGGATGCGGCGAACGCCGCCTCGCGCGGATCGGTCCAGCGCACCCATGCTACCTGGCTTACCGCGGCGGCCGTCCTGGCCGGCGCTTCGTGGCTGCCGGCCGCCTGGCCGGATACCACGCGGAAACTCTTCAGAATGCCGGCGAAGTCATCCACCGAAGCGCGGTAGAGAGAGGACGGCGCGGTGACGCAAAACAAATAGATGGTGGCGCCTTCCGGCTCCGAATTCCAGCGCATCACGGCAACTCCACTGCGGCGGCCTCGCGCCAGCACGCGGACTGCGGCGGAGGCCGGTTGAGACTCTCCCCATGCCGCTGCGGGGTCGGCGCGGCGGGCCAATTGCTGCGCCAGCACGCCGGCGCCGCGCGCGTCCAATTGCTGCCGCTCGATAAACATCGGCCAGACGATTGCCTGTTGGCCCTGCGGGCCCTGTACCGTGATTCGTCCCTGCGGGTGGCCGGCATCGAGATTCCAACCTGCCGGCAGATTCACCGCAAAACCCATCGGGTCGTTGTGCGTAACCCAGGCCATCGAGGCATTGGCGGGAGCTGGGGCGGCGCCGGCTTGGGTAGGCGCTGGAACCGTTTTCGCGGGCGCTGCCGGGGCGGTCGCCGCCGCCGGTGAGGAGGTGGCAAGTGTCGGAGCAGTTTTCCGGAGCGGTGGCGCCGCGGCGGCTTTAGCGGGCGATGGAGCGGTGGCGGCGCTTGGTGGTCGGTGGCTGGCCGCGCGAGGAGCTGCAGGGGCAGGGGCAGGCGCAGCCCGAGCCGCCAGCGAGGGACGGCGCATCATCACCCGGATGACGCGATCGCTCACCGAGGCCGATTTCAGTTTGAGCAGTTGATCCGTGGTGAGATCGAAAAACTGATGCTTGCTGCGGATCTGCGCCAGGATCACCTCATCGCTAACCCCGGCTCTGGCCAGACGCACGACGTCCTCGATCGTCATCCGGGGCTCAGACCCGGCCCGGCCGGCCGCAGGGGCACCGGCGCCGGTTTGCGCGAAAATCCAGCCGCTCGTAGAAATCAGAGCGGCAAGAGCCATCCTGCGCCAGGCAGACATACCTCTCCTATTCAACGACGCGGAACGAATAGATCTTCCCGTTGCCGTTGGTCGAGCCGGGCGGCAGCAGGCCGTATTCTCCGGGACCGGCGGTGTTTGGGAAACTCACTTCGTACACACGGCTGGCGACCTTCTTGCCGTCGAAGGTGAGCATATCGCGAAACTCGCCGCTCTGCGAGTGCAGCAGGCCGCCGGTCACCGTGCGGAATTCTCGGTCCTCCTTGCCGCGGCGCAGGCGAAGCAGCCGGTATTCGGCCAGCGCGACGCCTTCCGGCGCCACGATGAGGAACTCCGGCGGCGCGGCAAAACTGGTATGACTGGCCGGGCCGGGCACGTGGCCGTTCACATCGCCGTGCCGTATGCCGGCGGTCGCGATCATCTTGAGCGCGCCCGCCGTCTTCCAATACACGATTTCCGGCGCGACTTCGACCCACTGATCCTGCTTCCTGGCATACACGCCCACTTCGGTGGGCGCCGCAGCCTCGGAAGCGGACGGAGTGGGCGGCGGCGCCTCCGCCCGCGCGAAGGGCGTGGGCGGCGCCGAGGCCGGAGCGTCCGCTTTCGCCGGGTCGAGCATGACCTCCACCACTCGGTCGCTCACGTGGGCTGCTTTCAACTCTATGATCTGGTCCGACGATAGATCGAACGCTTGGCCCTTTCTCTCGATCTGTTGCACGATGATGTCTTCGCTCAAGCCAGCCTTGGCAAGCTTGATGACGTCCTCTACCGTCAAGGCAGATGCCCGGGCGCGCCCCGGCCCCTGGGCGATCAACGCCGGATTACACACCGACAAACCAATCCATAGGGCAGTTAAGCCGGCCCTCCCGCGCAAGCGCTTCATGGGTGCCTCTCCCTCCGGAGCCTGAATGCCCCTGCCGGGGCATCGGCAGGCCATCGCCATGCCAAATGTACTTATCGGCCGGAATCGTGGGATTTTCTACGCGCCACCCGAAACATGGCGAGTGCGTTCTCGTCGCGCGGAACAAAGAGTGCTGTTTGAGACCCGGGATGGTTACCGATGACCTCGGTGATTTGGACACCAAGCGCCACCGCTTTTCGACAGGCGGCGCCCCCTCACGGATCTGCGGGACTCCACCCGGAAGCCGACCGAGCCCGCTGTCAACTCGATTCGACTCCCGGACGGAGCCTATAAATTCTATGCATCAATTCTGTCAGCGGCCGAAGGTGGCGCGGCCGGCGAAGCGCGAGCGGCCATGCAGCCGTTCTTCGATGCGCAGGAACTGGTTGAATTTCGCTACTCGCTCGCTGCGGCAGCCCGAGCCGGTCTTGATGTGCCCGGCGCCGGTGGCAACCGTCAAATCCGCAATAAAGGTGTCCTCGGTTTCGCCGGACCTATGCGAGACGAAGCAGCGATAACCGTTGCGGCCGGCGAGCTCCATGGTGTCGAGCGTTTCCGTCACCGAACCGATCTGATTCAGCTTGATGAGGATGGAATTGGCGATGCCCTTGTCGATCCCCTGCTGCAGAATCTGAGAATTGGTGCAGAAGAGATCGTCGCCCACCAACTCGATTTTGTTGCCGAGGGCGACGGTCAAATTCCGCCAACCATCCCAATCGTTTTCTCCCATTCCGTCTTCGAGAAGCACTATCGGATACTGATTAGCCCACGACTCCCAGATTTTAATCAGTTCGTCTGAGCCGATCGCCTTCTTGGTGGATTTGAAGAGCACGTACTTGCCGTCGTCCCACATTTCACTGGCGGCCGGGTCGAGGCAAATCGAGATATCGGTGGAGGGTTTGTAGCCGGCTTTGGTAATAGCTTCGAGAATCACTTCGACCGCTTCGTCGTTCGATTTCAGGTCGGGGGCGAAGCCGCCTTCATCGCCCACCGCGGTGCTGTAGCTCTTCTTGTGCAAGACCTGCTTCAGTGCGTGGAAGGTTTCTATGCCCATGCGGATGGATTCGGCAAACGAAGGCGCGTGGTGCGGCGCGATCATGAATTCCTGAAAATCGACGGTGTTGTCGGCGTGCTTGCCGCCGTTGATCACATTCATGCAGGGCACCGGAAGGGTGCACGCGTTGGCGCCGCCAAGATAGCGGTACAAAGGCAGACGGTGAGCGATGGCCGCGGCGCGGGCCGTAGCCATGGAAACGGCGAGGATGGCGTTGGCGCCCAGTTTTCCCTTGTTGGGAGTTCCGTCCGCGTCCATCATGGCCTGATCGACGGCGCGCTGACTGGTGGCATCCAGGCCGAGAACGGCAGCGGCCAGTTCTTTCCCGATGTGGCCCGCGGCCTTGGTGACGCCCTTACCGCCGTAGCGCTTCTTATCGCCGTCGCGCAGCTCGACCGCTTCCTTTTCTCCCGTCGACGCTCCGGAAGGAACTGCCGCCATGCCGACCGCGCCTCCATCCAGTGCCACCTCGGCCTCAACTGTAGGGTTGCCGCGAGAGTCGAGGATCTCACGGCCTAGTACACTAACGATTTTGGTCATCTATGACTCCTTGTGCTTTGCCTATGAAAAATCGAAACGCTGATTGAAGGGATTTCGAAGCTCGACTATAGCTCATGGCGCCGGTAGGGGCAATCGAGTCTCATCAGGCCGGCGCGGAGGGGACGCGGCCGTTCCTCAGTACGAATGCCAGGTCCTCGAAGACACCGGCCGAAAGGGAAAGGCGGCGGAGTTTTGCCACTGTCCGCTCCACGTCATAGGGCGCAGCCCCGAGGGTGATCCGCCCGTGCTCGCAAATGGCGTAGCGGGCTTCGGGTTGGCCGTGCTTTGGCTGCCCCACACTTCCGGGGTTGACGAGCAAGCGGGTTTCGAGAAAGCGGTGGAACGGGATATGGGTGTGCCCGACGAGCTCGACGCCCACGCCCGGCGCGACCTCCTCGGTCAGCCACAGAGGCGACTCTGCCTCGCGGTATCCAAACAAAGGATCCGACGGCGCCGCGTGGCACATCAGAAACTGGGTTCCGTCCACCGCCACTGTGGCGTCAAGCGGGAGGTCGCGCAGGTATTGCCGCTGTTCTTGGTTGAGCACGGAACGCGTATAGCTCCGGGTTTCTTCCGCCATGGCGCGAAAGCGCGGGGAACAGCGTGGGTCTTCATCGAAACCGATCGAGTGATCGTGATTGCCGCGCACCACGATGGCGGCTTTCTCGCGCACCAACTCGACCAGCTCGGCGGGATTGGCACCGTAGTTCACCAGGTCGCCCAGAACCCAGAGTCGATCGAAATCGGAGGGCAGCGCGCGAACGGCCTCGAGATTGGCGTGAAGATCCGAAACGATCAGCACTCGCACCGGCTAAGGCTCCAATCTTACAGTGTCTTAATTTGAACATGATTGCAGCGTTCCGCTCTTTGCTGCTATTCTCGGATCAGGCGGTGGAGTTCGCCAAACCGCCGCACACAAGCGGCCAATGACTCCTGCAGCAAGAAATCGCTGCTTGGGGCTCGGGCCGAATCCCTGCAGCCAAAACTTAACTGGTGGAGACCGGTATGCAACAGGTCTGGTTTTCAGCAGCGCTGTGGTTGATCCTTGCATTGATCGCCACGCTGCTATCGATTTGGTTCAGAATCTCGACGGCGCTTTCGGAAATCGTAGTTGGCACGGTGGCGCAGCTCATTATCGGCGCCCTCATCGGTACCGAAGTGTTGGGGGCGAAGTCCGCCTGGGTCGGTTTTCTGGCCGGGACGGGTGCCATCGTGCTCACCTTTCTCGCGGGCGCCGAATTGGATCCGGCAATTTTCCGGACCAAGTGGAAGGAAGCGATGGCGGTGGGATTGGTCGGCTTTTTCGGGCCGTTTCTGGGCGCCGCCGCGGTAGCGCACTTTGTTTTGAAATGGTCCGTTCCCTCGAGCTGGCTGGCCGGAGTGGCTTTGTCCACCACTTCGGTTGCTGTGGTGTATGCGGTCATGTTGGAGCTCGGCCTGAACCGGACCGATTTCGGCAAGGGCATTCTCGCGGCTTGTTTTGTGAACGATCTCGGAACCGTAATCGCATTGGGCCTGATCTTTGCCCCGTTCACTGTGCGGACGCTGATTTTCGTCGGCGCATGTGTGGTCGTTTTCGCGGCCCTGCCGTTTGTCACTTCGCGGTTCTTTCAGAAGTACGGGGGACGCGTTTCGGAGCTGGAAGCAAAGTACATTCTGTTTCTGCTGTTCGGCATGGGCGGCCTGGCGGCGTGGGCGGGCAGCGAGGCTGTGCTTCCGGCCTATATCATTGGGATGGTCTTGGCCGGAACGGTAGGAAAGGATCACATTCTGATCCGGCGGTTGCGAACCTTGACATTCGGCCTTTTGACGCCGTTCTATTTCATTCGCGCCGGCTCGCTGGTTTCCGTGCCGGCCCTTCTCGCTGCACCGTTTGCCTTTCTGGCCCTGTTTGCGGCCAAGATGGTATGCAAGATGGTTCCGCTGGTTCCCACCGTGAGGGCGTTCGAGCACAAAGGGCACCACGGGCTCTATTACTCTCTGATGATGTCCACGGGGCTGACTTTCGGAACAATTTCGGCGCTCTTCGGATTGAATCACCAGATCATTACCGGCGCGCAGTATTCGTATCTGGTGGCAACCGTGATCGCCAGCGCCGTAATACCGACGGCGATCGCCAACGCCTGGTTCATGCCCCAGCACCTGCTGCCCAAATCGGAGGACGCGGTTCGGCCGATGGCTAAGATGGTGGAAGACGCCGGCGCCGGTAAATAATATGATCGAGCAAATCCTGGTTGCGCACGACGGGTCCGATAGCGCCCGCAAGGCATTCGATTTCGCCGTCGAACTCACGGCGCGCATGGGCGCGCACCTTCGCATGATTTGCGTGGAGGAGGAGATCCCACGGCATGCCGAGGTGATCGACGAATTTCGCGAGGAGAAGGATCGCGCCGATAGCTACTTCGGGCAGCTAGTCGAGCATTGCCGGGCGCGGGCCCGGCTGCATTCCATCGACCTGGAAGCCGTGATCGTGCCCGGACATGCCGTCAAAGTAATTGGCGATTTCGTCCGCGAAAACGCCACCGATCTGCTGGTAATCGGCTTCACGGGGCACTCTCGCGTCTACCGGCACATTTGGGGTGGCACGGCCCACAACCTGACCAGCACCGTGCGTTGCAACGTGCTCGTCGTCAAGTAGGAGAGGCAGCTTTGAATGGAATCGCAACTTCCTTTGGTGGGGATGGCGAAGGAGGCGCGGCGGCTGCGGCTGGCTTTTGCCGCGGGCGATCCGCTGTTGCTCTTGGGGCCTCAAGGGAGCGGCAAAACTAGGCTGATTAAAGAAGCGCTGCCGGGCAATCGCCAGGCGCTTTACGTTCGGTGGGAGCCGACCCTGCATGACTTGCTGTTGGCAATGGCGCGTGCTCTGATGGGCGCGGGCCACGCGGATTTTCTCCAGCGCGCAAAACCTGGCGCCGGTGCGGAGGCGTGGCTCGCGGCTCAAACCAGCGTTCACCTGAAAGGACTCTTGTGGAGCGCGATAGAGAACTCGCCGGTGACCATGGTATTGGATGGGGCAACGGGCGCCGGTTTCCCAACTTACCGCTTCCTGCAGCGCATCTACCATACGCCCGGCATGGCTCTTTTCGCGGCGTCGCGCGATGCCCTGCATTTGGGCGCATTGGCCAGGCTCTTCTGGAATCCCGCCAAGACGCTGCATGTCCCGCCGCTTCCGGAACGGGACGCCGAACGGCTGTTCGAAGCAGCGGCCGGCCGTTTCCAACTGCGCGAGCTGGATCTCGATGAGTTTCGTGAAAAAGTGCTGGAGAGCGCTGGCGGGAACCCCGGGCAAATCATCGAGATGTGCCGGCTGGCCGCGCAATCGCAATATCGAGCGGGCCGCTATATCAAGTTCTCTCGAATCCGCATCGATACCATCACGAAATTTGCGCGCTAGAATGTTTCGGGTTCACTGGCACGCCCGAAGCGCGGTCTTCACCCGCAGCAGCATTCGGAAGACCTCATCGCCCGCGCGCACACTCGGCGGCTTCGCCGAGCGGCGGAGCAACTCCCCATCGATTGCCGGCACGGATTCCGGCGCGAGCGCCACCAGCGCCTCTTCCGCCTCTTTCCAGACGAACCACGGCAGGTGGCCGAGCGCGGCGACCAGCCCTACCGCCGCCCAGACGCGGCCGCTCGGATCCGCTATGGACGAGGCGATCTGCGCGAGCCTGGCGATCGACTCGGGGTCGCGCTCGGCCAGAAGCGGCCGCAAATCCGCCCAACTCGGCCGCTCCACGCCGATTACTGTAAGCAGGCGCAACGCGCTCCGCCGACGGCAGAGGCTGGATGGGGTTTCCTCGCCGGAATTGGGAAGCGGTGTTGCGGCCGAGAGCACCAGCGCGCTTCGCGCCGCCGGGCCCAATCGCCGGAGCCCGTCTTCGGCGGCGATGCGGCACATACCGTCTTCGAGCGCGCGGTCCAAATAGGGGATCGCCTCGGGACGTTCAAATTCCGCCAGCGTCTCGATCACGCCCGGTAGGCGCCGCTTCCTCGAAAGGTCGAGGAGGACTTCGAAGGTTCGGTCGTCGCGCCAGGCGCTCAGACACCGGGCGGCGGTGTTTCTGACGGCATCCTCGGCAAACTGGAGCTGGGCATCCACGTGCCGGGCCGGCGCCTGGAGATACTCGATGAGGACGTCTCTGGCGCCCAATAACCGAAGCGCCTCGACCGCCCACATTCGAGGCTGTGGCACGCTGGCGACTCGGCCGGAGAGCAGGAATTCGCGCAACAGAGGAATCGCGGCGGGCCCGCAAGCGGCCAATTCCTCGATCGCGGATTGGCCCTCCACCAGCGACTGAAGGCAGGCGAGGAGCCGGCGAACCTCCGCATCGCCGCTGGGGACGCCGTTATCGGCGCAGCTCTGTCCGGCCGGCTCCATAACCCCTCTTCTGCGTTTCTATCGCCGCGGCGAAATCGCCGGCGAGCCGATGGCAATCCCAGGGACTCGCGGGCGTGCAGGGAATCTGCCACGCGGAACCGCCGCTCAGGTCCACTTGGAGACTCGGTCCGCCCCGGCTGGATTTGGGAGCAATGCCTCGAACCGCATCGAGCGGAGCATAGGAAGCGATGCTCCCGTAGGGAGAATGGAATCCGCGCGTACGGTCCGTAATCCACAACAACCGCCTGCCCGTGAGTGCCAGCAAGTCACCCGCTGTATGGCGGTGGCGCGACAGGAGCCAGCTTCGGGATACGGCCTCGCCAGGCGGTTGGAATGCCCTCAGCAAAACCGCTTCTCCGGAGTCCAACTCCAGCGCCAGGGCGTTGGCGAATTTGATATCGAGGCCCGGTTCGAGAGGCAGCGGAGCCGCCAGCGGGATGGTTCCCCGCAGCAACTCATTCCGAACGGAGCCCATGAAACGAAAGACCGATCGGAAACCAAGAGTGTTGTAACCGACCGTGCAGTCGAATCCGGATCCGGTGAAGCGGAGCCACCCCTTCAGAAGCATCTGCCCCGATTCGACCGAAGCGATCTGTTCGATGGCGCATCGGCGCGGCAAGTCCCCCGTGCTGGGGTGAGAAACGATGTGAAGCCAACCGCCTTTTAGAAGCAAAATACGGGGCGGATAAAGGGGCTGCCCGAGCCAATCGCGATCGCCGCGCGGCAGGAAAAGCCCCGCGTCGAAGCCGGCCATGGAAGATGGCAACTCAAAATCCGGCGGGCAGTCGTCTATGGAGCGCAGCTCAAACGCCAGCATGTAGTCTCGGGAATCGATTGGCAGCCGCTCTTGCATCGCTTCAGCGCTCCTCATCGGGCGGCGCCGGAACCGAGCCGTTCCGCGTCGCCGGGAGCGGCGGCGAGAGCGGCGAGATCGTCGCGTAGAGCCTTTTCGTTCTCGACGCCGGCCCGGTTTCCCGCCAGGCGATCCAAGTGCGCCCGGTACGCATCGGCGTAACTGCTAAAGCGCTCCTCGAGTTCGGTGAAGGTCTTGCGCACCCAGGCTTGAAGCATGCGTGCGTGGATGCCTACGGCATCCGTGATTTGCTGTCCGGCATGAGACCGGATGCGCCGCTCGACGCGCGCGATGGCCCACCGGCGTCCCCAAAGCGAGGCCAACCGGCTCGGACCGATTTCCATCTCGAGATTGCCCAAATCGAAGCGCGGCATGCTCTTCAACACATCCAGCAGTTCGTCCCGCTCGGGCCGGTTTTCAAGATCGAGCGCCGTGGCCGTATTCCCAAGCGCGCTGGCGGCGTAACCGGCCGCCTCCTGAATCGCGGACGAGATGCGCGCCGCTTTTTCGGCGGCAGCCTGCTCCAGCTTATTCTGGATCAGGCTTGGGGCTGTGGCGCTTTCCCGGCAACCGCTCCCTGACGGTCGCGGCTCGGTTAATGCCGCGGCGGTTCGCGGACGATGGAACTGCACGCTCCACAGGGCAACCAGATTGTTCGCGGCGGTCCTGATAAAATCGTCCGCGCATTCGCGAAGCGCATCGGTTTCGGCCAGACACTCCGTCCGCGCCTCTGCAATCTTCCCGGCTGCCGTTCTAAGTTCCGTCTCCAGCAGCCGCAGCTTGCTCGCGTCCATGCCGGCGCCGGGGTGGTCGCCGGGGCCCGCGCGCTTCAGCCGCACCTTGAGAGCCGCCTCCACTCCCAGGCGAAGCGCACCGATCTTGCGATGGAGCGATTGCCGCGCGAGCTCCGCGTGGCGGTCATAAAGCGGAAGGATTTCGGCATCGAGCCATTTTTCGAGGAGGCCGCCGCACTCAGCCTTGATACTGACGGCGTGCACCGGCAGCTCACAACCGAGGTCGGAACGGATATGGCCGGCGACATATCGAAGCACCCGCTCCCGGTCGGCGAGCGCCAACAAATCCGCCTTGCTCAACAGCACGGAAGCGGGGATGCCGGCATCGGAAAGCGTCTGAATCGTCGCCAGATCCTCCTCGGTCAGAGTCGACGCGGCATCCACCAGCACGACGCCCAAATCGCAGCGGGGAAGATAGGCTCTGGTTTCGGCGGCGCCGGAGGTGGCAAGCGAGCCAAGCCCCGGCGTATCGACGTAGACAATGCCTTCCCGAAGCCGCTGCGCCGGCAGCTCCACCACAATTCGGGTTACATGCTGCAAGTTTCCCGGATTTTGCTGCTCGGTTACGAACTCCGCAAGACGATCGATGCCGAAATGCTCGGGCTTCCGGTCGGCGAACCAAGCGGTAGCGCGGGGCTCGGGACCGTAAGCCAGGCGCGTCGGCACCGCCGTGATCGGGGTTACCCCCACCGGCAACAGGTCCTGCCCGACAAGATGGTTCAGCAGAGACGATTTTCCGCAACTGACCCTGCCGAACACGGCGATTTCAAACGTATCCGTTTCCAGCCGGTCGACGATGGTAGCTAAAAGCGGCCGAAACTCGACCAGGCCGTGGCGGTCGATTGCCCGTTCGAGCGCTTGGATTCGTGCGACATCGCCGCCGGCCTCCTCCAAGCGGCGGAGCCGCTCCTCCAGGCCGGCGGACTGGCCCTGGGCAAGGTAGGTCTCCAACCTGGAAACGATACTTTGGATCTCGTCGACCAGCCCGGCGATTTCGATTCCAGCGCCGTCGGCCAGCTCGCCATAGCCGGCCATGCGCTTAGGGCGGCATTCGTCGAAAGCAATTTGCACAAATCCGAGGGTCACTCGAATGGAATGGACCGACCCAATACCGGGCGCCGGAACCGGCACACCCTGACTGTCCAAAACGCGGACCAATTGGGCGCGCATCCTCGCGATGTAGTCCTGAACGACTTTGGCTTGCGCCGGCAAAAGATCCGGCTTGAATTTGGGGAATGGCGATTTGGACTGCGATGCGACGAGAGTTGCCTCGATTTCCGATAGCAGCCTGTCGGCATATTGGCAACTCGTGAGGAGGTGCAACCGCTGCGACGGATTCAAGTGGCCAGGCGCGCTCACAACCGGAAATCCTCTCTGTAGGAGTCATCTTCCCCGAGGGGCGGTTGCGGCGAACTCCAACGCCTAGGTTTATTATTACCGAAGGTTAGCGGCGGGTCAATGCGGAGAGCATAGCGCCGGACTCGGAAAGAAAGCTATAATCTGTTTTAGACAGGTGATGGAGCCCGCCATCAACGGTCTCGAGATTTCTCGGGAATGATGGCTCCTACTGATGTGAGGAGCTATGATTCCGAAGATTCAAGACATCCTTCCCGAAACCAACCGTACGATCGGCTCCGCGGATCCTCATTCTCCTATTCAGCGCGCTTTGGAACTGGCGGCGGAGGTGGCGGCGCGGTACGAGATATCCGCGATTTCCGGGCTTCTCGCGACCACCCAAGCTTCGGTGTGGCAGGACGAAATCAGCGTCGCCGTGCTGGGGCGATTCAAGGCCGGCAAGAGTAGTTTTCTGAACCACTTCATCGGACGGGAGATTCTTCCGGTTGGCGTGGTGCCGGTGACGGCAGTGGTAACGGAAATCCGTTACGGCGCGCGCGAAGAGGCGCGCGTGCATCACCGGGACGGCCGCGACCCGGAGATTCCTCTCGACCGGATCGGCGCCTACATTTCCGAGAAGGAGAACCCGGAGAACACCAAGCAAGTCGATCTCATCGCGGTCGAGTTGCCGGAATTGCGCCGGTTTCGCGGTTTGAAGTTCGTGGATACGCCGGGCTTGGAGAGCGCGCTTTCGCATAACACGCAAACGTCGCTCGACTGGCTGCCGAATGTGGGTTTGGCGCTGGTGGCGGTGAGCGTCGATCCGCCGCTTTCGCAACGCGATATCGAGCTGTTGCGGGATCTTTACCAGTACACCCCGAAGGTGGCCGTGCTGCTCACCAAGGCAGACCTCGTGAGCGCGCGGGAGCTTGCGGAAGTGACGGAGTTCGTGCGAGCCCAGCTTGCCAAGAATTTGGAGGGAACGCCGCGGGTCTTCCCTTATTCGACGAAGCCCGGTTTTGAGCGGTTCCGTGAGGAATTGGAAGCGGAGCTTGTGACCGGAACATTGGAGCGCTTCGCCGGAGAGCGCGAAGCGATCTCGCGCCGGAAGATCGACACGCTGCTGCGAGAATGCGGAGATTACCTGGCGCTGAGTCTGAAATCGGCTGAGATGGTGGAGTCGGAGCGGCAGGCGCTGAGCCGGCAGGTCTTTGGCGAGAGGGAAGCGGTCGACGAAGTGAAGTCGACGATCCGGCTTGCGGTGCGAGATGCCGCGGCGGGAACACGAACCGCGGTCAGCCATCGGCTCGAGGCGCACCAAAAGGAACTGGACCGGACGCTGCTCGAAACCTTCGAAGGCGAATTCCCGACATGGACGAAAAGTCTCGCCACCATGCTTAGCTCGTTCGAGGAATGGCTGGCGAGCGCCCTGCGCGATGAGCTGAGCGTGCTTTCGATCCGGGAACGCGCTGCGTTTGTGACGCCCCTGCACAAAATAGAGAGGCAGGCATTCCGCATGCTGCAACAATTTCGGGATGGCCTGTCGGAGCGCACCATGCGGGCGTTCGGCGTGCCGCTGCGCACCACGGAAACCGAAATCCGCGTGCTGGAGCCCAGGAGCCCGGATACTCGCGTGGGACGGGTATTCGACAGAAACTGGGAACTGCTGTCGCCGCTTCTGCCGGTGTGGGCGATCAAGGCCGCGGTTCGCCGCCACTTTGCGCGCACCGTCTCGTATTTGATTTATCAGAACCTCAGCAGGCTGAGCACGCAATGGGAGGAGAGCGTGAATGGCGCGCTTTGGGGAGTGGAGAAGGAAGCGCGGCGGCGCGTAGATGAGTTGATGGGCACGGTCGGGCGCCTGGTGGAGAGCGGCGGCAACGAACGGTCGCCGCGGCTCCGCGCGGATCTGGAGCGGCTTGACGCGGCGCGGAAATCTTTGGGCGCGGAGACCGGGAATCGATAGGGTACCTGTTGGTGGTGCGGCGCCGATTGCGATCGGCGTTATGTTAGGGTACATAGGAATCGATCATGCTCCAGAAGGGCACGGCAAAGAAGGTCACGATCTTCGTCAATGAGGACACGCAGCACCGCTTCGGTTCGCTGTGCGACTCCATTCTGACGTTCCTGCTCCACAAAGGGGTGTCCGGCGCCACGGCCACGCGGGCGATGGCGGGTTTTGGCGCGCACCAGGTGATGCACACCGCCAAAATCGAGGTGCTTACCGAACATTTGCCCATTCGCATAGAGTTCATCGAATCGGCCCCGAAAGTCGATGAGCTCATGCCCACTCTTTACGACATGGTCACGGACGGCGTGATCGAAGTTCAGGACACTCAGGTGATCAAGGTCGCCGACAAAGAACGGCCGTCGCCGCCGAAAGGGCCGCACACCGCAATGCGAGGCATAGCCCGGCTGATGCGAATCTACATGGGCGAGTCGGACAAATGGCAGGGCGAACCGCTTTATGAGGCGATCGTGAAGCGATTGCGGATGATGGACATCGCGGGTGCGACGGTATACCGGGGCATTCTGGGTTACGGAGCGAAAGGGCACACCCACAAGAGTGGGCGGCTGCCGTTTTCGCACGATTTGCCGGTGATGATTTCGGTGGTGGACGCGGAGGAGAAATTGGCCAAGGCGATTGACGAGATTGAATCCATGATGCAGGACGGAATCATCGTGCTTTCCGACGTGGACGTGATTCGCCTGGTTCACAGCAGCCCAGCGGCGGAGTCCAGCCATGCGAACGGTTAAGAAAGCTAAGTTGCTGCGCTTGCATTTCAGCGAGGGCGACCGTTATAAGGGGAAACCCCTGTACGAGGCGATCGTGAATCGCGCGAAGGAGCTGAAGGTCGCCGGGGCCACAGTCTTTCGCGGTTTTGAAGGATACGGCGAGACAGCCGAAATCCACCGCCATCACTTGATGGCGAAAGATCAGCCGATTGTGGTCACCATCGTGGATACGGCGGAGAACCTGGCGCGGTTGATTCCCGAGGTCGAGGAGATGATGGACACCGGCATGATCGCCACCTCCGACGTGGACTATATGCGCATCGAAAAGCCGCCGATTTAGCGAGGCGGCGCAGGTGGGACAGACGATCGTTTTTTTGTCGTCTGTCGAGCGCTTGGCCCGGCGGGAGCCTGACAGACCACGAAAAACGATGGTCTGTCCCACCTCTGGGTCACCTATCTTCTGACGGGATAGGCTGGACAGACCGAGTCCTCCCGGCACCTGGGAGGATGCCTCAGGGTGGGCGACTTCGTCAATTTCCAGAACCGTGCTCATGAGTGCCCGATCACGTTTAGCGAAGTAAGATGCCGTCTGTGTGAGACAAAGGTCTTGCAAAGGACAACGCAGTAGACTAATGTCAGTGACCGCTAGCACGTTTCCCCACTATAGAGCGGCGGTGGCTGAATGGGAAGTCGTAATTCCGAACACAATTGGAGCGGCTGACGTTACGACACCTAGGGAAAAACACACCGAATCGCTAACAATAAGCGCCGGTTCACCGGGGGAACATGGAGCGGGAGACGGGAATCGAACCCGCAACCAACAGCTTGGAAGGCTGTGACTCTACCATTGAGTTACTCCCGCTTGCTTTTTGTACTGCGCTCAGTGCGTCGTGGCGGGTTTGAGCCGCCCGGGCTGCCTTTGTTGCTTCAGCGCTTTTCTAAATGTACCACGGCCTTCCACCTCTCGGGGAAACCCTGGCCGGAAGGCTAACCGTTACTGCGAGTAGTACCCGTCGCGAGTCCGCACTGTGAGTAGCCGGTTTTTGACGCTGAGCTTGATCTTGTGGAACTTTCCGCTTGGGCCGTGCGCCTGGAAGCACCGGCTCGCCGTTCCAGCCTTCAGGTCGAGAACAAAGATTGCGTCGGCGAGTCCGTTTTTTGAACAGGCGCTCGCCTGTGCGAGGAACTGTCGGTCGCGCCGGAGACTAAAACGTCACCCGGCCCGTAAACTGCAATGACCGCGCGGGCAACTGGTTGGTTACTCCGGCCAGCGGAGCGCCAAAACCGGCGCCCGGTGCCGCTCCGTTACCGTAAGTGCCGCTGTAGCCCACGAAATTGGCATGGTTGAAACCATTTAACGCTTCGGCGCGCAGAGTGAGATGCACACGCTCGGAGGAAAACGTGAACGAGCGCTCGACAAACGGAGCGATATCGTAAATCGGCCGCCCGTGTCCCACGTTTCTGCCCACTACGACTCCATTGATCACCGGGCGATCCGTGGTTGCCCCAGTATCGCCGCTATTCGTCGTGCCGGTCGTGTAGTTATACGGGAGACCGGACGCCAAAGTCGCTACGCCACCCACGTGAATGCCGTAGGGAGCGAGATAGACCCCGCTCAGCACGAACCTCTGCGCCTGGTCGAAGATCGCGTTGCTGTTTTCTATCCTCCCGGTGGAATTCGCATCGTTGGGGTTCTGACTGGGGAGATCGGGGTCGACGTTATCGATGGCGTGCGACCACGTATAACTCGCCAGCATCCACAGCCGGCGCGTGAATCTTCGGCTCAGGTTCACATCCAGCGCGTCGTAATACGAGTAACCGTCATTTACATCGCTCTGGATCACCGCATAGGGCGGTTGCGGATTGGTAGCGGTGCTAGTGTTGCAAGTCATATTATTTTGCGCGTACCACCAGAGCCAATACGGGCGCGTGCAGTTCGCCGCTTGCGCGGACCGCGTTTGGCCCGGCTGGGTGCGAACGAAAGGCGCCGGCGGGTCGACATCGAGCGGCCGATTGATTTTCAGCGTGTGCGAACCGACGTAGTCCACGCTCAGCACAAAGCCATGGCCCAGACGGCGCTCCACACCCAAGGTCCATTGCTCGGAGTAAGGGCTGTAAAGTCCGTTGGGATAGCCGATCAATGTCGACGTGGGGAAGAACTGGTTGTAATAAGACGCCATTCCGGGGCGGATGTATAGGCTCCGCAGCGGCGCCACCGCGCCGGCGGGAAAAGCCGGCAGCGGCGCCGCGGCTACACTGGCGGGAAAGCCCACCTGCCCCGGCGCGGCGGTGTAATTGAAAACGCCGGTTGGACCGGTGAGCGCGTAGTTCGCTTCGGAATTGTCGACAATCTCGGAGTAGTAAATGCCGAAACCTCCACGCACCACCGTTTTTCCGTCTCCCTTTACGTTGTAGGCGAAACCTACCCGAGGTGCGATGTCCTTGGTGGAGTTAGTGAAGGTCTGGCGCTCATACCGCATGCCCAGGTTGAGGGTCAAGTCCGGGCGGACGCGGTAATCGTCCTGCACGAACAGCGACCACAGCGTATCGTCCACCGTGTAGGAAGCGTTGCCGTAGCTTTGGGTGTAAGTGGCCACGTTGGCGATGTTACCCAGATAGCTCGTTCCTTCGCAGGCAACGAGCGTCAGAGTGCAGCTTTTATAAACGAATTGTCCGAGATAGATCGGGCCCCCGAATTCTTTGCTGTTGCCGCCGGTGTGAGCATGGATGACGTCGGTTCCGAACTTGATCTCATGCTTCCCGCGCACGGTTGAAACCATATCGGCAAGCTCGTATTGATGGTTCATCAGCAGGGCCGATTGTGAGGTTCCTGTAGTGAACGTTCCCCCGGCGGAAATCGGCACCTGGTACTGCGTCCCGTAAATCGCCGGCTCGAATTGTGTGATCGGGTCGGCAAGTTGGAATTGGAGCCGGACGTTGTTGATCCAGTTCCCGCTCAGCGTTGCGGTTTCGCCCAGTTCTTCGGAATAGGTGCGGCGCTTGAAGGTCCGCGCGACCGTGGGCAGCGAGTTGCCGCCCACAATGCCGTTGGGATTAGTGTCGTAGAATCCGTCCACGTCGCTGCGGAAGAATAGGTTGTTGCGGCCGTCGATCTGGTGATCGATGCGAAGGAAGCCCAGCCAGTCGCGATAGTGGCCGACGAAATTGCCCGGCGCGACCGGCGAAATCACGGGCGACGCTTTGTTTTCCATGCTGTACTCGCCGGCTGCGAAGAATTGCGTCCGGTGGTTGGCGCTCAGCGGACCGGAGAGCGAGATCGCCGCCTGATTGAGCGTATCGTTCGCCAGGTCGTTGCCGCTGGTGGCCGTGACGCTATTGAAACCATCCAGCGCGGCTTCGGTCCCCGAGGGACGCCCCATGTATAGCCCCTCGCCATGAAACTGATTGCTGCCGCTCTTGGTTACGATATTCACCGCGCTGCCCGTGCTCCCGCCGTATTCGGCGGTGAAAGAGTTGGTGAGTACCGTCATCTCATTCACCGCCGCCAGCGGGAGGTTGCTGAAGGTGGTCTGCCGGCCCCAGCTATCGTTGTCGGTGGCGCCATCCACCTCGAACCAGGTCTGCCGCCGGCCCGCGCCGTTGGTGGTGAACAGGTCCTCGTTCATGAAGATGTCGCCCTGATTGATGGCCGGACGATTGGCGGCATTGAGCAAGGGCAGAAAGGTGATCTTGCGGTCGAATAGCGGCACCTCTTCCGCTTCCGCGGAGCTCAGGTAAGCGCCGATCTGTGGCGCATCGGTGCGCACCCCGCCGGCCGCACCCGTCACCGTGACCGCGGTCGTGCTGCCGGCTACGCTCATTTCCAGCACGATGCCGGCGGTGGTGCCGCCCGCCAGGCTCACGCCTTCCACGCGGCTTTCCGCAAAGCCGGTCTTCGCCGCAGTCACCGTATATTTGCCGGCCACCGGCAGACCCTCCACGGTAAAGGTCCCCGAATCGTCGGTAACGGCTTTGCGCTCCAGTCCGCTTTGCGCATTCCGGACCGTGACCGCGACAGCGCCGACGCCCGCATGGCTTGTGTCCACGACCCGGCCGTTCAGAACCGCCGTATCCGGCGTCTGTGCCGCGACAACGAACGGAAAACCCAGAGCGAAAAGTGCCCACCGCGATATGAGTACACTAGGCATGTAGATAGCGACCCCCGAGCGAGAATAGTAAGGAATTCAGGGTAGCGCGCCGGCCAAGCTACTACCATTGATCGTAGGTGGGGTGGCACAGGCTTGAGCCTGTGCCAGCTACAGCCGCCCGTACCAGTTCAGTAACTGTTTCCCGAAGACCGCAATGGCAATCGCCGCAGCTCCCAGGAATCCGCCGAACGGCAACTCGTAGGTGGCCGTGTCCTTGCCCGTGAGCTTGATATATGCGAAGCCCAGCAGAGAGCCCACTACAGACGCCGCGACCAGGGCCAGCAACGCGCCTTCCAGGCCGAGAAAAGCCCCCAGCATCGCCGTCAGCTTGACGTCTCCGAAGCCCAGCCCTTCGCGTTTCCGGAGCTTGAAATAAGCCCAGCCCCCAAACCAAAGCAGCAGCGAGGGGAATGCCGCGCCGAACGCCGCGCTGAAGATCCACAAGAAACGATCGGAGGGTTGCACCCCGGCGAGCCACAGCACTGCCACGGCCGTGGGGTCGCGCAACGGCACGAACACCGCGAACACGATCCCCGCCAGCGTGCCGCCCAGAGTGAATTCGTCGGGCAGTATCCGCTCTTCGAAATCCGTGAAGACCAGCGCCACCAGCATGGCGCAGAACACGCACATCTTGACCGCCAGCAGAGTCAAGCCGACGTACCACACAAAGTATCCGAACAGCAGCCCGGTAATCAGCTCGACCGCCGGGTACCGGGGCGAAATGCGGGCCCCGCAGGCGCGGCACTTGCCGCCAAGGTGCAGGTAACTCAGCAGGGGAATATTGTCGTGCCAGGCGATGGTCTTCTCGCAGAACGGGCAGTGCGACCGGGGCCGCACCACCGACAGGTCGCGCGGCCAACGGTAGATACAGACGTTCAGGAAGCTTCCGATCAGCAGGCCGAACAGGAAGGCAAGACTGGCTTCGATCACATCAACACCCTATCGTATACGTCCAACGTCCCGCGCGCCATATTCTCGATGGTGAACATCTCGGCCGCCTTCAGGCGAGCAAGGCGGCCCATCCGCCCGGCCGCCTCACGGTCTCCCAGCAACTGGCCGATGGCACGCGCCACCACCTTCGGGTCGTTCTGCACCAAGAGGCCGGTCTCGCCATGGCTCACGGCTTCCTTCAACCCTCCCACATCGCTGGCGATTACCGGCACCCCGGCCGACATGGCCAGCAACGCCGCCGAACCGAGCCCTTCGCTTTCGGTCAAGTATACGAACAGACTGGCGTGCCTCAATTCCCGTTCCAAATCGTCCGAGAAGGTGATTTCCACCCCTGCCAAGCGCGCCGCCTCGGCTGCCAAAGCCGCGCCTTTCCGCGGATCGCTGCGATTGTCCGGCGCCAGGATCAGCGGCGGCTCGACCGGCCCCGCCGGTTCTAACAAAGGAACACCGTCGTAAACGACATCGATCTTGTCGGCCAACACCCCGCCGCCCACCAGCACCGATTTCACGAATTCGGAGACGGCGATATAGCGCACCGGCCGGCCGTACTTCCACCGCGACAGCGCCGAATCGCCGATGGCAAAAGCCACCCGCCGCGAGACCACCAGCGGCGCGCTGCCCGTCAGCGCTCCGAGCGCGTGCGTCCGCGCATCGTGCGCATGTACCAAATCGTGCTTCCGCTCGAGCCTCGCCAGCCGCACCAAGCCCAACGGCTCGACGCGCAGACCTCGTTGGCGCGCCAATTCGCAGAGCGCCGCTCCCTCCGGCGCCATCAGCGTAGATTCCACCCCCAGCGCTGCTAGCCCCTCCATCAGGCGAAGCGCCTGCCACTGGCCCCCACGCATCTCGTGCGCCGAATCCAGGTGCAGCACCTTCATCCGCTCATGTTTCTCGCTTTCGCATATTTAAGGAACGTGTAGAAGGCGGCCATGTAGGATATCACCAGCCCCTCAAATCCGTCCAGAAAACCGCGCTCCGCGATATAGCTCTTCCCGAATGTCCAGAGCGGCGCGGTCATCACCCGCCACAGCGGCACTTTTACCCGCCGCGCCGCCAACTCCTGCGCCGCCAGGGTGGTGTACCGGTCCATGGTCTTGACATGTTCGGCCAGCGATTCGCAAGTGAAGTGCAGGATATTCGCTTCCAGGTGCCCCAGTCTGCCTTCGAACATCACGCTCTCATGCACGAAATCGCCCACCCACTTCGCCTTGCGGCGGTCGTAGAGACGGATCTTGCGGTCCGGGTACCACCCCGAATGCAAAATCCATCGGCCCAGGTAGCGGGCCAGCCGCGGCATGGTGTACGCATCGAAACGCGGGCCGGTCTTCTTCAGGTTCCAGATTTCCGCTTCCAGCGCTTCGCTCAAGGTTTCGTCGGCATCGAGCGACAGGATCCAGTCGTTGGCCGCTTGTTCCGCCGCCCAGTTCTTCTGCCCCGCATAGCCGCGCCACCCGGCTTCCACCACGCGCGCGCCCAGTTTTTCGGCAAGCTCCATGGTGCGGTCGGTCGAGCCGCTGTCCAGAATCAGAATCTCGTCGCAGCAGCGCAAGCTTTCAATCGCGCGGGCGATGTTGCGCTCTTCGTCCCGGGTGATGATGGTGGCGGTGATTTTCATCCGCTTACAGCCCGCCGGCCGCGAACGGCGTAAAGCTGAAACAGAGCAGGAAGACACCCAAGGCTACCCATCCAAGGCGGCGCCGTCCCCGGTCGAGCGGCGTCGGATCGTAGACCAGCGGATGCCTGCGTCCCAGCACCAGCAGCACCGCTCCCAACAGGCCCCAGCCCGGCCAAAGGCGTCTCGCCATCGGCAGCGACAGCCACTCCGACACCATGGCCACGCCCCCCACCAGCAACAAGAGCAGGCTCAATCCCGTCGATATGCCGCGATGAAGGCGCGGGAAAAAGGAATACAGGATGTGCCCTCCGTCGAGTTGTCCGACCGGCAGCAGGTTCATGGCCGTCGCGAACATGCCAATCCACGCCCCGCGCGCCACCGGATGCAGATACAAATCGGCTGAACGCCATGCCGGGAAAATCGCCCTTCCCAGCAGCCATTCCAGGCCCGGCACGCCAAACTCCATGCTGCCTTGATGGGCGATCCCCGGAATTGCTTTGGATAGGGAAATCCCCACCGCCAGCGCCGGCAGCAAGAACACGAACCCCGCCAGCGGTCCGGCAATGCCGATATCGAAAAGCACCCGCTTGGAATAAATCGCGGAGCGCACGCGGATAAAAGCGCCGAACGTGCCCAAAAACGGCGACGGCATGAAATAGGGCAGGCTGGCGTCAACCCCGTGATACACCGCCGCCAGGTAGTGGCCAAACTCGTGCGCCAGCAGAATCGTCAGCAGGGTGAGCGAAAATGGCAAACCGCGCACGAGCCCGGCCGGATGATGCCAGAACCATGGATACAGCTCTAAGCTGCGTTCCAGATCGAACGGCACGTTGCGGTCGAAATCGAACTGCATGGCGGCGCCCACCAGCGACGTGGAAACCAGCGTCACCGCGAACAGCAACGCATACAGCCAATAGCGTTCGCGGGGCGAGCCAACCTCTTCAGCCGGCGCCGTCGCGAACCGATCGGCGTCGCCGCTCGACGCGGGAAACGGAAAGGGCGCCGGGGGAAAATCCTGAGTGGACACAGATTCTGGACGCTGTGGCCGCCTACTGCAGCGTCTGCAGTTCCTTCCCCGGCTTGAAACGTACCGCTTTGCCGGGAGGAATCGATACCTCCGCGCCGGTGCGCGGGTTGCGGCCGATCCCCGTCTTGCGCGGCTTCACGTTGAATACCCCAAATCCCCGCAATTCGATTCGGTCCCCCTGTTCGAGGGCCTTTTTCATCGATTCGAACACGGTTTCGACCGCCATCTCTGCCTTGGTCTTCGTAATACCGGTGCGGTTGACGACTTCGTTGATAATATCCAGCTTGATCAAAACACTCCTCCTCACGGGCGAGGGCCTGCCAAGTTTCTCACCTCGCATCGGTCAACCACATGATAAGATTGAATTTACTGCATGTCAAGCGACCGCGCCCAGACTCAGGCAGGCAGCGTCTCGAGCGAGCTGTTCCGGCACGCCTGCGGACGCTTCCCCACCGGCATCACCATCGCCACGGTAACCGATTCCACAGGCGCTCCGCACGGCCTCACGGTGAGCTCCTTCACCTCGCTTTCGCTCGATCCTCCGCTGGTGCTCGTCTGCCTCGGCCACGCCGTCACCATCATCGATTGCTTCCGCGCCGCCCGGCATCTCGGTATCAGTATTCTGGCGCAAGATCAGCAGTCCATCTCGGAGCGCTTTGCGCGCCGCGGCCAGGACCGCTTCGATGGCCTCCGCTGGCACTCGGGCGAATTCGATGTGCCGTTGATCGACGGCGCCCTTGCTACCATCGAATGCGCCGTCCATCAGCGCCTCAGCGCCGGCGATCACGACATCCTGATCGGCCGCATGCTCCGCGCGCGGGTTTCGGAGGGCAGCCCGCTGGTGCATTGGGCGGGGCTATACACGCGCCTAGCGGAATGAGTGGGACAGACCTGGACAGACCACCGCATTTTGTGGTCCGTCACTCCGCGTGGCGCGGGCCTCTCGCGTCGAACGGACGGGGGCCTGCGGCAGATTATCAATCGCGAGATAATACAGGGTCGAGGCCGCTCCGTGACCATCAATCTGACGCCAGCCCAAGAAAGAGTTATTCAGGACGCTATTCAGTCCGGCTTGGTCCGGTCCGTGGATGAGTTCATCGATTCAGCCCTTGGCGCACTGTCGCACCGCAGCGGTGGATTTGATAAGGCGAAAGCCCGGCTTGCCGCTGCGCGCATCCGTGAAATTCGCAAAGGCGTCCGGCTTGAATAGCGAAACGACGATCCCGGCGTGGGTACGTCCCTCACTCGCCCAGAGTTGGTGCAGGGCGCAGTAGTCACCGGTATTGAATGTGAATACCGCACGTCCGGAAGCCGCCGCGGCTCGGAGATGTTCTTCATCTTCGCGGTTGATCATACCCGCCTCAGCGGCAGTCAGCACATCAACCCCGCGGGCCCTCAAGCCGAATACGAGAGACCTCCGCATGGAGTCCTCGTCAGGATACAGGCGGACCCGGCTCATGACCGAGCGGGCTTGCTTGCTAGCTCCTGCTCCCAGTGGGCCGCCGCTGCTTCGCCTTCTGCGATATCGGTCTCGATCTCATCGCGGTTTACGTGATAGTAAGCCAGCGCCGCGTGGACTTGTGCCAATGTCAGGTGCGGGTATTCCAGGGCAATCTCCTCCGGAGTCATGCCCATCTTATAGCAGGTGGCGACCCTGCTTACGGTCAGGCCCGTTCCGGCAATCTTCGGCCGTCCCCCACGCACTTTGGGGTCGCGGTCGATCAAGGTCCCGATCTCGGTCACCGACGCCATGCCCATAGTATACTGCGCGCGCCGTCCGCTTAAGGCCAATCGCTGTAAGCTGAAAGCTGTATGCCCCAACCTCTCTCCTACCTCAGCGATCAATTGAATGAATGGCGCCAGGCCGGCACCTATCAGCGGCTGCGGGTGCTCGAGTCCGAGCCCGCGGCCATGTCCCGTTACGACGGCAAGGAAGTCATCAACCTGGCGTCCAATAATTACCTCGGCCTGACCACTCATCCCAAGCTGCGCGAGGCCGCGATCGAAGCCGTGCGCCGCTACGGCGTCGGGTCCGGCGCCGTCCGCACCATCTCCGGCACCATGAAGCTGCACATGGAGCTGGAAGAACGCATCGCCCGGTTCAAGAACGTGGAAGCCGCGGTGGTTTTTCAGTCCGGCTTCGCCGCCAACGCCGGCACCGTTTCCGCCATTCTTTCGGCCGAAGATCACATCGTTTCCGACGAGTTGAACCACGCCAGCATCATCGACGGCTGCCGCCTTTCCCGCGCCAAGATCCACGTCTTTCCGCATAAAGACGTCGCCGCGGCCGAGCGTATCCTCGCCGAGCTCGATTCCGTGCCCGGCCGCAAACTGCTCATCAGCGACGGGGTTTTTTCCATGGATGGCGATATCGGCCCGCTGCCCGGACTCGCCGCGGCGGCCGCCCGCCACGGCGTCATCATGATGGTCGACGACGCGCATTCTTCCGGCGTGCTGGGCCGCAACGGCCGCGGCACCATCGACCACTTCGGCCTCGATGGCAAGGTGGATATCCAGGTCGGGACGCTGTCGAAAGCCATCGGCGTGCTGGGCGGCTACGTCTGCGGCAGCCGCGACCTGATCGAGTTTCTCTACCATCGCGCCCGGCCTTTCCTCTTTTCCACGTCCCATCCGCCCGCCGTGGCCGCCGCCTGCCTGGCTGCCTTCGACGTGCTCGAAGAGGAACCCGAGCGCATCGAAACACTCTGGGCCAACACCCGCTACTTCAAGCAGGGCCTGGCCCAGGCCGGCTTCCGCACCGGCGAGAGCGAAACTCCCATCACTCCCGTGATCACCGGAGAGGCGCGCCTGGCCCACGAACTGTCGCGCAAGCTGTTTGAAAACGGCGTGTTCGCCACCGGCATCGGATTCCCCACCGTGGCTCGCGACAAAGCTCGCGTGCGCACCATCGTAACCGCCACCCATACCAGGCAGGAGTTGGACCGGGCGCTCGAAGTGTTCCGCCAAGTGGGAAAGGAGTTGGGCCTGATCGGCTAGTGTAGATTCCGAACTCCCGATGCCGTGGAACTTGGGTTGAGCCAGGTTTCAGGCTGGTTCACCTGCGGCCGAGTAATCGCAAGTGGGACAGACCATTTTTCGTGGTCTGTCAGGCCCTCGCCAGGCCAACCGCTCGACAGACGACAAAAAACGATCGTCTGTCCCACAGCTGTCCCGTTAAAAGTCGAACAGATTCAGTTGGTTAGGGTCGAGGCCTGCTTCCATTTGGACGTTAGGCCGTTCAAACACCTGTAAAATAGGCATTTTT
>JBEKYD010000006.1:0-64605 GCA_049511335.1 Bryobacteraceae bacterium | reverse complement strand
GTGGTGTGGCGATTTCACGCACTCACAGCCCCTGACAGCAATTGGGGCTCCAAAAAATCGTCGCCCCGGACGGAATACGAACAGTGCGGAAGGTTTCTGTTGCGAGTTCTGCAAGTGGGTCCAGGGAATAGGCGGAGAATATCACCAAATATATCAATGACTTCCTGGTCTTCACGTTATAAGCTCCTTCCGCACACTGGTACCCGGCCTGCCGCGCTGGAGGCTTTCGAGTACTGGTAGAACTGAATCTCACATTTGTGCGATTCTATGCACTTGAGAGGCCATAAGAAGAATCCGAAATGTTCGCTGGAAAATTCGACAAAATGCCAAGCTATTATTGGGGAAATTCGGGCGATTGCTCGGAGAGGCGGTAGTTATTACGGGTATTTTTTACGCGCTATCGTTCGGCTGTGGCCATCGCATCAGCGATTCGGATCTGAAAATCCGCTTCTGCTCGTTCCGCCGCCGGTCACCCTTCCAGCCGATACCGCGTCTCCGCCAGGGCGATACAGGGGCTTCCAGACCAGGCGGTTGACGCACACTACCAGCATGGCCATGACGATGGTGGAGAGCAGCAGCGGCAGGGTGTTGCCGCTGTCGCTGGCGGAGCTGATCTGGGCGCCCAGGCCGAGAGTGGTCATGATTTTGCCACGGAAGTGAAAATATTCGGCCACGATGCTGGCGTCCCAGGCCGCCCTCCCAAACCGGTCACCAAGCCAGCTAGCCGAGCCGCTTCCTAGAGATAGCATCTCGCCCTTTAGAGACTTGCGATGAGCGCGCGTCGCGTCATACGCTTGTGCTGGGCGACGGCTCGAAGGATTGAAGTGAATGCGCCGAGTCGGAGCCGGCGGTGGTCCGGGATTGAGATCCGCTGGTGAGTCGGCTGGGAGGTTTCCAGAATGAGGCGACTCCCGACTTGGTGCACCCCGGCGCGCTGCCATCGCCGGCACAAGACAGTTCAGGCATACGTCTTATGATACGGCATCGCTTCCCCGCCGGTCCCAGTGTGGACCAACACGGAATCTTCCCCATCCCCCGTCACCCCTCCAACCTATACCGCGTCTCCGCTAGCCGATACAGGGGCTTCCAGACCAGGCGGTTGACGCATACTACCAGCACGGCCATGACGATGGTGGAGAGCAGCAGCAGCAGGGTGTTGCCGCTATCGGTGGCGGAGCTGATCTGAGCGCCCAGGCCGAGAGTCGTCATGATCTTGCCACGGAAGTGAAAATACTCGGCCACGATGCTGGCGTTCCAGGCGCCTCCGGAGGCAGTCACAAGGCCGGTCACCAGGTAGGGAAAGATGCCGGGCAGGATCACGGTTTGCCAGCGTTGCATGCGGGTAAAGCGGAAAACGTCGGCGGCCTCGCGCAATTCCGAAGGGATGGCCATGGCGCCGGCAATCACGTTGAAGAGGATATACCACTGAGTTCCCAGCAGCATGAGGATGATGGAGCCCACGCCCAGGCCGCCGCCGAGATGGACCAGGGCCAGCAGAACCACCGGAAACAACGCCGTGGCCGGAACCGAGGCCGCGATCTGCGCCAGCGGTTGGGCCACGCGGGCCAGGCGCGGATTGAAACCGATGGCGACGCCGGCCGGCACGGCCCACACGAGCGCAATCAGCAAGGACGCAACCACGCGCAGGAACGTGGCGCCGGCGGCTTCGAGCGTGGTGGACAGGGCCGCGCCGGTCACGCTGCGCAGCATCTCGAAAGCTTGCCAGGTTGCATAGAGAACGGCCGCAAGCACCAACACCAGGCCCGCCGCCTGCACCACGCGGGTGAGCCAGATGCGCCCCGCGCCTGCAACAGGCCGCGCGGCGCGAGCCCGAGTGACGGTCAGGCGCTCCCACGCGGGCCGCAAGGTCCGCCGCTCGACCCATTTGACCGCGGAAGCGTTGCGCAACAGGTGCAGGACAGGCGAAGAGACGGCACTGGCGCTTTCCACTTGTTCGAGCTTGAAACGATCCGACCAGGCAATGAGAGGTCGCCAGACGAGCTGATCGATGAGCACGATTACCACAATCATGGCGGCGAGGCCCCACAGGATGGCGGGAGTATCTCCGGCGCTGGCGGCTCGCTGCAGATACGATCCCAACCCCGGCAGACGGAAATCGTGATCGCCCAGGACGAACATCTCGCACGCCATCAGGAAAAACCAGCCGCCCGCGACGGAGACGATCGAATTCCACACCAGGCCGATTACGCCGAAAGGAAGTTCCAGCTCCAGAAAGCGCTGCCAGGCGCTGAAGCGGTAGATGTCGGCCGCTTCGCGCAGCTCGCGCGGAATGGATTTCAGAGAGCTGTAGAAACTGAAAGCCATGTTCCAAACCTGGCCGGTAAAAATCAGAACGATGGAGCCCAGCTCCACGCCCAGTTGACGGGTGGGAAACAGCGACACCATGGCCAGCATCACGCTCGGCAGAAAGCTCAGCACGGGGATGGATTGGAGGATGTCGAGCACCGCGACCATCACGGTTTCCAGGCGTTTATGGTAGGCGGCAATGTAGCCATACGCGACCGCGAACACCAGGCTTAATAGGTAGGCCACGGTCATGCGAACCAGCGAATACAGGGCATAGCCGGGCAAGGCGCGCGGCGAGCGCGAAATGTGCGCCGCCGGTGTCACCACGCCCATCCAGTAATGCACCGTGGTGAGGATGGCGTAGATGGTTGCCAGCACCACCGAGAAGACGGCCACATCCACCAGAAGCGGCCAGGTGCGCTCGCGAATGAGGGACCGCGACAGCCCGGGGAACGACATCAGTTGCCCGCGGCCTCCTCGGCGGAGGGCGAGGGGGTCTCTTCGGGTATATAAAAACGTCCGGTGGAAGCGTCGCGATCGAACAACTCGGCGTAGCGTCCCCAATTGACCGCGGTTTCGATCTGGAGCTCGGATTCCTCCTGGGTGAAGTGTTCGTCCAGCAGGTCGCGGAAGAACTCGACGGGGAGGGTATGGTCGGCCTTGCTGGCCAGGGCGCGGGCGATCTGGCGAATCAGGGTGACGTGCGAGCTGGCGGCCACTTTGAAAAGCTCTTTGCGGCGGAGGATGCCGGCCTCGGCGAAGCGGATGCCTTCGGGAGTGATTTCAGCGGCGCCTTCCTGGACGGTGAGGAAGCCGAGCAGGGAAGCGGCTTCGACGATGGGGAGCAGGTCGTCGAGCTCGAGCGCCAGGTCATCGGCCAGGCGGTAGAGATTTTCGCGGCCGCCGCGGTCGTTGAGCAGTTCGAGCAGGCCGGCAATGCCGCCCGGCCGGGCGTGGGGCAGCATGGGGTACTTGGCGCGTGCGGCGGGCACGGCCGCGGCGGCCTGCGTCCCGGCTTCGGGCTGCGGAGCGGGCACCAGGTCGGGCTGGGTGAGGACGCGATAGATGTAGTCGACGGCTTCGTGGAAGCGCATGTCGGAGTGAATGCGCGGGCGGGGCATGCGGATGCGGAAATCGGTGCGGATGCGGCCGGGGTTCTTGCCCAGCACCACCACGCGATCAGCCAGGGTGACGGCCTCTTCGATGTTGTGGGTGACGATGAAAACGGCGCGGGTGGGCATTTTCTTGCCGTCCCACAATTCCATGAGCTCGCCGCGCAGGTTTTCGGCGGTGAGCACGTCCAGAGCGGAGAAAGGCTCGTCCATGAAGAGCACTTCGGGCTCCACGACCAAGGCGCGGGCAAAGCCGACGCGCTGCTTCATGCCGCCGGAGAGTTCCTTGGGGAAGGCGGCCTCGAAACCGTCGAGACCCACCGAATCCAGAATTTTCACGCTGCGCCGCATTCGCTCGTCGGCGGGAACGCCACGGGCCTTGAGCGGGGCCTCCACGTTATCCAGCACGGTGAGCCAGGGAAACAGGGCGAAGCTCTGGAACACGATGGCGACGTTGGGGCAGGGGCCGGCGAGCGGCTGGCCGTGCCAAATCACCTGGCCGGAACTAGGCCGCGAAAGACCGGACAGAATCCGCAGCAAGGTGGATTTGCCCGAGCCGGACGGCCCCAGCAAGGCGAGGATCTCGCCGGCATAGACGGACAGATCGGTGGGAGCCACCACCTGGATGCGCGCCTCGGCGGGACCGTAGAATTTCTCCACTCCGCGGAGCTCGATGATGGTTTCAGCCAATTGGGTCGGTCCTAACTCTTGCCGGTGGTATGCTTCGGCGGTTATATCCGAGCTTTCAGCGCTCAGCGGTCAGCCGCCAGCGCAAAACCGCTCCCTAACGGTCGCGGCTCGGAAAGGCGCGAATCCGACCGTCGGGGAGCGGTTGCCGAAAACGGCCCGCCCGCACTTCTGCAATGCATTACTCAGTTATACAATGCTGCGCAAGGAAGACCCCGGAGATTGTGTTACGGAAGCATGAAGCGGGGACCAGCCCGCCGGCATCCCTGCGCCAGGCGGTCTCCCAATGGTCCCGATTCCCCTTACACTAGTGGAAGCGCTCATGCCAAAGAAAGCTCAAGCACAGCCCCAAAGGGCGGCTCCGGCCGGCGATCCGGATCTGAAGGACGCCTCGCTCTACGTCAACCGCGAGCTGAGCTTGCTGCAGTTTCAGCGCCGCGTGCTCGAAGAAGCGGAGGACGAAACAAACCCACTGCTGGAGCGGGCTAAGTTCCTGTCGATTCTGGGCTCCAATCTGGACGAATTCTTCATGGTACGAGTGGCGGGGTTGGAAGCTCAACTGGAAGCAGGCACGGTGGATGCCGGACCGGACGGGATGAGCCCGCGGGCGCAACTGGTGGCGATCCGGCGCGAATGCAAGAAACTGCTCAACGAAGCGCACCGCTCGCTGGAGCGCTTGATGCCCGCGCTGAACGAACAGGGCATCTGGATTCACGAATACGGCGACCTCAACGAGGCGCAGCGAAAACGCGCGCAACAGTATTTCGAGGAGACGATTTTTCCGGTGCTGACGCCGCTGGCGTTCGACCCGGGGCGCCCGTTCCCGCATATTTCGAACTTGAGCCTGAACCTGGCAGTCCTGATCCGGGACCGCGCCGGCACCGAGCACTTCGCGCGCGTGAAGGTGCCGGACTCGCTGCCACAACTGCTGGCGGTGAACGGCGCCTCCAAGTCGAAAACCAAAGGCTCGCGGCACGGGCGGGTGCAGTTGGTGTGGCTGGAGCAGGTGATTGCGGCGCACCTGGGGGCGCTATTCCCGGGGATGGAAGTGCTCGAATCGCACCCTTTCCACGTGACCCGCGACGCCGATATGGCAATCAAGGAACTGGAAGCGGAGGATCTGCTGGAGACTATAGAGGAGGGGATCCGGCAGCGGCGCTTTCAGAGCGTAGTGCGGCTGATGGTGACCCATGACATGCCGCAGCCGGTTCTGCAGATCTTGTCGAACAATCTGGAGGTGGGCCCGACCCAGGTGTATCGAACCTACCATCCCTTGGCGCTCAAACGGCTGATGAGTTTGTACAACCTGCCCCGGCCGGAGCTGAAGGACCCACCGTTTGTGCCGGCGATTCCCGCCGACCTGGCGGAGATTTCCGACGAAGACGACATCTTCGCCATGATTCGCAAGCGCGACATCCTGATGCATCACCCGTTCGACTCCTTCCAGCCGGTGATCGAATTCGTGCGCAAGGCGGCGCGCGATCCCAATGTGCTGGCCATCAAGACCTGCCTCTATCGGGTGGGCCGCAATGCGCCGGTAGTGGAAGCGCTGCTGGAAGCCGTGGAAGAGGATAAGCAGGTGGCGGCGCTGGTGGAGCTGAAGGCGCGTTTCGACGAAGAGAGCAACATCGAATGGGCCAAGGCGCTGGAACGCGCCGGGGTGCACGTGGTGTACGGCATCATCGGCTTAAAGGTGCACTGCAAGGTGACGCTGGTGGTAAGACTCGAGCAGGATCGGATTGCCCGCTACGTACACCTGTCGACCGGCAACTACAACGCGGTCACGGCTCACTTGTACACGGATATCGGCCTGTTCACCAACGACGAAGAGATCGCCGGCGACGTGAGCAATCTGTTCAACTATCTGACCGGGTATTCGGACAAGACCGATTACCAGCGGCTGATGGTGGCGCCGGTGAACCTGCGCTCGCGCCTGGAAGCGCTGATTGCGCGCGAGATGCAAATTGCGCGCCGCGGCCAGAAGGCGCACCTGATTTTCAAAGTGAACTCGCTGGCGGACCCGGAAATGATCCGCCTGCTCTACGAAGCGTCTCAGGCGGGGGTCAGGATTCAGCTCCTGGTGCGCGGCGTCTGCTGCCTGCGGCCGGGAGTGCCGCGGGTGAGCGAGAACATCGAGGTTACCAGCATTGTGGGGCGGTTCCTGGAACACAGCCGGGTCTACTACTTTCACAACGGCGGCGAGGAAGAGATTTATATCGGCAGCGCGGACCTGATGGCCCGCAACATCGACCATCGGGTGGAAGTGCTGGCGCCGATTCGCGACCCCGGCTTGGTTCGCACTCTTCGGGACGCCGTGCTGAAAACCTACCTGGCCGACAACATGAAGGCGCGGCACATGAACGCGGCCGGCAACTATTCGCGCCGGAAGGCCGCCAACGGCAAACCGCGGATCAACAGCCAGGAATGGCTCCTGGAGCGGCGCAAGGCGCAGAGCAAGAACAAGAGCGGCGCGTAGACGCGTTTCCGAGCCGCGACCGTCAGGGAGCGGTTGCCGAATGCGTGACTGTAATTGCGGAACTGAACACTGAGTCAGTTTCCTGAGGCTCGCAAATTACAGTTACGGATGGCCCCAGACTGTGGGGCAGGCTGGTAACCTGCAGCGGGTTGATAACCAGCTTTCGGCGGTCTCTCAGCGGCCCGCGAAACGCCGATTAACAATCGGCGGCAGGATGCCATCCTACCCCACAGACGCCGCTTGCCGTCACTCTATTATGCGAGCCTCAAATAGGCTCCAGCTTGGACGGAAAGAGCTTCCGGCCGCCTCATTCGTACCGGAGCGCCTCGCATGCGTCCATGCGCGTCGCGCGCCGGGCCGGAATGTACGCGGCCAGCGCGCCCGCGGCGGCGAACAGCAAAGGGGCGGCGGCGAACGCGATCGGGTCCGCGGCGGGCGTATCGTACAGCAGGCTCGACATCATGCGCGTTAGGACCAACGCCGCGCCCACGCCAAGCGCAATCCCGACGATCACCAGACGCATTACCTGGCCGGCGGCAAGCGCCAGGATGTCCCGCCGCGATGCTCCCAGTGCCATGCGCACCCCCATCTCCCGCGTCCGCTGCGCCGCGGAATAGGCCGTCACCCCGTAGACCCCGACCACCGAGATCAGCAGCGCCGTGACCGAAAAGACGCCCACCAGGAACATATTGAAACGCGGCTGCGCTCCGGCCTTTTCCATCAGCTCTTCCAGGGTCGCCATGTCGGTCACCGGCTGGTCCCGGTCCAGCGCCAGAATACGCTGGCGCGCGGTCGCTATAAGGTTGTGGGGATCCGCCGAGGCGCGCAAGCTGACGTGCAGCAGCGGCCACGGAAGCTGCGGAAACGGCAGCATGATCTCCGCCTCGGATTCCGATGCCAGGCTCTGGTTTTTCAGGTCGCCAATGACGCCCACGACCTGAGCGGGCGTGGCCAGCCTGCCGATCCAGATCCGCTTACCGACCGCATCCTCACGCGGCCAGAAGCGGCGCGCTAACTTCCGATTGACGATGGCCACCATCGGCGATTGCGCATCGTCGTGCGCGCTAAACCAGCGGCCGCGGACGAGCGGCACGCGCATCACTTCGCCATAGTCCGAACTGATCGTCTGGATATGAACCAGGGGCCGCTCGGCCAGCCGAACCGCCGGCTGACCTTCCATCAACGCGGGCGAGAATCGGGTGGGATTCAGCGGAAGGGCCGAGGAGATCGCCGCGGCGCGCACTCCCGGCAGCGTCCGCATTCGGGCGAGGAGGTCTTCGTAGAAACTCACCATCGCTGGCTTCGCGTGGTAACGGGTGGATGGCAGGGAGATGCGCATCGTAAGCACGCCGTGGGCGTCGAAGCCCGGGCTGTTCGAGCGCAGCCGGATGAAACTGCGGACCAGCAATCCGGAGCCCACCAAGAGAACCACCGAGAGGCTCACCTGCGCCACCACGAATGTGCCGCTCACCCAGGCCCCGCGCGCGCCGGCTAGCGCGCGGCCGCTCTCGCGCAGGGTGGTGTGAAGGTCGGTTTTGGAAAGATGAAACGCCGGCGCCAGCCCGAAGAGCACACTACTGGCGGCGGACACCGCCAGGGCGAACAACACCACGCCGAAATCGATTTTCACTCCGGCAAGTTCCAACGCGGCATTGTGGCTCAAAGCAACCATGGCGCGGGTGCTCCACGAGGCCAGGGCCAGGCCTACGGCGCCGGCCGCGATGGCGAGTAGCAGGCTCTCCGCCAGGCATTGACGGACAATCGCCCAGCGCGAAGCCCCCAGCGCCGCGCGCATCGCCATTTCCCTGCCACGGCCCGCCGCCCGCGAAAGCAGCAGGTTGGCCACGTTGGCGCAGGCGATCAACAACAACAGCCCGACCGCGGCCAGCAGCAGGAACAAAGCGGGGCGGAGGTCCGCCGCGATGGCGCGCCCGAGACCGGCGACCTGAATATGGATTCGCGGGTCGCTGTCGGCGCGGTTGGGATTCGCAGCCCGGTATTGGTTGCCGAGCGTTTCCTGTTCCGCCTGCGCCTGCCGCAATCCAACGCCTGGTTGAAGACGTGCCACGGCGGACAGAAAGCCGGCGCCAGCCTCGACCGATGACGGGGTCGTGAGGCTCAGTTCGAAAACTTTGGCGGCCCAAATATCGACCTCGGCTCCCACCGGCGTGAACCGGAAATCCGCGGGCAGCACGCCGATCACCGCGAAATCCCGCGCATCGAGAGTCACGTTCTGCCCAACGATATCCGGCTTCGATTCGAAGCGGCGGGCCCAAAGCCTGTGGCTGATGAGGACAACGTCCCTGGCTCCGGCCGCGTCGTCTTCGGCGCGAAATGCGCGGCCCAGCGCAGGACGAATTCCCAGCACGTCGAAAAATCGCCAGGAAACGCGCGCCGCCGAAAGTTGCTCAGGGTCGCCGCGGCCCGTGAGGTTGAACCCCTCCTCCGTGAACGCCGCGATGGCGGCCAGCGATTGGCTCTTCGCTTCCATATAGCGGAAGCGCGGGTAAGAGAAGGGTTCACTGCTCCCGGAAATCAGAACCAATCGGTCAGGGTCGGAATAAGGAGGCGGCCGCAACATCACCGCGTCCGCCACGGTGAAGATGGCAACCGAGGCGGAAATACCAAGAGCCAGCGCACCCACAGCGAGCAGCGTAAATCCCGGGTTGCGGGCCAGAACACGCAAACCATACCGGAAACCTCCCAGGGCCATCCTGATATCGTAGCCGTTTCCGATCTCGTGCGAAGACTTACGGAACCACACCGGCTCGCCGCGCTAACTTCAAAATATGAAACTGGCTGGAAAGCGGAACCCAAAATACTGACGTGTCAATAGACGTAAATGGCCCGTTTGGCTCGATCTTGACCATCATGAACCAGATCTATTTATTTTGTTTTCAAATAGTTAAATCAACCCTCGGTTGACAAGATTTTAGCGTTTCGGATACTATTTACTGATACATCAGTCGATTCTGGCATTATCTGCCAATTGGCGTCTTGCCGCAAAGCTTCCGTCCCCGGTGGGGTGGAAGCGGACGGCAAGGCGGCCGGATCCCACGTTGGAGTGACGAATGGTGAACAAGAAAATCAGGGTCGTAGTCGTGGACAACCAGGCCGTCGTCCGCATCGGCGTCACTGCGGTTCTGAATGCTCAACCCGACATGTGCGTAGTGGCTGAAGCAACTAACGGACGGGACGCCATTCATGTATTTCGAGAGTATCAACCGGACATCATGCTGATTGAGTTGCGCCTGCCTGAGATGAGCGGTTTGGCGGCGATCCACGCAATTCGCAGGGAACATTCCAAGAGCCGGTTCGTCGTTTTAACGAACTGTGTAGGGGACGAACATATTCAACGGGCGCTCAACGCGGGCGCAATGGCATATCTCATTAAGGCTGTATCCACGGCTGAACTTCTTAGAGCCGTCCGCACGGTTCATACGGGTGTTCGCTGGCTTTCCGGGCCGGTAGCGGAAGCTTTGGCCAACCGCCCTCCGAACTGCGAGTTAACGACCCGCGAACTTCAGATTGTCAGCCTGATCGTTGGCGGCATGAGTAATCGCCAGATCGCCGAGGCGCTGGGCGTTACGGAAGGTACCATTAAGTGGCATGTTAATGTTGTCCTGGAAAGACTGTGTGTAGCAGACAGGACCCAAGCGGCGATCAGTGCGGTCCGGCGGGGAATCGTCGACCTGGCGGATTCCACCGGATCCATCGAGCCGGAACATCAAGCGGCGTGAGCTCGCCCGGAAGGACAGTGCAATGAGCATCCAACGAACTTATTATTCATTCGCTATATTCTTATCGATGACATGTGCGGCGCCGGGGTATTCGCAGTCCGCAAAACCTGCTGCGCCGCCCCCAAAGATTTTCGGTGGCGCGACGATTCAGGAAATCTATCGTGTGTCGCTTGATCGCAACGCGCTGCTGCTTGAGTCGGTGGAGGACGTCATCAAGCAAAAAGACATCCGCGAGGGTCACGTCTTTGTGACCGCGGGAGCGGTCGAGGAGTGCACGTTCCACTACAACGCGGCAACTGGCCCCAGGCCTGAAAACGTATTCAAGACCGTCCAGGGGCCTTACGAAATCCTCGATGGCGGCGGGATCATAGCGGGCGGTGAACCTCATCTGCATATTACGCTCTCGCTCGCCGATCACGGTGCGGTTGGCGGGCACCTCGAGAAAGGCTGCAGAATTCTGTATCTAGCCGAGTTGACGATCATAAAATACTCCGCCCCGCCGCTAACACGTCGAAAGAACGCCAATGGTATTTCCATGTTGGAGGAGGCCAAGTAGAGACCGCCATGGCAAGGTGCTCACTCGTGTTGGCCGGGAGATACTTCAGTCCACGGCCCCGCACGGCGATGATAGATGATAATTAAAATGGGCGAAGCGAAAGCTTCAAGGCGCGGCAATAGCAGAAGCTTGGCGGAACGGGCTTACGAGCTGATTCGTGAGAACATTCTCAGGGGCAAATACCCGTTGGGAGCCGCGCTTTCGCGCCGCGACATAGCCAGGCAGCTCCGTATGAGTTTTGTCCCGGTTTCCGAAGCTCTCCAGCGCCTGGAAATCGACGGCCTCGTCGAAAGCCGTCCACAAGTAGGTACGCGCGTTAGAATTCCCACGGCGGAGGATGTGCGCGAGCGCTATGTCCTGCGAGAGGCGCTGGAATCGCAGTCCGCCAGACTTTTCGCGGAGAAAGCTTCGTGCGCCCAGAAGAAGGAGCTCCGAGAGATGGCCGTGCATCTCGACTCGCTTTATGCTGTCAGTTCCAACGCGGACGGGGACTTTCTGCATTCGGTCCACGCCTATCACATGAAGTTTCATCTCCAGGTGGCCGACGGCGCCGATTGTAAGCTCTTGCGGGATGCCATCGAGCGAGAGCAGGTTTTGGTGTTTAACTGGCTCTTTGACGCTTCTGCCCGCCGTAAGCCGCTGCCTCCCAAGTTCCATTCCAATCTTGCGTCCGCCCTTGCCAGTAGCGACGTAAGGCTGGCGGACCACACCATGCGCGAGCACGTTCGTTTCGGTCTGGGCACGATCTTGGCGAACCTTGCCTTCGAACCCCGGGAAACCTGGCGTGTGCGGCGTGCCCGGCCCACCGTCCAAGCCGGCTGAACTTACAAGGCGCTCGCGCCTGCGCCTGGCGCCACCTTACACCATTCTCATTGCCATTCCGCCATCCACGGGAATATCGGCGCCGGTAATAAAATCGTTTTCGGCAAGCGCGGCCAAGGCGTGCGCCACCTCCTCCGGTTTCCCTTCCCGATGTAGCGGAATACGGTTCTGGATATTGTTGCGCACTTGCTCCGGCGTGAGATAGTCCTGGAAACGGGTTCGAATAATTCCGGGAGATACGCAATTCACCCGGATGTTCCGGTCGGCCAGTTCGCGTGCCAGCGAGCGGGTGAACTGAGGAATCGCGCCTTTCACCACGCCATAAGCGATGGCGCCGGCGCAACCGCGGGCCCCGGCCGCCGAAGAGATCAGCAAGATCGCCCCGCCTCCGTTTTGAATCATATGTGGCACAGCGGCGCGGACGAGATGAAAAATCCCGTGCAGGTGAATATCGAAGGCCTGGTACCAGATGGCGGGGTCGACGTCGAGCAAACTACCCGGGGCCGCGGCGCCGGCGCAATGGACCAGCACGTCGAGGCGTCCAAAGAACTCCACGGTCTGCCGTACCGAGCGGACCGCTTGCGCCGGGTCGGACAAGTCACACGTCAGGGGCAACGCCCTCCGATGGAGCGCTTCTATGCGGCTTTGTGCGTCGCGCGAAAGTGCTTCATCGGCAGCCAGGCCGCAGATAGCGATGTCCGCTCCGCGGCGCGCGAACTCCAGCGCGGTCGCGGCGCCGATTCCACTGGTTCCGCCAGTGATCAGACAAGCCTTGGATTCCAGTTTCATCCCTTCACTCTATCAGCGCGCCACGGTGGCCCTGGTGGCTCCTGCCGAAATACCGCCGTCCACCAGGACGTCGCTGCCGCAAATTCCGCAGGCGCGCACTCGCACGAGCAGATCGTCCGGGCCGATCTCCGGCACGGGCATGTCGACGAGCTCAAGATGGCGGTAGTCAGTGAGTAGTAATGCTCGCATTGGAATCAAAGTACCGCTGTCTTATTATGAGCGCCGTCCGGGCTGGTGACTCGCTCCGTATCTCTCGCCGCATTGAGTGCCGCAACATCATAAGTCTCCGAACCTGTCTACGAAACCGAACGCAGGCCGGTTGTCATCCCTGAACCGCTCCAAACCACCGGCTCGACCGGACCTAGAAAGAAAACGTACAGACTGGCGCCGGCCAATACTACAGCAGCCGCAACGCCAAAAGCTATAACAAACTGACCGGTTCGCTCCACCACAAATCCGGTTATTGTGGGTGCGGCTATGCCTGCCAGGTTGCCAATGAGATTCTGCAAACCCGTCCACCTGCCCACAGCGGCCGGGCCGGCCAGGGTTTGGGTAATAGCCCAATGGCTGGAGGTATAAGTGCCGTAGGACGCGCAGGCAAGCATGAGCAGCACCATGGCGGCCGTCAGATTGGGAGTCATGGCGACTCCTAGAACAATCGTCGAAAACGCCAAGCCAAAAACGGTTCGCCTTTTCCGGACGCGAGTGGGCGTGGCGCCCCTCGCGATCGCCCGGTCCGCCAGCCATCCGGCCATCATGGTGGAAGCGGCGGTTACCACATAGGCCACGGCGCCGAGGCTCGCCATTCTATCCATGGACAAATGGCGTTCGCGAACCAGGTAAAACGGCAGCCAGGTGAGCAGGAAGTACCAGAAATAGTTGGCGCAAAACATGCCAAGAAATGTCGCCCAGGCGGATCGAAGCCGCAGGATTCGGCTAAAGCTCGGAGTGCCTTTTAAGCCGGCTGCGCTCGATGTTCCTAGACTGGGTTTTGACCGCAGCCAAGGCGGAAGCCACAACATGCTGGCCAAACCCAGAACGATGAAGAACGGCCTCCAGCCGAACCGCGCCATCAACATTCCCCCAAGCAGCGTTCCCAGAGCCGGACCGCACTTGGTACCGGCGTCGATCAAGGAGTTCGCCAGACCCCGCTGCTGCTCAGCAAAGTCGGTCGCGAGAATCTTGCAATAGCACGGATACGCAACGGACTCCGCCATTCCAAGCACGAGCCGCAAGGCAAAGAGCGTCACGAACCCGCTGACCAGGCCGGTCGCGGCCGTCGACATCGACCACAGGAAAAATCCGGCAGCCAACACCCAAGACACATCGAATCGGTCGGCAAGCCAGCCGGCCAGGATCTGAAAGGCGGAGTACGTCCAGAAAAACGCCGAGAGCAAGTAGCCAAGCTGGATGGCCGAAATACCCAGTTCGTCTTTTAGCAGAGGGGCAGCCAGCGAGAGGTTGCCCCGATCCACATAATTGATCGCGACCGAGACCACCAGCAGGACCAGAATGCGCCACAGGGGGCCACGGATCCGAGTCTGGCGGTCGGCAGTGGATGTGAGTAAAGACATATACCACACGTTGTTACGGTGGGGGACAAACTTTGATGCGGCCGAGCGACAGATACTAAAGTGTCTCGGGGCGAGGAAGCACACACTCTCCCCAACGCGGGCCGCGGCGGCGCTATCCGCGGCCTGCGCGGAGTCGGCTATTCTCGAGGAACCCTGACGATACCTACTTGATCCGCGTACTGCTGGGCGGCGGCTGCTCGTTATGGCCGTTTACGGTCCAGTCTCTCGGCTTTCCTACCCGGTCGTAAATCTTTCCGCGTTTCCATTCGTCGTCTTCGAAAATCCATCGCGCGATTCCAGCCACCTGCTCGGCCCGGCCTCTCGGCACCACCGCGACGCCGTCGCCATCGGCGACGATAATGTCGCCGGGCATCACCAGTACGTGGCCGACCGCAATAGGCTGGTTGTAAGACTCGATCCACGTACGGCCGGGATTGATCCCACGGGGCGCCATGGAAGGAATCTGATAAACGGGAATATGAGTGAGACTCATTTCGTCCGTGTCTCGGCAGACTTCATTGCCTACAAAGCCGCGGAGACCCTTGCCGAACAAGCTCAATCCCATATTCGATCCGCACCACCCGTCGTCTCTGGCTTGATTATCCACCACAAGAACAGTTCCCGGCCGGACCAGGGGGACGTATTCTCCCTGGTTCTTGTACCAGGCAGCTTCCCACGGGCGTTCCGCGGCGTGAGAGGCAAACTCCGGGGCACGCTCCTGCGCCGGGACTATGCGAAGTGTCAGCGCAACGCCGTGAATACGGTGGGTGATGTTGGTTTGATCTTTCCAGAGCGGCCGGATCTCCCGGTCCATCATGGTGATGTCTTGCAATCCGACTACGTCGAGAGCGTCCATCACGTCTGCGATGCGAAGCCCGTCGTAGAGCTTCAGGATGGCATCGTCCTCGGCCTGAGTGTACTGCTTGACTTGCAGGTATTGTTTCGTCGGCGGCGTGTTGGTTTGCCCGAAAGTAATCGCCACGCCGATGATCAGCAAGGCTTCCAGCCTCAAAAGCGAACCTCTTTTTCTCATTGTTCTCCTAATATCCTCCCCCGGAGCCCTTCGCCAGGGTTCCGTGAATCTAACGGACGGTTCAGCAAGAATATTCTGCCCCCATTTCGCGGCCGGGGGTACCTAACCAAAGATAGGTGGAGCGAGAACACTTCTGTGCCGCGTCGCCAGGCCGGCCCCCGTGTGAATCACACACACGGGGGCTTTTTGTTTAATTCTGCCTGCGCGGCTTCCGCGATTCCAACCATTGGCCTACCTACACGCGCACCCGTGGTAGCATGACCGCCATGGAGTCCACTCAGTCGGATTGGAGAACCCACGGCATTCGCATCGTTCGCGCGGGGCAGTTGGACCGGAACACTCCGCAGACGCCTGGCATGACGAGAGCGGCCGCCATCACTCATGCCGCCGCCGGCGCGAAACGGCTTTGGGCGGGAACTGTGGTGGTAGAGCCCAATGTCAAGAGCGGAGCGCACCACCACGGGGAACTCGAGACCGTCCTGTACATCGTCAAGGGCCGCGCCCGCTTCCGCTGGGGCAACCGGTTGGAGTTTGTCGAGGAAGCCGGCCCGGGCGATTTCATTTACGTGCCTCCTTTCGTGCCGCACCAGGAGATCAATGCAAGACGAGAGGAACCGGTGGAGGCCGTCGTCGTGCGCAGCGGGCAGGAACCCGTCGTCGTCAATTTAGATATTGAAAGTCCCGAGTCCGGATCGGAAATGGCGGAGCCATTCCACCCGCCTGCTCATGAGTGAGCGCTCCTGAATCGCCGGGCCCAAGACGCTGCGTATGCCAGGTTCAACGGCAACACCCACCCTATTTGGGCTGGCGATCGCCACAGCCGTTTTCGAAGACTTGGGAGAGAATAAAAGCGCTCATTCGCATACCGGAATCCCGCTAGTAGTTCCGCTACGCTCATACGCTTCGGCTGAAACACGACGTCCCTACGGCCGTTGAATTTTCGCCAATCGCGGGTCAAGATGCGCCCTTGCGCTTCCAGCCGTCCAAAGAGTGGCGTGCCAGGATACGGCGTCAGAATGTTGAAGGTCGCATTCTGAATGCCTGTGTCTTCCAGAAATTCAAGGGTATCTCTGAAAATTTCAGGCGTGTCGTTGTCAAAACCAAACACAATCCCGGCCTGGACGGCGATCCCGTGCGCATGAATGCGATCCACAATCCGGGCATATTCCTCCACCCGATTGAATCCTTTGCGCACCTCCTCCATGCTTGGCTGGGAGATCGACTCCAGGCCCAGGAACAGTTGCTTGCATCCGCTCCGGGCCGCGGCCTCCAAAAGCTCGTCATCCCCGCCCACGTGAATGCTGGCCTGGCTGCTCCACCACTTGCGGTAAGGGGCGATGGCGCGAAACAACTCCTTCGCGTACTCCTTATCGCCAGTGATGTTGTCGTCCCAGAAGATAATTCTCTTGCCCTTGAAAGAGGCATATTCAGCCGCAACCTCGGTAACCGGCCGCTTACGCAACCCGTGCCGGTACATCACCGCGACCGCGCAGAAATCGCAATGATTCGGGCAGCCTCGAGTGGCAAATAGAACGCCATCGGTGTGGTCGTTCCGGTGATACAGATTCTTGCGCGCCATGGGTACGCCTTCTAAAGACGGCGCGCCAGCCTGCCGATACACGCGGCGATAAGTTCCCGCCCGAAAATCGCTCAAGAACTCTTCCCATAGGCCTTCGGCTTCCCCGACAAATACCGCATCCGCATGCCGGCCGGCCTCTTCAGGCAACAGCGTGGCGTGCGGGCCGCCCATCGCCACGCAAACTCCTCGCGACCTGAAATGCGCGGCAAGATCGTAGGCATGATAAGCGCTTGGCGTGTGGAACGTAATGCCAACCAGATCGGGGTCGATCGTCCAGTCGATTTCCTCGGCTTCTTCATCGATGTGAAATACGTCCCAGCCTGAAGGAACCCGGGCGCCCAGATAGGGCATCGTAATCTGCTGAAAGTTGAGGAACCGCGAACTCCGCGCCCTCCGAATCTCTGCCGACGAGGCGGTGATCAACAGAAGCTTTGGCATGGCCTCGGGCGGTACGCCAAATCGCCATCGCGGAACCCGGTTGCACAAGACATCCGCACCACCGCAATGGATAGCACATATCGCCCTCGACGGCTCGATCCCTGCCGGCTCCGCATTGCCTACACTGGTACCGTGCCCATTTGTCACGGCTCCTTCCGCGCGCCGATTCATTCCCGTGGCGCCGCCGCCAAAGTGGGCGCTGGCTATTACCGCGGCCTGGTCGAAAGCTGCGCCGGGGCACTTCCGACTGAGTCATAGCGTTTATCGCTGGCCAGGATTTGAATTCCTCACGGCTGCGACCCTCGCGGCCCAGTTACGTTCCGCTACGCGATTCCCAGCCGCTTCTGCATCTGTTCGAGCGATGTGCCTTTGGTCTCCGGATAGAAGAACAACACCACAAAGAACTGGACTACGATCATGGCGGCGAAAAAGACGAACGGCGCGCCCCCGGACCTGGCGGCGAGCAAGGGGAAGATGGCGGAAATCAGCGCGTTCATGACCCAGTGTGTGGCACTGCCCAGGCTTTGTCCTTTGGCCCGCACGCGGTTGGGAAACACTTCGCTCAGGTAGACCCAGATCACCGCCCCTTGCGAGAACCCGAAGAAGCCAACGAAGCCGATCAGAAACCAGACCAGCAGTCCCTCGTGATGCGCGGTAAAGAAAACGTACGCCACGCCTGCCTGCGCGAGCGCCGTGCCGACGGAGCCGATCAACAGGAGCGTCTTGCGTCCCACCAGATCGATAATAGACATGGCCGCGATGGTGAATAACAGGTTGGTGCCGCCGATGGCTACCGCCTGCAGATCGCCGGAAACCTTATTGAACCCGGCCTTGGCGAAGATGTCGTTCAGGTAATACAGAATGGCGTTGATGCCGGAGAGCTGGTTGAACATGGCGATGGAAACGGCGAGCAGGATCGGGATGCGATACTTGGCGGAAAACAGGGGTTCCTCGCTATGGCCGTGCTCGGCATCGATGGAAGCCACGATTTCGGCCAGCGCCCGTTCGGGATTCTCTTCGCCGACAATCTGGAGCACTTTGAGTGCTTCGCTCTCGTGCCGCTTCTGAACCAGCCAGCGCGGGCTGCGCGGAATGCCGAACAGCATGAGGAAAAACAGCAAAGCCGGTAGCGCCGAAACGCCGAGCTTCCAACGCCACTCGGCGCCGCCCAGGCCAGCCAAGCCCAAAACGTAATTGGAAAGATACGCCAGCAGAATGCCGGCCACGATATTGAATTGAAAGAAACCCACCAGCCGGCCGCGCCACTTCGCAGGCGAGATTTCGGCAATATACATGGGACCGAGGACGGACGAGCCGCCGATTCCCAGGCCGCCAATCAACCGGAACAGGACCAGCGAATACCAGTTCCAGGAGAAGGCGCAGCCCAACGCCGAGACCAGGTAGCAGACCGCCAGCCAGCGCAGGCTGTCGCGGCGGCCGATGCGGTCGCCGGGTATGCCGGCGAACATCGAGCCGAGCACGGTGCCACACAGCGCAGCCGAGACGGTGATTCCAAGCATGGCCGGTGACAGGGCGAAGACGGCGGTCAGCGCGTGCGTGGCGCCGCTGATCACAGCCGTATCGAAACCGAAGAGGAGACCGCCGAGAGCGGCGACGATGGTGCTGCGAACGAGGAAGAGATTCAGCTTCATGGCAGTCTTCCATCATAATCCAGCGACGCAGCAGGACCGGTGGCATAAGCGGAGACGCAACGGGTTGGGTAACCGCCCCCTGACGGTCGCGCGGCTCGGAAATACGAGTCAGCGCGGCGCGTAGTAAATCACGCCCACGCCGATGGCGCAGATGATGGCGCCGAGAATGTCGAAGCGGTCGGGCCTGGTTCCGTCGATGCCCCATCCCCAAAGGAGCGAAAGCACGATAAAGAAGCCCCCATACGCCGCGTAGACGCGCCCGAACCCCGCCGTCTGCAGCGTCGGCACCACCCCGTACAGGATCAAAACTACTCCACCCGCCAGGCCCAGCCAGCCGCTCTTCCCTTCGCGCAGCCACAGCCATACCAGGTAACCGCCGCCAATCTCGCACAGGCCGGCCACTAGGAACAGGAATAGGGAGCGAATGTTCTCCATCGGTTTATTGTAAGTGGCCGCCGTGTGGACCCGCCCCAGGTATTGTCCAGAAAGGACCGGACGGCGGGCCATTTTTGATCGTGATGCTTCCGCGGCCCATGCGCAGATAGACGCGCCGGGAGGGAGCTTGACTTAAGTGAGCGAAGCGAGTGCCCACCAGGAATTGTTTGAGTCCTCTACCCGCAAAATCGGAAGAAACACTGCCCAGTCTGGTTCTCGCATCGATCGAGTACGGCCCCGGATCCGGCAGCAGCACGATCATATCGCCAGTATGGCTGTCCACCTCGATGTCTCCGGCCACATCGCTCACCCACACGTAGCCGTAGTCATGGTGAACTACCAGACGCGAGTCGCGCGGCACATGGACGGTGTACTCGACAGTGACGCCGCGGTGGCTATGCTTGGGCATGGTGACAATGATCCGGCGCGAAGGCAGGATGGAGCTGACGAGGTTAGTGCGGACGGGAAGGGTCGTCGAAATCTCCAATTCTTTATCGGATCGCCGTTCGGTAGAAACGCGGATCTGGTCGAAACGTTTTTCGATCTTCTCCTTTTTCCCGGGTTCGTAGAAGCGATTGGTCGACTTTGCTACCGTGATCTCGACCTCTGGCTCATCCCAACCTTCCACGGTGAGGTAGCCGTATGAATTGTCCAGTTGAATGGCGCCGCCTGGCAGGAAGTTCACCCTTTCCGTCTGAGTTACCTCAAATGACTGTTTGGGCCCCTCCTGTGCGGTTCCCAGCACACTCAACCCGAACAAGACCACCGCCAGTCTGTGTGTCATATCTCGGACCCCTTCTGTATGCTGCGCGCCTCAGCCACCATCTTCGTGTAGCGCCGCGCCAGTTCGACGATCCAGCCCCGCTCGCGGCGTTTGATGGCATCTTGGTGAATCAAGTCCCGCCCGATGCCCAATGCCGCAGCGCCCGCCCGAATGAACTCCATAGCGTTGGTTTGATTCACACCGCCGGAAGCAATCATCGGGACCTCCGAGAAAGGCCCCTTGAGCTGCCGGATGTAGCTCGGGCCGCCATTGGCCGCGCACGGAAAGACCTTGACAAAATCGCTACCAGCCTTCCAGGCGGCCATGACCTCGGTGGGCGTCAAGGCGCCCGGCAAGACCACCACGCCGCGCCCCAAGGCAAAGTTGACGATCTCGAGATCGAGCCCTGGCGTGGTCAGGAAGGCCGCTCCCGCGTCCAGGCAGCGGCGTGCCTTCTCCACATGAAATAACGTGCCAGCGCCCACTAGAACCCCGGGATGCTGATGAGTAAGTTGCCGAATGACTTCGACGGCACCGGGGACGGTCATGGTCACTTCGACAATGGGGATAGCGCCTTCGCAGACCGCTTCCGCGGCAAACATGGCGTCATCGGCGGAGTAAAGGCGTACCGCCGGGATGATTCCGATCTCCTCGATACGCGCGCGAACGTCTTCTCTGGTCATAAGGTCATTCTGGTACAACGAAGCGCCTCGGTCAGGGCAGGTCCCTGGTTCCCACGGCCTGGCGAAGCTGCTCCAACGAAGTCAAGTAAGCCGCCACCGCCTGGCGGTAAGCGAGTTGGGTAGCGCGATACGTTCGTTCGGCATCCAAAAAGTCGAGTAATGCCAAGGCGCCGCGCCGATACGCATATTCGCTGATATCACGGCTTTTTTGGGCCACCTCAAGATAGCTCGATCGAAAGAGCTGAGCGATTTTCGCGCTCTCCTGCAGCCCCTCGTACGCGTCTTTCACGTCTGTCAGCACCTGCCCGGATGCCGCTTTCTGCTGCTCCTCCGCTTGCCGGATGGCAATCCGTGTCTGCGCGATATTTCCCTGGTTGCGGTCGAAAATCGCGAGCGGAATACTGAACGACCAGGTGGCGGCGCTCAAGCCGTTGACATGCGAGTAGTTGGCCGAGATGGTGGGATCCTGCTTTCCGTTAGCCTTGGCGAGCGCATATTGGCTGTTGGCGGCAGCGACACCCAACACCGCAGCGTGCAGGTCGGGGCGATTCTGAAGGGCTTTCGCCTGCAATTCCTGCAGAGTGACCAGCAGCGGCTTATATTCGAATTCGCCCACGACGTCATAGTCTGCGGGAACGGACTCGTAACCCAATTGTTGGCGGAGATCCGACAGCGACTGGGCCTTGTTGAGCAACGCCTGTTGGACGTCCGTTTCAAACTGAAGCAACTGGATCTTAATCTTCAGGTAGTCGTTCTCGCTCATGCCGCCATCTTTGAATTGCACTTCGCTGATGTCGACGGTTGTCTGAAAACTCTTCAGATCCGTCCGCGCCAGCTCGAGGGTCGACTCGGCAAGCTGGGCGTTGACGAAGAAAGCGCCGACTTGAAACGCGATACCGCGTTCGTTGTCGGTTACCAGTGCCCGTGTTACGGCGGTTGCGCCCTTGGCCGCTTCCAAACGGCGAGCCCGCTTGTTGCCGCGTTCAATCAGGTAACTCAACCCAACGTCACCCTCGGTCGAGGCTTGCAGGTACTCCGACACACTCTCGCCCTGCGGGTGGGGGAAGATCGGCAGGTATTCCCAGTCGGTGAAGAAGGTGGGATTCGGGCGTAGATTGGCGGTAATTTCCGCCGCCTGGTTCTGTTGGATGGTGGTCCGGGCGGCCTGCAAGGTGTGGTTGTGCCGGAGCGCCATCTGGATGGCTTGGTCCAGTGAAATCTTGACCGGTCCCTGCGCGAACGCGAAATGCGACATTAACAGGCTACCGAACACCTGAGCTGCCACCAAAATTGTTCGCGTGTTTTTCATGGGCGGCATTGCGAGCGTGATTTTCATTTAGCCCTCGAAAGAACCTTCCGGTCTGGGAAGCGGATCGCCGTCCCGAGCGATCCAGACGTAAAAGGTAGGCAACAGAACGATGCTCAACAGCAGATCGGAAATCAGTCCGCCTACGATAACAATCGCGAAAGGCCGCTGCGAATCGCTTCCAATGTCGTGCGATAGAGCTGCCGGAAGCAGTCCAAGGGTTGCCACGAGCATGGTCATCATGATGGGGCGAAGCCTCAAGACCGCGCCTTCCACGGCGGAGTCGAAGATCGAGTGGCCTCTCGCCCTGAGCTGGTTGATGTACTCGACCATGATGACGCCGGTTTGCACCGACACGCCAAAGAGCGCCAACATTCCGACGCCCGAGGACACGCTGAGGTAAGTTCCGGTGACCACCAGAGCCAGCAGTCCGCCGATGCGAGCCATGCCGACGTTTAACAGGATGAGCAGCGCCCACTTATAGGAGCGGAACATGCTGTAGAGAATAATGAAGATGAGCAGGATCGTCAGCGGGACGATGAGTGCCAGCCGCGCTTCTGCCCTTTTTTCGCTCTCGTATTCGCCCGACCAACCGATGCTGTAGCCCGGCGGCAGCTTGACCTTTTGACCGATCCTCTTGATCGCCTCTTCGACCGTGGTCCCCAGATCCCGGCCTCTCACGTTGAAGGTTACCGCCACATAGCGGGAGTTGCCTTCCCGGAAGATGTCGTACGCGCCGTCTTTGACGTCAACGTTCGTCAATTGCGCTAGAGACACCCGCTCTCCCGAGGAAGAAAGCAGGCGGACTTTGGCGATGGCCTGCTTGGTATTCCGATAGGGTTCCTGGTAGCGCACTACCACGTCGTACCGCTGCTCGCCGATCAGTACTTGACTCACCGCGTTGCCGCCCACGGCCGTCTGGACGGCGTCTTGTATGTCCGCCACGTTGATTCCAAAGCGAGCCGCCTGGCGCCGGTCGATGGTTAAGTCGAGATTTGGCTGGCCGAAGTCGCGTAAGAGCTTCACGTCATGCATCCCTGCGATGCCCGACATGACAGCAGTGACTTCTTCGCCCTTCTGTTCGAGCAGCTTCAAGTCATCCCCGAAAATCTTGAGAGCCAGCGAACCCTTGGTGCCGGTGAGCGTCTCTCCCACGTTGTCTTCGATCGGCTGCGAGAAGTTCCAGATCGCCCCCGGATATTTTTCCAGCGCGCGGTTCATGGCGGCGATCAATTCCTCCTTGTTTTTGTGAAATACAGGGCGCCATTGGTCGTGAGGCTTCAAGTCGACGAAATACTCGGTGTTGCCGAATCCCCCTGTGTCGGTTCCGTCATCGGGACGGCCGGCCTGCGACACCACTGTTGTCACCTCCGGGAAGGACGCGAAAACATAGCGGCAGTTGGTGGTGAATTTTTCGCCCTCCGAAAGACTGGTGCTGTTCGCCAGAGTGCCGCGCGCCCAAATGGCGCCTTCATCCAGGTGGGGAAGGAACTCGGCGCCGATGACGCCGCCGAAACCCAAATAGATGGTGCCCGCTACCGAAACCAGAGCGACAAAAGCGACCATCCAACGATGCTGAACGGCCCAGCGCAACCGGCGGCGATAGCGCTCCGTCAAATAATCCATCGCGACGTTACGCCGTTGCCGAACTCCTTTAGGGAAAAATGTGGCGGCCAGCACAGGAGCGATGAGGATGGAGAAAGCCAAGGCGCCGAGCAGGGCAAAAGCGACCGTCCAGGCCATGGGCCGGAACAACCGGCCCTCCACCCGTTGCAGCGTGAAGATAGGCAAATAGGCGGTGATAATGATGGCGATGGCGTAAAAGACAGGCCGTTGCACTTCGTGGCAAGCGTCGCGGATGATCTCCGCGGTGGTCTTCGCGGCTCCATTGACGCCGCGGCGGTCTTTGTTCAGATGCCGGATAATGTTCTCCACCATGACCACCGCTCCATCCACGACCATTCCGAAGTCCAGCGCGCCCAGGGAGAGAAGATTCGCCGGAATGTGGTTCAAGTTGAGAAAGATCGAGGCAAAGAGCAGAGAGAACGGAATGGTGAGCGCGACGATGAGAGCGGCCCGCACACTGAGAAGAAACAGGAACAGGACGATGCTGACCAGGAGCATGCCTTCGATCAGGTTGTGCATCACCGTGTGCAAGGTGAAATGCAGAAGGTCGCTCCGGTCGAGCATGGGCACCACCTCCACGCCGGGAGGAAGAATGCCGTGGTTGAGTTCGTAGACTTTCTTGTGAATGGCCTCGAGTGTGGGCTCCTCCTCGGCGCCTTTGCGCATCAGCACTCCGCCCTGAATGACATCGGGCTCGTCGACGATGCGGCCGTCCTCCATATGGTTGGCTCTGGCCATATGGCCCAGCCGGATCTTGGGGCCCTGGACCACGTACGCGATGTCTTTCACCCGAAGGGCGGTGCCGGTTTGGGTCTTTAAGACGGTCTGCTCGATGTCGTGCACGTTATTGAAAAGCCCCAGTGCGCGCACGTTCATTTGCTGCATGCCTTCCTCGACGAAGCTGCCGCCGGCATTGATGTTGTTGTTGGCAAGCTGCTGTTCCACCTGGCCGATGCTCAATCCGTACGACACCAGCTTGTTCGGATCCACCCGCACCTGGTATTCGCGCACCGTGCCGCCGAAGTCGGAAACGTCCACTACATTGGGAACGGATTTGAACTGCTTGAGGAGAACCCAGTCTTCGATAGACCGTAACTCCATCAGGTCGTAGCGGGGGTTCGTGCTTCTTATCGTGTACCAATAGATTTGGCCCGTCGTGCTCCAGTCCGTGCCGATTTGAGGCTGCAGGTTTTGTCCATTCGGGAGATTGACCTGGGTGAGTCTTTCCAGAACCTTCTGGCGGTTCCAATCGTTGACGGAGCTGTCGTCGAAAATCATGATCACGAACGACAGGCCGAAAATCGACTCGGAGCGCAGAAAGGTCATGTGCGGCATTCCGGCCATTTGAATTTCGATCGGAATCGTCACCTGTTGTTCCACTTCTTCGGCGGAACGTCCCGGCCATTGGGTAATTACCGTGACGTAGTTGTCGGCGATATCGGGATACGCCTCCACGGGAAGGTTATGAAACGAGATAGCTCCCCAACCGGCCAGCAAGACGGCAATGGCCAGCACCACGAATTTGTTGTTGAGCGCAAAATCTACCAGAGCACGAATCATTTCCTGTTTACCTGTATTGCGGCCGATGAGCTGGCTGTGTCTCCGGATCCCGATCGTCCGAAACGCGATCACTGACCGAGCACGTGGTCTAGAACCAATGCGTTCGCAACCACTTGTTGTCCTGGCTGTAATCCGGAGGTGACCTCCTGCAGACTCGTGTTGTCGGACAAAAGGTCACCGCCGACCACCTCCACGCGGCGAAACTTCTTGTCGGGCGCGGGAACGTAGACAAAATCGCGATCGTGCATGTGCAGGATGGCGGACGCGGGGACAATCGTGTGCATCTCCCTGGTTTGGCCATGAAAAGTGGCCTTCACGAACATGCCTAGCCGCATGATTCCCGGGTTTTGAACTTCGATCCGAATCTTGGCCGTGCGGATGTTGGGATCGAGAATCGAGCCGATGTTGCTTACCCTTCCCTTGAACATGCGATCCGGATAAGCATTCAATCTGATCTCCGCGGTGTCGCCGAGCCGGACATTGGCCAGGTCGTTCTCATATACATCACAGACAACCCAGGTGGACGAGAGATCGGAAATCGTGAACGGGCTCGGGGTGCCAAACGCTTGAATGGCGGCTGCGTTAGTGACCTCCTGATCGGTGATTACTCCCGAGACAGGCGCGAAGATATCCACCATGGAAGCCGGCTTATCGGGGTCGTTGCCGAGCAAACGGAGATGTTCGGCCAAGGTGTCTACCGCGATCTTGGCTTTGTCTTCCGTGTCTTGCGCCACTTGCAGATCGTTCAGGGCAATCGCGCCGTGCTCGTAGAGATCCTTGGAGCGCTCCAATTGAGTCCGGGCGAGAATCTCATCCGCCACGGCCATTCGATAATTCGAATAGCCGCCCGAGACATCGTCGCTTCGAACGGTCAGCAGCAACTGGCCTTTTTGCACTGTGTCGCCGAGCCTCGCGTGAATGCCCACGACGCGCCCGGAGGCAAGCGAGACGACCGGGACGTTGCGGGATATGTCGGGAGTGACCGTCCCGGTAACGATCAGTTCCGAAGTGGTGGGGCGCTCGGCCGCGGCGGCCAGCGGAAACTGCTCCGGACGATCCACGGAGAAGAGAGCCGCGTCCGCGAAGGGAACGACCCTGGCCTCGGGCGGCGCCCCTTGCGCCGGATCCCCTTCCGCTTTATTGCAACCAGCCAGACTGAGAACTGAAGAAATAATGATTAGAAGGCCAATTGCGTGACCCTTGATTTTCATAGAGACCTCCCTACGGGATGCCGGATTTGAGCGCCGAACAGTTGCACCGCACGTCTCACCGTCACAGTTCCAGCTTGCCCATGAACTCCATCTCACTCAGATCGAAAGTCTGGGCTACAACAATCCGGCCGATTTGCGCCTCGAATTGGATTTGCCGGTCTTTTTTCGCGATTTCCGCGGACAAAGGAAACAAATACACCACCACCACGTCGTTTTCCCGCTGGAACACTTCAGCGCTCACCGGCCTCACATCCTTTTGCGACGCGCGCTTCAATGCGGCCAGGTTCTTCAGAGGTTTGCCCAATTCCTTGGGATCGCCCTTGAAATTGGCGCCGGGAATACCGTAGACGGCGATGCGATAACCGTCTCCCTCCAGCGTGGGAGGCTCGACCTCGTGCGATTTGAACTCCGCAAGCCGAACCGGGAGAGCGGTCTCCCAACGCAGCTTCAATGTGATGGGCTGGGGAAGAGACCGGGGGCTGCGGTCATCGCCCCGGGGGCCCGTGAAGATATTCGGTGACACCTTCGGCCCGCTGCCCTTTGGGTCCACCCCCTCATTGCCGACGCCGCGGGGTTGTCCCATTTGTCCGGCTTCCCTGAGTTGGTCTTCGGTCAGCCGGCGCGTGATCGTGGCTCTGGTCTCCTTCGCCCAAGGTGACGAAGAGAGAACCAGCCTGGCATCCTCTTCGGTCCACTGGGCGGCCGGCTTGCTCTTCCAAACCGGATCCGCTGCCATGAGGCCAGCCGCGGCGACGATCACGCACCACCATTGCATCAGGAAGCTACTCATCCGTTACTCCATAAGAGGCGGCGCCGCGCTAGAACTTCACCATCACGCCAATGGAAAGCTTCGCCTCGCTACGGCGAAGGTCGGGGAACCAGACGCCGCCGACGCTGCTGCAATTCGCGGTCGCGGTCGGGAGATCGCTAGCTCCCGACGCTGCTCCGTTCATACAGGCGAACTGCCCAGGAGAACCATTGGTTCCGCCGAGAGGGAAGCCAGGAGGTGTGACCCCGCCTCGTCCCGCGAAATACGGGACATCGGAGTGACGATACCCAACCTCCGCCCACCAGGTGATGTACTCTTTGGGCATGTACTGGAAGGTGACCGTGCTATCCCACATGTGGGCCCTTTGGCCTGGAAGCTGCGTGAAGTAAGGCGAACCCGTTACGGCGTCGGCCCCGTTGATCGGCGGTAGCAGCGTCAGGTAACGGCCCCAGTTGCTCATCTCTCCGCCACCTAGCGTAATGGCGTACAGATCCTTGTGGAACCACATCCTGTCATAGGCCATCCACCCTACAAACGATTCCTTGTTCTTGCTGGGTGCGCCGGTGCACTGAATTCCGCCGCCATATTGGCATCCCGCGTCGGCCGTGAGGCTGAATGCCATCTTCGAAAGGCCCATGTTCTCCGGCTTGTGGTAGTACCTGACCTCGATGCTATCGTCGGTATGAATACGTTCCGTGTGGGGAAGACCCAGGTTATCCTGTCCATAGCCGTATTGGTTCGCGACTAGCTTGAACCATTCTTTCGGCTCCCACAAAAGCTGCCCTCCCAAACCCGGATGGCCGTTGTACTTGGCGTAAGATTGCCATCCGTTGATGAACCAGGGCTCGATTTTCAGCTTGTTGGTGGGGAACCACTGTACGCGCGCGCCGTTGAAGAACCACGGCGTGTTCGAGGACACGTACGATGGCTGGTAAGTCCAGTTATCGTAATTGTAGTAGCTGAACAGGCCGATGTACGAGACGAAAATACCCCCGTCTATGTTAAGTCCATGATTCACGTTGAAGTGGTACCCGCCGTAGGCTTCCGAAACGTATTTGTAGGCGTCGCGAAGGTTCCATTGGCCCACCCCGAAGCTGGCGTCGTTGCGCGGGGTCGTGGTTGCAAACAGGCCAAACATGGTCAAGATTCTGCCGCGAACGTTTTGCCAGTGAAAATCGCCGCCGACGCTGATCTGTTCGATCTGAACTTCGCCGGAGCGGAAAGACTCGGTCGCCCCCACGATGGTGTGGTCGATCGGCTGGTTGAAATCCTCCATGTAGTGAGTGTCGAACCGAACTTCGGGAGTAAAGAATTTCGTATCCAGAACGGTGTCTTTGTTGCGCGGAGAGCCATTGAGCCAGGTAAAGTCGCCGTATCCGAAGGGAGTGAAGTTGTCCACCGCCGGCGCTGGGTCGGGGGGCTGAAGGGCTTCGGGAACGGCCGGAGGCGCGGGGGCCGATGGAGTCTGAGCTTGAGGAGGCGCGGGAGCGGGGGTTGTCGCTTGCGCCGGTCCATTGACCGGTCCAGCCGCGGGCGGCAGAGTTCCCGCAGTCAGAGGGCCGTCCGGCGGCACAGGCCGCGTAGAGAGAGAACTCAAGGGTGGAGTGGCCAAGGACGCGTACAAGGGCACCGGCGGCGCGGTATGGTTAACCGCCGGCGGTGCCGCTTGCCCGGCAGTTAGAGTGACCGGGGCCGGCTTGGGCGCGGTCGGGACCGCGGCCGGCTGGGCCTTCACCTGGCTCAGTTCCGCTTCAAGCTGTTCGATGCGCTTCTGCATCGCCTCGAGGCGATCGATGCGCTCTTCGATCGCCTCCAGCGCCTTCGCTTGTCCCGCCGCTGAATCTTTTGAGGAAAGCGCCAGCGCCACCTGAAGATTCTCAGTGGCTGTCAACTCCACCGTCATGGACGACGTTAGAAATCCGTCCTTGGTCGCAGTCAACTGGTAGCGTCCTGGCGTCAGATTCACGGCCGCGAACTTCCCGTCCGAACCGCTCAGCACGACCGTCTCGCTGTTATCGTTCTGGTTACGGATCAACACGTACGCTTCCGCTATGGGAACGCCATCCGGCTGCAGGGTAACCCCGTGAACGGCGCGAGACGGCGTTTCCGCGTATGCGGGAACGGTGATCCATGGGATGCACAATGGCAATACCATAGCCACTAATAATTTCGTAGTCATAGTTTCCGGTGTTCGCCTTTCGCGAAGGATCTAATTTGGCAGTGCTGGTTGTCAGTACATTACAGGGACCCGAAGCATGCGCCTACATGAACGAATGGTTCCAATTCGCGGTTCCACGGCTTCCTTACGAATGCGGCTGCGGCTCGCGCGGTTCGAGCCGCGACTCCGTAAGGGCGCAGTTGCACCCGAATACGTTGCGAGTCGTCGGAGACTCACGCTGACGTGACAGGCCTTACCGCGTCAGAGGCAGTATGGCAGAGCAACCGTTCAAAAGACGTAAGGAACACCTAAGGACTCGATAAAGACCTGGGAGTCTTCTTACTCGCAAACGTGTTGCTCATTTGTATGTAGCCGCACGGTGGCTAGGAATTGGGATTGTAAAGGTTCCCTCATAAGGAAAGCATGAAGATTTCGCCCCTGGAGCTAACCACGGGCGACCGGTCTTTACTGTAATGTCCTGAATGCTTTGTGGTTGGCGGCTGCCTAAAACCTTTATGCGATCTTCATGCCTCGCGGTCTAAACTCCTTCCTGAGTCAGTTGATGAGAGATCTGGGAAGCGCGTTCGCGGCGGTAATTCTTCTGGCCGCCGGTGTCTGGTCCGCGGTGGCGCAGAATCCTACCGGGGAGGTCCCGGCTTTTCGCGCCGATGCCGCCTTGGTCTTGGTTCCGGTTGCGGTAGTGGACCGGCGCGGCGCCATGGTGAACGGGCTGGCCAGAGATGCGTTCATACTGACCGAGGACGGAGTTCGGCAAGAGATACGTTCTTTCAGCGAGGAGGACGCGCCCGTCTCCTTGGGAGCGGTACTTGACCTGAGCGGCAGCATGAGAAGCTCTCTCGGCGCGGCTAAAGAGGCTTTGCGAGCGCTGATGGAGGACGTCAATCCCGCCGACGAAGCTTTCCTCAATGTCGTATCGACCCGCCCGCGGGCGTACGCCGGCTTTACTCATTATTTTGACGGCTTACTGGCGCGGATCGCATTCGAGCCCGCGGGCGGGGATACGGCTCTGATCGATACGACTTACGAAAGCTTGAATGAATTACGTTCCGGCGCCCATACGCGCAAGGCCTTGCTGGTCATTTCCGATGGCATGGATAATCACAGCCGTCACTCGAGGGGGGAGCTGTTGGAGCGGGCGGTGGAATCCGATGCGCAGGTCTACACGATCGCGATCGGCAACGAGGCGCCGTTTGCAAAGCCGATGGCGGCGATGGAAGAACAGCGCGGGCGTCTCTTTCTGGATGAGCTCGCCCGAAAGACCGGCGGGATGAGCTTCGTGGTCCGCGGCGGGAACGACATACGCGAGGCGGCTGCCACGATTGGCCATGCTCTGCGGAATCAATATGTCATCGGGTATGTGCCCCGGGGCGATCGCCACGATGGGCGGTGGCATCGGATCGCCGTGCAGGTGGCCGGACCTGGAACCAGGGCGTACGCGCGCGCCGGCTATCGGATCGACTGACTTTGGGGGTTGCAGCGCCCGCTCCGCGGCAGTGCATAATTGAAGGTTGGAGGAACTGCTTACCGCGGCAGCCGTGGGCAAAACTGAACTCGCGACCGGAGCGGCCAGCGAATCGTCCGCCGGAATCAAGGCGAATCGCTGGACGGACGATCGGCGCTCTTGGCGATCCATATTGAGGATTTGGCGCGGCTGCCTGGTTGGTTTGGCGGCTGTCGCCGCGGTGACCTTCTGCGCGTTCCGGCTCCATCTGAACCTGTCCACATCGGGCTCTCTCTACTTTCTGATTGTGGTAATGGTTTCGGTTGTCTGGGGGTTTGGAGAAGCCAGCGTCACTTCGCTGGCCGCGGTGAATTGCCTCAACTACTTCTTCGTCCCTCCGGTGCTCACCTGGAGGGTGTCGGATCCGCAAAACTGGGTCGCTCTGGCGACCTTCGAGATCACCGCGCTGACGGTGAGCCGGCTCTCCACGCGCGTGCAGAGCCAGGCAAGAGCGGAGGCGCGGCAGAGGCGGGAAATTGAGAAACTCTACGAACTGAGCCGCCGGATTCTTTTCCTCGATCGCCACCGGGCAATCGGACCGCAGGTGCTCGTTCTGATCGAGCAGGTCTTCCGCACGGAATCCGCGGCGCTGTTCGATGCCGCCGAGGGACGCCTGGATGGAGTTGGTTCGCGGGCGAAGGACCTGGAACCACTGGCGCGGGCCGCTTATCTGCGGGACAGCATGCTCGAGGGCGAAACTGCGTTCACTTGGGCCAATGTGCTGCGGGTGGGATTGAAGCCGGTGGGCGCGATCGCGCTCCGATGCCCGGAGTTGGGGCGGCTCACATTGGCGTCGATCGCCTCCCTCACCGCCATTGCGCTGGAGCGAGCCCGTTCATTCGAGACGGAGAGCCGGGCCGAGGCGGCGCGGGAGACCGAACAACTTCGCACCGCCGTCTTGGACTCGCTTGCCCACGCGTTCAAGACGCCGCTGACCGCGATACAGACGGCAAGTTCGGGGCTTCTGGAAGCCGGGCGCCTCTCTGGCGAAGACCTCGAAATGGCCGCGCTGATCGAGCAGCGCGCCGAACACCTGGATCGCCTGACCACCGAGCTGCTGCAGATGGCGAAGATAGACGCCGCGGAAGTCAGGCTGCGGCGGGAGCGAATCCCAGTACTCACGCTGATTGAGGAAGTGGTCGAAGGCCATCGGGAGCAGCTTCGCGGCAGGAGCGTAACTTTGCCGGACACCGCATCCCGCCTCGAAGTGTGGGGTGACCGCGAGATCCTCTCGACGGCGCTTGAGCAGTTCATCGACAACGCGGCGAAGTATTCGCCCCCGGGATCCGCCATTTCCGTCAGTGCGGAAGAGAAGCTGGGAGAGATCGTGATTGCCGTGCACAATGACGGCCCGCCGATCGAGACCGCCGACCGGGAGCGGGTTTTCGAGCGATTCTATCGGGCCGAGGAATCGCGGCACCGGGCGCCGGGAACGGGGCTCGGTCTTTCGATCGCAAAGAAGGCTGCCGAAGCGCATGGCGGCCGGACCTGGGTGGTGAGCGACGAAATTCGTGGGACGACCTTCTTCTTCGCCCTACCCCGCGGAATAAGTAAGGAGGCAAGCTGATGCAGTCGCGCGGCAAGGTTCTGATGGTGGACGACGACATCTCCATTCGGCACGCTCTGCACCATACACTCGAGCGAATCGGTTTCGAGGTGGACGATGCAGCCACCGGCGAAGAGGCTCTGGAACTTGTCCGCGAAACCCGATACGACGTTCTGCTGCTAGACATTAATATGCCCGGGATGGGCGGCATCCGCGCCTGCAGCGAGATCCGAAAAAGCTTTCCCCGGCTGGGTATTCTCATGCTGACGGTGCGCGACAGTGAGGAAGACAAGGTAGCGGCGCTGGACGCGGGCGCTGACGATTACATCACCAAGCCGTTCCAAATCCGCGAGCTGGCGGCGCGGATCCGGGCGGCGGTGCGGCGTTCGTGGGTTGCCCCGGCCGAGCCGAACGCCGTAATCGGCATTGGAAATATCGAGCTGGACCCGGCTCGCAGGCTGGTTCGCAAGGCCGGCGATCCGGTTCATCTTACGCCCAAAGAGTTCGACCTGTTGCACTGTCTTATGGCTCATGCCGGCCTGCCTATGATGCATGCGCGCCTGCTGCGCGAAGTGTGGGGCCCGGAATATGGCGGCGAGCTCGAGTATCTTCGGACTTTCATTCGGCAGTTACGCAAGAAGATCGAAGAGAACCCATCCATGCCCGTCTATCTGCTGACGGACAGTCACATCGGTTATCGGTTCAGGGAAGCGAAGGCGGAGCCGGTCGAGGAAAACATCTGAAAGCGGCCGAATCGCGGCGCGCCCTTATTTTTTCGGCGCGATGTATGCGATCAGCCCGAGCAGGACCGTGGGTTGAGTTTTTGCGCCGGCGGGCTGGTTCTGTTTCTCGAAGACGGGCTTGCTGGACCAATCGGTGCGGAATTCGGCGCGCGTCATTAGCCAGCCTGTCAGTTTGTATTCGCCGGTGAGGGTAAACTCTTTAACATCCTGCGCGGTTCCGGTGAGAAGTCCGTTGCAGTCGTCGAAGAACTCGAGCCGCGTCGCGACCGCATATTTCTTGCCGATGGCATACCGGGCCGCGCCGGCCAGTCCTGTCCACTGGCTCGCGCCGGGACCGATGTTCTTATCCCGGCCGTAATCGAAATTCAGGTACCAACTCAGATTGTCGGTTTGGTTGACCGCCACGCTGGTGTCGTAGAGATTTCGCCACCTTTTGGTAGTGTGGGGGTGATCGGGGCCTATGTAGTAGTTATTGCTCCAGGTGACTTTCTTCCATGCGTAAGCGCCGGTAAGACCATAAGTCTTGCCGCTGTTGATGGGTTCGGCATTATTCCAGCCGTTGACCACCTGAACGCTTCCCGTGAAGTGAGAGCCGGCGGGATATTGCAGGCGGAGCCCGGTATGTAAGTAAGGAACGGCCCAGACAAACAGCAGCGAGCGGGAATAGTTAAAGTTCTGATTGGTTTCGATGACTTCGGCTCCGGCGGAACTGGTAAACTCTCCGGCATCGAGTTCCACGCCGTGCCACGACTTGGGTTTCAGACTGACGTACGCCTGCAGGAAATACTTCCAGGCGTTGGGATCGCGGGCGCCGAAGTGGACGATATCGAAGTCCTCGCCGAAACCTACGTCGAGATGAAAGCCGACGGGCGCCGGTGAATGATCGATCGTAACCATGCCCATGCCGACGTGCGGCATGCCGGAGCGGGCGTCGAAGGCGCGGAGAGCGTTAAAGCCCGAGGGAGGTTGGTTGAAGTTCGCGTCCACGTACCCGTCGAAGAGAAAGTCGAACTCCGTGCCCCATTGCCGGAGAGGCGACGGCGGTGGAGCGGGCGCCGGAGTAGATGCCGATGTTTGTGGATCGGGAGGATTATCGCCGCTCTGGGCTTGAACGTCCGCCGCCCCCCAAAGCGATCCAAGAACGAGGATCGCGCCATACGGTCCCCGCATAACGCTCCTAGAAAAAACAGTTGAGAAGTATTCGGCGGCGTGGGCACCCGGCGAGTCGTCGCAATGCGGCTGTGGCCCACGAGTGCGGCGGGATGACCTCAGTGTAACGTGTTATCGACACGAGCGGAAATCGATAATTCCGATGGGGCCGATTTGAGGGATAGGGGTTCCGTGTTCGCCGGACCACACTACCGCCATTACTCTTCTTGCGGGGTGCGGCAGTCCTAGCTCCGTTTTATCAATGCGATCCATTCTGAGGCTCGTCACCCAGCAGGGACACTTTCGCAAACGCATCGTAGAAACCGCCGCCATTTCCCCAATCGGTGGGCATCTCCGGAGTCAAGGCACTCGCGGAGCGGCGCTGTCCTTGCAAATCAAAGAGCCATCCGTGCGGCATCCAGGCAACTCCATTCGACACCCGATCCAATACGCGGCATTTGGCGGCGAGCTGTCCGTATTGGTTCCCGACGCGGTCGCACTTACGCATGTTTGGAAAACTTTCATGCACGCCAATCACCGCGCCGGCGGCCCGGATACCCCTGCGCGTTGCCGCGCGTTTTCTGGCGTCCGTTGCTCAGTTTATTACCGGCGTGGACAACCGGATGATTTTTTTCTGGATGGCATACTGCACCAGTTGCGCCTTATTGTGAATATCGAGTTTCCGCATCAGGTTGAATTTGTGAGCCTCCACGGTTTTGACGCTTAACTCGAAATCGCAGGCGATTTCCTTGACGGATTTGCCCTCGGCGAGCAATTTCAGGATTTCTTTTTCCCGCTTGGTGAGGGTTGCGAAGCGCGGTTGCCGGATCGCGTCGTGACCCTGGGTTCGAAAATCGTCGACCAGGCGGGATAACAGGCGCGGGCTAAGGCAACTGCCGCCGCGGTGGACCTCGCGAATTGCGGTAACGAGCTGGTCGGCCGGGCTATCTTTCAAGATGAACCCATTGGCGCCCAATTCCACGCACTCCGCCAGGTACTCCTCGTCGTCGTACATGGAAAGGAAAACCACGCGCGTATCGGGACGATCCTTGCGGATCAAACGCGTGGCTTCAAAGCTGCTCATGCCGCTCATGCCGATATCCATCAGCACTACGTCGGGTTTGAGATTCGCGGCCAAGGTCACAGCCTCGGAAGCGTTGGCGGCTTCGCCGGCCACTTCGATATCCGGCTCCGAGGTGAGAAGGGTACGAATACCCTGCCGGAACATTGTGTGATCGTCAGTGAGAAGTACTCGAATTCTGGACATTGGTTCCTACCATGACCTTGCTTGCTGCTCTAGCTACTGCCCGTCCGGGTTTTTGCGGCCACTCGAGGGTTACGACCGTGCCGCGGCCGGGCCCGCTTTTCACATCGAGACTCGCGTGGAGCAGGGACGCCCGGTCTTTCATACCAGCCAGCCCAAACGACATTGGCTTTGAACTCTCTCCGGTTGCGAAACCTATGCCGTCATCCGCAATCCGCAGTCTGATTCTCTTATCGGCTAAAACCAGCAAAAGGTTTACATGCCTGGCTCGAGAATGCTTGGCCACGTTATGGAGACACTCCTGGGCGACCCGGTAAATCAGTTCCTGAAACGCCGGAGACAACCGATCCGCACGGCCTGAAATCCGCAGCCGCGGTTCGGCCGGCTGGCTGCGTCCAAAGCCGGCGACCAACTGCCGCAGGGCCGCGGCCAATCCCAAACGCTCCAGCACGGCCGGACTAAGAGCGGCAATGGTTCGGCGCAAATCCGCGGTGGTTCGCTCCGCCATGGCGCGCGCCCGGCGCAAGCGGCGGCGCAATCTCCCGGTTAGCTCCCGTTCGATTAATTCCATTTCCAGCCGCAGCGCCAGCAAGGATTGCGCGGCCTGATCGTGCAACTCGCGGCCGATACGTTGGCGTTCTTTTCCTTCGGCCTCGCAAGCGAGCGCCATCGCCCGGCGCAGCTCCTCCTCCAGGCGGCGGCGATTTAGAACCTCACCGAGGCGCTTCGATGCCGCTTCGAGCAGGCTCCACTCGCGCGGCATCGGGCGGCGTTCCACGGCGAATCCTAATTGCAGAATGTGGCAGGGGGCGAGCGGGTAAGACCAATAGCTGGCGTACTTTGAGCGCATGAAGGGATCCGCTACCAGCGCCGTGGCTGGGGTTTGACGCCGGCCGCCGGCGACGTACTGCGGGCCGGCCAGTTTCCCGCGAGCGGCCCGGTCGAGCGCCAGCAAGCGGCCCGCCTGGGCGCCGAAACCACGGGTCAGGATCCTGGTCAGCCGCTCGAGGAATTGGGAGGTATCGAGCGATTCGGCATCGGCTCGATGGATGGCAAACAAAGCCTGGGTCTCGGCCTCCCGCACCTGGTAATAGGCGCGCGTCAGTGCCAATACGGTGGCCAGGTGGATCTGCTCGCGCGATGGGGCGAACCGGCCGTCCAGTGTGTCTGCCAGCATCCGGCCGAATTGGACCAGGGCCTCCTGCACCTCCGAGGGCGGCAGGTTCCAATGCGCCAGGCTTCTCCCATGGCGCTCCACCTGTTCTACGAAGCGGGCGAGCCCCCCGGCGCGGGCTGCCGCCAGCGGCGTGACCCCTGCCAGTGCCCGGCGCTGTGCCGGGTCATATCCGCGATCCCGCAGCCATCGGCCGAACTCGCGTTCCAGCCGGCCCGCCACTGGCCCGAGCGCGCGCGTCAGGTGCGCGGCGTGGCTGCGCGCGGCCCTGGTAAACAAATCGGCTGAGAACATCGTGTTTGTGCTCCCACGGTCTAAGCACAAACTATCGGCGCGATGCGGGAATTACTTTAGGACTTGTGCCCGGACAAGTGGGACCTACCAGGGCGGATCCCCATCGATGAGCGCCTCCGAGCCACAATCCGGAATTCTGTGCGGCTTCTCGAAGCACTGGCAGCCCGAATTCCGCATCCAGTCCGCGGCAACTCCGCTCAGCTTTCCGGGGGCCATCCGGTCCTGGGCGCGCAACCAAAGCTCCGTGCAAGCGGCGGTCTTTATGCCAGAGCCTTCCGCCGATGCAACTCCCGCAGCCGGCGCCGCCGGGATGATGCTCGCGACGAGCGGACTGTGTGGATCGCAGCGCGGCACGTGGACGGGTGCTCTTGAAGATACGGCCGGAGGCGCGCTGATCGGCGAGCAGATGGGTGGTCCACTGGGAGCCGCAATCGGAGCGGCGGCGGGTTTTACTGCCGGAGTGGTCGAGAAGCTCCTCGGGATCGAGTCGCCGCAGAGGAAGGCCCACGACGACATCACGATCAAGCAGGTGGTCCAGATCGCCCAGTCGCAGTTCGGCGGCCAGATCGCGGTGGCGGTGCGATCCCCAAGCGTCCGTCAACTCGTGATGCTGTACTCGGAGGCGACCGGCCAGAAGATGCCGTTGTCGGCCACGACGCCATACGCGGGGAGCCTTGTGGAGGAGGGCGGCAAGCTCTATCAACAAGCCAGCTACCAGGATGGCCAGGCTCACGCATATGCCTCGAACATCCCGACGCTCGGCGGCATCGCGACCGGAACCTATCCCACTCCCGGCGGGCCGAACACGACTGGCGGCACCGGCGCCACGTACCTCTCGCTGAACATCAGCGGCAATGACGCCGCGAACTTCATGACCGGACAGTTCGTCACGCCGCAGTTCGTGACCGACCAGGCTATGGCCGCGCAGTATTCGAGCTACGGGCGCACGCAACAATCGGCCAACATGCAGTTGCCCGGACTGACGGTGGCGTGATCCAAAGTGCCAGGCATTCTCATTCAATCCGCCCCCAACGGGGTGATGCCGGAGTCGCTCTGCACCGCGTTCACGGAGCTGCGGGAGTCCGCGCAACTCCAGAATCAATATCACGACGGGACGATCCAGCGGTCGCAGCTTGCGCAGACGTCGCGGCGGACGTTCCGGCTCAGCAAACGTCTGAGCGCATCGGTGCTCTCGGCGCTGTATAGCTTCTGGGTGTCCCAGAACGCTGGCCTGACGCCGTTCGCCTTCTACAACCCGTTCGATGTGGCGTCGGGCCAGCAGATTGGCAGCAACTACGATCCCACAGGCAACAACCCGCAGGGGCGGGTGACGGTGGTGTTCCGTGGCAACTGGGCGCAGGCCACGGATATCGCGCGGACGAACGTTCAGGCTCTCGAACTGGTGGAGGTGGCGTAACCGCCATTGGACCATAGCAGACCGTTGTTGTGCAGTCTCCGGTAGCATCACGCTACATCACAAGAGCAAACGTATCGCTTCTTATTGAATGCCGACCAAAACCAAACCTCAACGTGATCAACCAACTATATCCGCCCATTCTCCCTGTGCTCGGTTCGAGCAATAAATGAAATGCGGCCGCATCACCAGACTCAATTTTCAGGCTGGGCACAGCCGGAGTTCGATACACCCCTTCAGTCGGCGCGAGCTTCACTGCATAACATCGCAATGGCAATAACATGTGGGACTCACCGACCGCCGTTAGAGGCGTGACTCTATGCACTGTAGCCGCAATTTCTGAGAGAACGATATGAGCATTCGTGTGGTTGCTCGTCGAGACGTAAAACACAGGGTAATTTGGCCGATTGCCTTTGGGCGCCTTTTCCAGCCGTTCAAGGAACATCGTGTGCGGCGCACCCTCGTAAAATGAGTAGTGATTGTGCTTCTGGCGTAGCATGTCGCCGTACTCTTCGGCCTTCTCCCAGGAATCAAACACCTTGCCATAACGGCCTATTTTATCGCTCTGCCCGTAGTAACAGACTGCTGTGGGATTGGCCTTCTCTGGCCAGAACGGTCGGGTGGCATCGAATCTGTGCTCTTGATATGCGCATCTGGATCGATCAATCGCGAAGATGTCGAGCGTGAGCCGCTCATTCGCATAGTGCTTGTTGAGCAGTACCTGGCGATCAACATTGGTAATCGAGTGTGCTATTTGGCCGCCGGACTGATTGACCGATGTGACTATCGAGCCATCGCTCAGGTTGGCTGGCGCAGCACTAGCGAGTAACATGCGAGCGATATTATCCGGCAAATCGATGCCCTTTGCGCCGAGAGGATGTGAAGATTCGTGGTCGAACTTCATCTGCTGTAATCGTTCGACGGTATACGTGCGGTGATCCGCGTCGATGATGTCGTGATGAACAGGGCACATCAGGATCAGGTTTTCGAATCCATGCTGCTCTTCTTCAGATTGGGTCGCGTCGTATCGTGGCCCGCCCTCGCTTTGAGCGTTTATGTGGCAAATCCGTCCTGTGACCTTGCCACTTGTTTCATCAACCAGAGGTGTGCGGCATTCGGGAAAGGCGCAGATATTTCCTGAAACGGCAAATAGACGTTTGATGGTCGGAAAACTCGGTTGCCCCACTTGAATCGGCTCCGTCTACCCGGTCCCTACCGGACAGCCTTGCTGGAATTAGAACACATCTCGACCTTCCGGACAACAATCGGGTTGACACAATCGGGTTGACACAATCGGGTTGACACAAACGGCGTGTTGTCCAATTGTTGTCGACCAAGTTTCGCATCTGATCCTTATCAGCGCACCTGAACGTCGCACTCGCCAATTCCAGTTTCCATACTCTCCATGTCCGACACCATCGGTCGCATTACCGTCCCCACGGTGATCAACTCCGGCCAGACATTCCCGCTCACCACGCAGTACCCGTTCGGCTTCTCCGTCGAACGCCCGGTGATCGTCCATCGCTTCGGCAGCCTCGACGCGAAGCAGGAGCAGCGGTATTACGTCGGCATCGGACCGCGCAAGTTTCAGTTCAAGCACCAGAACCTGAACTGGGCCGAAGCGAACCAGCTCAAGGCGTTCTGGGAAGCCGTGCAAGGGCCGTGGAAAGCGTTCACCTACAACGTCCCCAATCCGGGCGGCTCGACCACGGGCGTGCTGGTAACCTTCGAGCAGACCCCGATCTCGTGTGAATACCTGCGCAACGCGGTGCAGGTGGGACTGAACCTCATCGAGGTTGTAGATCCAACGCAATCCCCTGCGTACACGATCAACTCCACCTGCCTGCGGTTCCCCTCCAACGCCCTGTCTACCGCGCTGCTCTCCGAAGTTCAGCAGATCATCCCCTTGGTCCACATTCGCGTGCGCGAATCCGCTGTCCCCGACATCTATGTCTCCGACCGGCGAGTCACGGTGGGTGGCCAGCTTTACCTGCCGCGCTTGATCGGGATCGGCGAGACCGGCTCCGACGTTCTGATCTCGCAGGACATCAAAGGCACCTCCGATAACGTGCGTTTCACATTCGGCAACGGCGACCGCGTGATGACGCAGCTCGCCAACGACACCGACCTGAAGTATGCCGAGATCGATCTGTGCCTCTTCCACGTGAACTCCGGGATTCTGCTGCAGCTTTGGAAAGGCGTCGTCCAAAACTTCACAAGCGATAGGACACCGATCTTCCCGCCACGCCAGGGCGGAGGAAATCTTCTTGGGCAGGAAAGAAATGGAACAGCTTTAATGCAAGGAGCCTGACTGCGGTTAGCCGGATGATTGGTCCGTCGACCCGATAAACTGCACTTCCGGCTCGAGCGCTAGGCCGAAATACGCCTCGACCTTGGCTTCGATCTCCCCGATCAGATCGCGCAGCTCGGCCGCCGTGCCGCTCCCGGTGTTGTAAATCAGATTGGCGTGATAATCGGCCACCCGAATTCCGCCGCGCTGGAGGCCTTTAGCGCCAATGCGCTCCAGGAACCAGGCGGCCGGGACTTTGCCCTCCCGCACGGCCGAAGCAGGAATCTCGCTTTGCAAGCGCGCGGGCAATTCCGCCAGCAGCAGGTTCTTGAAAATGCTGCCGGCGCATTTCATGCTGGGCGGGAACTTTTGGTTGCGCACGGCGACGATTTCCGCGGCGGCGGATTGCAACTCGGCCGCATCGGCGTCGTCCATGTGCAGCTCGGCGCTCAAGACGATCCATTCTTTGCGTTGTTTGAAGATGCTCTCCCGATAGCGGAACTGGCAGGCAGCCTGGTCCATCGAGCGTACCGCGGCGCCGTCGTAATACTCGACGCGCGTCACCCGTTCGGAAATGGAGTGACCGTACGCGCCGGCATTGCCGTAAATCGCGGCGCCCACCCATCCGGGAATGCCGGCCAGCGTTTCCAATCCCTTTAAGCCGCGCGCGGTGGTGAAGTCCACCAGTTCCTGAAGCTCGGCCCCGGCTTCCACCGTCACGCGCGTTCCTTCGGCGTGGATGGCCGCGGCCCGGTAGCGCAGCACCATGCCGCGAAAGCCGCCGTCGGAAACCACCAGGTTGGTGCCGCCGCCAACCACGGTCGAGGCCAGCCCGGCGCGGCGCGCCATTTCGAGCGCGGCAGTGAAGGCGGCAACGCTCGCGGCGTCCACCAGCCAATCGGCCTCGCCGCCGATCCCGAACCGCGTGTAGCCCGCCAGCGGCACGCTGCGTAAGATAGTGACTTGAGGAATTTCGGTGAGGCGCGCCTCGGTCTCCTCCGCGGTGAGCATCCACCTCGATTATATAAGGAGGCAACGATGGGGTCCCCATTCCTCGGGTTTCCGGCCGAAGCGCTGGAGTTTTTTCGCGGGCTGGCCCGCCACAATAAGCGCGAGTGGTTTCAGCCGCGCAAGCCGCAATTTGAAGAATACGTGAAGCAGCCCATGGTGCGGTTGGTCGAAGCTCTCAACCGCGGGCTGGAGCCGATCGCGCCGGCGCTCATTACCCCGCCCGAGAAGGCCATCTATCGCATCTATCGCGACACCCGCTTCAGCCAAGACAAGACGCCCTACAAGGACCATATCGCGGCCAGCTTCCACAACCGCGCCAGCGCCGGCCAAAGCGACGGCGGCTTGTACCTGGCGATCTCCCACAAGGAGGTGGCCGTGGGCGGAGGCGTCTATCTGCCCGAGCCCGCCGCGCTGCGAACGATTCGCGAACACATCGCCGAGAATCACGGCGAGCTCCGCCGCATTCTGGCGTCGAAGACTGTGAAGCGCCTGCTGGGCGAACTGCAGGGCGAGCAACTCTCGCGCGTCCCGAAAGGCTTCGCCTGCGACCATCCCGCCGCCGACCTGCTGCGCCGCAAGCGCTACATTCTCTATATCGAGCTGCCCGCGGAACTCGCCACCACGCCGCGGCTCTACCAGGAAATCTGGAGCCGTTTCCGCGCCACTCTGCCGTTCCTCGAATTCCTGACCGCGCCGTTCGGACAGATGAAAAAGAAGCTTCAGATTGCGGATTTGCTATGAAGCGTGGCGCGATGTCGCACGCCTGGCGAGCGTTGCGGCACCGCAATTTCAAGCTCTTCTTCGCGGGTCAGAGCATCTCGCTGGTCGGCACCTGGATGACGCGGCTGGCGACAACCTGGCTGGTTTATCGCCTGACCCATTCGGCGCTGCTGCTGGGCATCGTAGGCTTCGCCGGGCAGATTGTAACGTTTCTACTGGCGCCATTCGCGGGCGTCTGGGTCGAGCGCCTGAATCGCCGCAACCTCCTGGTGTCGACACAAGCCGCTGCAGCCGTCCAGTCGCTCGCCTTGGCCGCGCTCACCCTGGCACATGTCGTCACTCTCTGGGAAATCATCGCTCTCACCGCTTTGCAGGGCCTGATCAATGCGTTCGATATGCCTGGGCGCCAATCCTTCCTGGTACAGATGGTCGACGACCGGAACGACCTCGGCAACGCCATCGCCATCAACTCCTCGATGGCCAATGGCGCCCGGCTGATCGGCCCGGCCATCGCCGGCTTGGTGATCGGAGCCGCCGGCGAAGGCGGGTGCTTCCTGATCGATGGCGTCAGCTACTTTGCCGTGATCGCATCCTTACTAATGATGCGCATCAAGCCTTTGAATATCCGCCGCAACGCAATGAGGATGTTGGAACAAATGCGGGAGGGTTGGGACTACGTCAGCACATTTCGTCCCATCCGCACGATCCTTCTGCTCTTTGCGCTCATCAGCTTGATGGGCTACTCTTACGGCGTGCTACTGCCGATCTTTGCCGCCCAGGTGCTGCACGGCGGCGCGGCCACTCTCGGCTGGCTGACGGGAGCCTCGGGAATCGGTGCGCTGGTGTCGGGGCTTTCGCTTGCGGTCCGCAAGTCGGTCGTCGGGCTGACCCGCATGCTTCAGATCGCGGCCGCGATGCTCGGAGGCGCGCTGATCCTCTTTGGCCTGTCGCATACGTTATGGCTCTCGCTTGTGCTGATGGTCTTCGTCGGCTTCGGCTTGATGCAAGGCGCGGCCGCCAGCAATACGATCATCCAGTCGCTGGTGCCGGAAGACAAGCGCGCCCGCGCGATGAGCTATTACACCACGGCCTTTTTCGGCGCGGCGCCGTTCGGCAGCCTGCTGGCTGGCATGTTGGCTCACCGGATAGGGGCGCCCCATACCGTCATGGCTACAGGAGCGTTCTGCGTCGCTGGCTCGCTATGGTTCACGCTCGAGCTGCCAAAAATCAGAGCGATCATGCGGCCGATCTACCGGGAGATGGGTCTGCTGCCTGCGCGCGACATAGACCTGATTTCCGACGTGCAGGACCCCGCAATATGATCTTTCTAGTGAACCCAATCGAAAGGAAAACCCAAAATGAACTGGTATGACTATATCGCTTGTTTCTTCGCCGGAATGCTTCTCGCTAATGTTGTGCCTCATTTCGTGCATGGTATTTCCGGCGACCGTTTCCCGACGCCATTCGCTCACCCTCCCGGAAAAGGATTGTCATCGCCAACCGTGAACGTTGTCTGGGCATTATCTAATCTGGTCGTCGGTTACATCCTGTTTCGGGTCGGAAAGGTTTCGAGCGGAGGCGACTTAGCCCTGCTTGTTTTCTTCGCGGGCATCCTTGCAATCAGCGTGATCTCTAGCCTGAGATTTGCAAAGAGACAGGCCCGGTAACGCTATCCTGGGATCTCGATGGCTACCCGAATCTGCGTCTTCTGCGGTTCCAGCCCCGGCGCCCGCCCATGCTACTCCGCCGCGGCCGCGCAATTGGCGCGATACCTCGCCGCCAACCGGATTGGCATTGTCTACGGCGGCGCCAAGGTCGGGCTGATGGGTACTCTGGCGGATGCGGCCCTGCTGGCGGGCGGAGAAGTCACTGGCGTCATGCCGCGCTCTCTGGTGGAAAAAGAAGTTGCGCATAGGGGTCTGTCCGGCCTGCGCGTGGTCGCCTCCATGCACGAGCGCAAGGCGCTGATGGCGGAGCTGTCCGACGGCTTTGTCGCGCTGCCGGGTGGCTACGGCACCTTTGACGAATTCTGCGAGGTCCTCACCTGGTCCCAACTCGGCTTGCATCGAAAGCCTTGCGGACTGCTGAACCTGGAAGGCTACTACGACTCTCTGTTGGCGATGTTCGATCGCGCGGTCGCGGAGAGATTTCTGAAGCCGGAGCATCGCCGGATGGTGATTTCGGACACGCACCCGGAATCGCTGGTCGACCGCCTTCTCGCATACGAAGTGCCTGCGGTCGACAAGTGGATCGGCCGAGAACAGACTTGAAATCGCCATGCCGCCCGCATAGTGTACTGCGTCGGGAATCCCGATCCTGCGAAGGCCCCGGTGGGACTGAGGCGCCTCTTCTCGCGCCGGCCGGTTGCCGATAGCCGCCGACGCCGTCGGGCACTGCTCTGATGTTCAGGGGGACCGATGGGCTCCCCACAACAGGTCCAACGCATAGACCAAAGCTGCCAGCGCCGTGCCGCCGGTGAGCGCATATAGGATCATTTTGACTTTGTTGTACTGCGGGCGGTTCCCAAGACGAATCTGGATCGCCGTGCCGACCGCACGAGCACGACCAGGACAAGGAAAGATAGCCCCGGATGGCCGTCAATCAGCTCTGGGAATGCTGGCACGGTGGGCCAATACAACCAGGAAGCCACAACGTTGGCCAAGTTGAACAGCGCAATCACCGCCAAGACGACGTTGATGCGGTGGTAGGTGATGGTTACTTTCATCTGCAATGCGGCGCCCCGCTTGCTCGCGCCCTCTTCGCGTGAAGCCGCCATTCTAGCAGCACCCGGGCACAACCCTTACATATATAGTCTCAAGCCGCTCATGAAAGACCTACTCTCAGTCCTACCCACCCGAGGCCGCGGCTGCTTCGTGGTCCACGCCGGTCTCACGCAAGCACTCGCGCCTGATATCGTAAAAGCGATGGCAAATGAGCGTCGACCGGGGCAGCCGCCCCCGCCTGACATGCTGGTGGACGTGGCGCGGCTGGTCACGGCCTACTATACCGGCAAGCCCGATCCCGGCGTGCCTGCCCAGCGCGTGAGTTTCGGCACATCCGGGCATCGCGGCTCTTCGTTCGAATCGAGTTTCAATGAGAACCACATTTTGGCCATCACCCAAGCCATCTGCGAACACCGCGCGGCGCAAAACGTGACCGGTCCTCTGTATCTGGCCAAGGATACCCACGCGCTCTCCGAACCGGCTTTCGCCACCGCGCTCGAGGTGCTGGCGGCGGGCGGCGTTACCGTCATGGTCGATTCCGATTTCGGCTACACGCCCACGCCGGCGCTTTCCCATGCCATCCTGGTGCACAATGCCGGGCGGCAGAGCGGTCTCGCCGATGGCATCGTCATCACTCCTTCCCACAACCCGCCCGAGGACGGCGGCTTCAAATACAACCCGCCCAGCGGCGGTCCAGCCGATACCGCCGCCACCGAGACCATTCAGGACCGCGCCAACGCCATCCTTGCCGATAGCCTCCCTGCCGTCCGCCGCGTGCCTTATGACAAGGCGCGAAAGGCCTCCACCACCGTCCGCCACGATTACGTTTCCCAATACGTCGGCGATTTGGGCGCGGTGCTGGATCTCGATGCCGTGCGTGGCGCCGGGCTCTCGCTTTGTGCCGACCCGCTGGGCGGCGCCGGCGTGGCGTATTGGGCCCGGATCGCCGAACGCTACGGCCTCCGCATGGCCATTCAGCACGACATCGTCGACGCCACCTTTCGCTTCATGTGTCTCGATTGGGACGGCAAAATCCGCATGGATTGCTCCTCGCCCAACGCCATGGCGGGTTTGATCGCGCTTAAGGACCGCTACGACGTAGCCTTTGCCTGCGATACCGATCACGACCGCCACGGCATTGTCACCCGGTCGGCCGGCCTGCTCAACCCCAATCACTACCTCGCCGCGGCGATTTCCTACCTATTTCAGAACCGCCCGGGCTGGAACGCCTCCGCTGGCGTGGGCAAGACCCTGGTTTCTTCGAGCATCATCGATCGGGTGGCCGCGCACCTGGGCCGGCGCCTGGTGGAAGTGCCCGTCGGCTTCAAATGGTTCGTGGATGGGCTGTTGACGGGCGAGCTCGGTTTCGGCGGCGAGGAAAGCGCCGGAGCTTCCTTCCTGCGCCGGGACGGCGGCCCATGGACTACCGACAAAGACGGCCTCATCATGGGCCTGCTTGCCGCGGAAATGATGGCCCGCACAGGCAAAGACCCCGGCGAGATCTATCGATCGTTGACAGATCAGTTCGGCGCGCCCGTATACGCCCGCATCGACGCCCCCGCCACGCCGGAAGAAAAGGCGTTGCTGGGCAAGCTCTCGCCCGAACAGGTTTCGGACAAGGAATTAGCCGGCGACCTGATCGACGCCATGCTGACCCGCGCCCCCGGCAATGGCGCCCCCATCGGTGGATTGAAAGTCGTGACCCGCCGAGGATGGTTTGCCGCCCGCCCCTCCGGCACCGAAGACGTTTACAAGATCTATGCCGAGAGCTTCGCCGGCCCGGACCATCTGCGACAGATTCAGGAAGAAGCCCGCGAGCTGATCGGGCGAACGCTGCACGGCGCTGCGGCCGAGAGTCAATAGTCCCGGCCAGCCCAATGGCAGCGCAATATAATAACGACAATTCTGTACTACCGCCGCGCATCGCTTTGTTGATGTCGCACGACCGCGGGTTGGGCGTGCCTGTCGGCTTTGGGGGAACGGGACTTACCAGGATCTGTCGCGCCGGGTCTACACGGCGAATCCGCGGAGCCAAGCTCATTACCGATCCGGGCGGTCTTCAGCAGCGGCTCTTTCCGGGTAGGGCGTAATCCACTCAGGATCGGCGGCACGCGTCAATGGACCTCCAAGCTTCCACGCCGGTGGGCACCGGCTGCTCATTCAATCTCCCGCACCGGCTTCTGAAACGCAGTTCCGGCGGCAGCCAGCACCATGAGTCCTCCAGCGAGCAGAAACATGAGCTTCAAGCTCCACGCAACTAAGAATCCTGCAACCGCGAGGGAGATGGGGGTTATTCCGAAGGAGGCAAGCATGAGCACGCTCGCAACTCGCCCGCGCACCGCGACATCGATCCGCTGCATGATCCAGGCGCCGATGTGGATGTTGACCATTCCCGCCGCTGCGCCCATGATCAGCAGCACGCTGGCGATACTCCACACTTTCCCCAGCAGGCCGATGGATCCCAAGCAGACACCCAACGCCAACGACACCAGAAGAATCATCACGCCGCGCTGGCGAATCTTCCAGACACCGGCCAGTAGTGCGCCTAGCAAACTTCCCGCGGCAACCGCCGAGATCACAATGCCGTAGTCGGCAGGCGAACCGAATCTCGTCTTGGTCAAGTACGCCAGACCAATCGAAACCGGCCCCGCAATGCAAAAGTTCAGGATCGTGACCAACAACATCAGCGAGCGCAGCGGCACATCTTTTCCCACGTAGGCGATTCCCTCCACGACCGAGTGCAACATCGCTTTCCGGTCAGTCTGAGACTTAGGTGGATCCGGCAGCTTCCACAGTGCGCCAATGATAAACAAGAAACTGATCGCATCCACGAAGAAGGCCCATGCGACACCCAGCGTTTTGATCACAAACCCGGCTGGAACTGGACCAACAATGGTGGTTATCTGCGCCGTGCTTTGGCTGGCCGACGATGCCGCGACCAGTTGTTCGCGCTTCAACAGCGAGGGCATGTAGGCCGTTTGTGCAGGAACGGCAAATGCATCGGCCACGCCGAAGGCAAACGCCAGCGCGTACAGTTCCCATGTCCGCAAGACGCGCACCCAGACTAGAACGCCGATGACTGTGACACAGACGGTGCGCGCCGTGGCCGTGGCAATCATGATCTTGCGCGCGGACATACGGTCACTGACGGCGCCGCCCATAAGCATGAGCAGAGCGCGCGGGATAGCGCCTGCCATCATGATTGCGCCCATGGCCACAGCGGAGCCCGTCTGCTGCAAGACGAGCCAGGGCAAAGCGACAAAATAGAACTGGTCGCCCAGCAGCGAAATCGTGCCGCCGATCAGCCAGAGGCGATAATTCGGGTTGCGCAGCGGATGCTCGACGGTTGTGATGGGCACGGTTGCAGTGGAAACGGTTGCAGTGGCCATAAGAATCTCCTCAATACGTTCACCGGCGTGGAAAGCCCAGAAAGCATCAGCCGGTTGTGCGGTTTCATATCGCTATATGTAAATGTATATTTACATTTACATTTATGTCAAGTATTATTTTGCCCGCCTGATATAATGCAAAGCCATGGCCCAGAAAACACTCGCTCCCCAGCAGGCCCGCAGCCGGGAATCCACCCGTAAGTTGTTGAAGGCAGCAGCGGAAGTGCTAGGACAACACGGAATAGAGGGCGCCACCATTCCCCGAATCGCCCAGCACGCTGGATTGACGCCGGGGGCAGTCTATCGTCGTTTTCCTGACAAGGACGCGCTGCTCGAAACGGTGATCATCGGCATTTTGGAGCGTCAGGACGAGAGGCTGCGCATGATGCTCACGCCCGCCATGGCGCGCCAGATTCCGCTGGCCGTGTTTGCCGAGCAGCTCATCAACAACATGCTGGTCAGCTACCGCGCCAACGCCGGACTGATGCGTGCCCTCCGCCAGTTCGCGCAGGGCCGCGATCACACATCGTTTTACAGGAAGGTCACTAGGCTGGAGATGCGCACCTACCAGTACCTGGTCGAGCTGTTCTTGGTACATCGGAAGGAGGTCAAGCATCCCGACCCGCAAATGGCGGTGTCTTTTGCCCTTGTGATGCTGATTAGCACTCTGATAGAGCTGATTCTGGTGGATCATGATATGAAGAACTGGCAGGCCGTGATTCCAAAAGACGACCAGTCGCTTAAGCGCGAGCTCCTGCGTTCTTTTCTGAGCTATTTGCGTATCGAGCAGAAGAATAACTGAACGCAGCACCAATAATTACAGCCCGCCCCCCGCTCGCCGTGCCCGCCCTTACATTTCGATTTACACCACTACGCGGCAATTTCCGGTTAGTCGCCCGCTCGGAGAAAGCTCCTTATGGCGAGATTAGGAATGAAAGGTCGGCTTGGGTCCGGGCATGCCGGCAGCAGATTCCTCCCAGGAAACGCCGCGCACAGCATCCAAGTTGACGGTTTGTCGCGGTTTCGCCGACGTTAAACCTCCGGACACGACGTTGCAGCAGGTCCGCCCTTTACGCAACATGGATCCGCTCGGGGTTCTATCGAGGTTTGTCCCACAACCATCTACATCGCCGGACAGGGACGGAACGACGACCAGTCGATTGCTTGCTGGAAGCCCTCGTCCGGCTGGAAAACGTTTTGGAAGGTGAACGCGAACTCGGTGGGCCCATGGGCGGCGAGGTGCGCCAGCCGTTTCTTGGCTTCGTCGACACCGGGAATGTGGCCAGCCGGCACCCATCAAAGCGCGGCGTAGACGCTTTTCAAACCACTGGTGCCGCCGCCGCAGCAACTGCATGTGCGCCGTGCCGTACACATATTGTCTGAGCGCTTCGACCGACTCCCAGACCGACATGTTCAAGAGAATGCGGTCGTCGCCGTAGGGGCGAAAGTAGGTAGCGTTCCCTTCGGATGTCTGAAGCCGCCAGACGAAACCTGAGCTGTGGTCGGCGAGCGCGTTGATTTCATCCAGCCGGCCGACGAATCCCGCCATGACGGGGCTGTCCAGAGGCTCCCGGATACGGCCAATATTGACCTGGGCAATGTGATAGCGGCTCATCTCCCCTCCGTGTCCAATGCTCACAGTTCGGCCGCCGTCACACGGCTATTTCGAGCAGCGCACCATGGCAGCGCGGCAAGGCCAGGGACTCGACTATTGTGAACCCCGCGTCGCGGGCCGCTTGCAATTCGGCGTCAAACAGGGCCTGAGAGACATGACCGGCGGGTTCGGCCAGGAGGAGGCGCGCGCCGGGTTTCGAAGCGCTGAACGCCTCGCGGAAGAACGCGGCCGGCGATGGCATCTCATGCAACACGGCGAACACCAGCGTGAAATCCACCGCGTTCGCAAGATCGCCGAGACCTAACGAATCGGCCCGCGCCAGCCGCGCGTCCACACGCGCCAGTACACCCGCCTTGGCCGCCCTACGCCGGAGCCGATTCAACATCCGCTGCTCAATGTCGACGGCGACGACCTTGCCGGAATCGCCCACCCGCCGCGCCAGTTCCAGGGTGAAAAAGCCCATGCCAGGGCCGGGTTCGAGCACCGTCATACCTGGGCGGACAAAGGGCTCCACCACTTTCGCCGGCTGGTGAACCAACCGCCGGATCGGGCTCGCCAACAGGTAGCCGAGCCACCAGGGGCAAAGGCGGTGGGGTCTCACAGGCGCCGGACTCTCCTGAGCCGGTTCCGTTCGTGGCGTGACATTCTGCATGTTGTACCTCTGAAGGGAATACGGAGACGCCGCCGGCCGCGTTCCAGAGCCCCTGGGAAAGACCTCCCGCCGGGTCGGGCGCGGATCAGGGGGCGCCCCACAATTTATGCAGACGCGCAGTTGGGCGAAAACTAGGTGGCACTAGGGCCCTGACGGCCGCTCCACACACGAATCGACGCGGCGCGACTTTTGGTGTTCAATAGAGCCATGGTGGTCTCGCAGAGGGTCTCGTGCTTTTTTCGCTGCTGGTGGTTATGAGTCTCCCGGTACGCGCACAATTGGATGGCCGCATTAGCGGTTCGGTAGTCGATGCCTCGGGCGCCGCCGTGCCGGGCGCGCAGGTCTCGCTGGTCCTTGCCGGCGGCCAGAAAGCGCTCCTGGTCGCCAAAACCGCAACCGATGGCGTCTATCATTTCATTGGGGTGCGGCCCGGTTATTTCGATCTCTCGGTCGAAGCCCAGGGTTTTGTCAAAACCACGCTCCGCAATCTTTCAATTGATCCGGCGCGCGAAACCACCGCGCCTGCGGTGAAGCTGGAACTGGCGTCGGTCACGCAGAACGTTGAAGTGAACGCCCAGGCCGAAACGGTCAATATCAACAATGCGGAAGTCTCCACCACGGTCAGCATCGAAGATATCCGCAACTTGCCCATTCTCGATCGCGACCCCATCGCCCTGATGCAGCTTGAACCGGGCGTGGTGTTCAACGCCAATTCCTACACCGTGATCAACGGAATGCGCACCTCGTATTCCGACGTGACGCTCGATGGCATCAACATTCAGGATAATTACATTCGCGACAACGCCCTCGATTACTCGCCCAACCGGCCGCTGCTGAGCCAGGTGCGAGAGATGAGTATGGTGATGTCCAACGGCAATGCGGCCTCCTCCGGCGGCGCCACCGAAACCGCTTACGTGACTCCGTCGGGCACCAACCAGTTCCATGGCGAGACTTTTTGGGAAAACCGCAACAACGCGTTTTCCGCCAACGATTGGTTCAATAACCAGGCCGGCGTTCCCCTGCCGTTCTTAAATCAGAACCAGTTGGGCGCCAATATCGGCGGGCCGATTCGCAAAGACAAGCTGTTCTTCTACGCCGCCTACGAAGCCGTTCGCGCGCACCAGCAGACGCCGGTGAACAATACCATCCTGACGGCCGACGCGCGTCAAGGCATTCTTCAATATCGCGACGCGACCGGCGCCTTGCAAAAGGTGAACCTGCTCAATCTGGTTCACACCTCGATCGGTTCCTACATGCAGAACATCCTCAACCAGGTGCCCGGGCCGCAGTACATCAATAACAACCTGGTTGGCGACGGTCTCAATACCGGCGGATACCGGTTCAACCAGCGCGACAACGAAACCCGCGATAACTTCACCGGCAAGATCGATTACAACCTCACCACCCAGCACGCCGTCAGCGGGTCTTTTTCCTGGAACCGCGATAACTCGGATGGGGCCGGGCCTGGCCTCGAAAACGACTATTCGGTGATTCCCAAAGTCACCGTTCCCACTCACGCCGCGCTCCTGGCGCTTTCCTGGCGCTGGACTCCCACGCCGCAACTCACCAACGAAGTCCGTGCCGGTTTCAATCTGACTTATGCCTATTTCCTGACCTCGCAGCAGTTCACCGGAGGCTACCTGGTCACCGGCGAGATCTTTTCCGATCCGGTCAATGAATTCATGCCCCAGGGCCGCAACACCAATACTTTCGTTGTGAGCGACGACGCCGCATGGCAGCACGGCCACCATTACATTCAATTCGGGTTCCATGGCCAGCAGGTATTCGTGCGTTCTTACAGCGGTTCGGGCGTAGTGCCGACTTATAACCTCCTTATGGGCTTTGGCCAGACCGCACTTACCCCGCGCCAGTTGCCCGGCATCAACCAAAATGACTTAGCCAACGCCAACGCCCTGCTTGCGACGCTCGGCGGCTACATCGATAGCGACAGCCAGACTTTCAACGTCACCAGCCGCACTTCCGGCTTCGTGCCCGACGCGCCCTACGTGCGCCACTTTCGCATGAACGAATACGCCCTGTACGTTCAGGATAAGTGGAAGATCTCGCCGCGCCTCAACCTGACCTTGGGTTTGCGCTATGAGCTGCCGAGCGTGGTGGACGAGACCGATTCGCTCGAGGTCCAACCTGTGTTTGCCGGCACGGTTTATCAGACTTTACTCTCCAACGCCACTTTGCAGTTCACCGGAGGCAGCGCCGGCTATCCCTGGTATCGTCGCGACTACATGGATTTCGCGCCCAACATCGGTCTTGCCTGGGACGTTTTCGGCGATGGTAAGACCGCCTTTCGGGGCGCCTATTCCATCTTTTACGTGAACGATCAGAACATATTCGCTCCGCAAAGCATCCTCGAGGCCAATTCCGCGCTGCAAGGTATTTCGAGCGGTAGCGGCCTTTCCAACACGGTCTCCGGCGGTGTACCTGTCATTACTTCGCCCGCGTATTCGATGCCGATCACTGTTGCGCAGGAATTCGCATCCAATCCCACTAATACCGTAGGCATGCTCGACCCCAATCTGCACCGGCCCTACGTGCAGCAATACTCTTTCGGCATCGAGCACGAATGGAAGGAGACAGTTTTTGAAGCCCGTTACGTGGGCAATCATGGGGTAGGGGAGTACCGCGCCTTCGATTACAACCAGGTCAACGTCTACGCGTCGGGATTTCTGACCGACTTTCTGCATGCTCAGAACAATGGCTTCTTGGCCATGGCTCAGACCGGTGGTAATTTCAATCCCGCCTATAATCCGCGCATTCCAGGAAGCCAGCCGTTGCCGGTATTCCTCAGGCTGCCGGGCGGCGGCCAACTCACCAATCCTACCATCCAAAACCTGATCGAATTCGGAGAAGCGGGCGACTTAGCCACTCTCTACGAGCAGAACGGCATCAACGGCAATATCCAGTTTTTCGCCAACCCGTACGCGCAAGGTTCCGACGTGCTCACCAATTACTCCAATTCCACTTACAACTCGCTGCAAGTGGAAGTTCACCATCGTATGCGCTCCGGACTGAGCTGGCAAGCCAATTACACCTTCGGCAAAACCTTGAGCGATGCCGATGGCGACGTGCAATCGCGCCTGCAGCACTTTCTCGACATCAACAACCCGAAACTGGAGCGCGCGCGCGCCAATTTCGACCTGACTCATGCGATCAAGGCCGCCGGCTATTACCAGTTTCCGTTTGGCAAGAATCACCGGCTGCATCTTCATGCGCTCGATGCGGTCATTGGCGGCTGGACGTTCGGCTCGGTGACGACCTGGCAATCGGGCGCGCCGTTTTCGATTCTTTCCGAACAAGGAACGCTCAATCGCTCTTCCGCCGGCCGCTCGTATTACAACACCGCGGATACCAACCTAGCCGGCTCGGCCTTGCGCAATGAGGTGAGCTATCGTATGACCGGCAACGGACCGATGGTTGTCAACCCCAGCGCCGTGAACCCGGCGGATGGCACCGGCGTGGCCGCCACTCCGAACGCGCCGCCATTCCCCGGGGAAGCGTTCTTTAATCCGAGCGCCGGCACGGTGGGCGTGCTGCAACGCCGCATGTTCAGCGGGCCTTGGACTTTCGATATCGATATGAGCGTCTTCAAGACCGTCACCATCAAGGAAAAGCACACCCTCGAGCTGCGTATGGACGCTTTCAACGCTCTCAACCACCCCACCTTCTGGGCTGGCGACCAAGACATCAATACCAACTACTTCGGCTTGATGAGCTCCATGTTCTTCAATCCGCGCGTGGCGCAATTCAGCCTGCACTACCGATTCTGATGGCGAACCTTACCGAAATTCTCGCCGGCGCGCGGGTGTTCGACCTGGCGCAGCCGTATTTCGTGGGCATGCCGCACCACCCGTCGCATCCGCCCTTCCTGTTCAGCCTGGTCAAGCTGCACGGGGAGTACATCGGGCCGGCGGGACACTCGTCGGCTTCGGACGCGGTGGCGCTCGGCACGCACGTCGGCACGCACATCGATGCGCTCTGTCATTTTTCCTGCGGCGGCAGACTCTACGGCGGCGATGAGGCCGCGGCGGCGCAGTCTTATGCCGGCGGCCTTCTGCGCCATTCGGTGGATGGCATTGCGCCGATTCTGCGCCGCGGCGTGCTGCTCGATATCGCAGCGCTGGAGAAGACCGACGCGCTTCCGGAAGACTTCGAAATCACCGCCGCGCATCTGGACCGCGCGGGCGAGGCCGCGGGCGTCGCCATCGCTCCCGGCGACGTGGTTCTGCTGCGCACCGGATGGGCGCGATATTTCGGCGATCCAGGCCGCTTTATCAACCAGGTGTGCGGCCCCGGTCCGGCGCTCGATGGCGCGAAATGGCTTAGCTCCCGCCACGTATTTGCCGCCGGCAGCGACACGGTGGCTTTTGAGAAACTACCGGACGCGGCCATGCCAGTGCATGTTCATTTGCTGGTTGAAAGCGGCATTCACATCGTGGAATGCCTGGACCTGGAATCGCTGGCGGCGGCGCGCGTCGTCACCTTCGCGTTCATCGCTGCTCCGTTGAAGATTCAAGGCGCGACGGGCTCGCCGATTCGGCCGCTGGCACTGGTGGAAGGGTAATCGCGCGGCGCACTTCCCCCGCGGGCAACCGCAGAGCCGGAACCAAGCAGGAGCCTATCCGACGGAGCGAGCAACCGCTCCCTTACGGTCGCGGCTCTGACTCGGGATGACGGAATCGTAGTCGAAGGCGGGTGGACATGCTCGGGTCAGAGCCGCGACCGTCAGGGAGCGGTTGCCGTGCCCCTGTCCATTACACGTCGGATCAACCGCACTGCTCCAATCGCCGCGTGCGCGCTGTTATATTGAGGACGTATATATCCGAAATCGCAGGCATTATGGCAACCATCGCAAACCCGAACGCATTATCGCTCGACGAGCAATCCTTCGCCGACCGTATGATTGCCTCATACGACGGGATGCCTGGAGCGTTGCTCTCCATCCTGGAACGGGTCCAGGAACATCATCCGCACAAGTATCTTCCCGCCGAGGTCTTGGAATACATCGGCGACCGGATGGATATTCCACTGGCCCAGATTTATAGCGTCGTTACATTCTTCGCCCTGTTCAACCTGGAGCCGCAGGGGGAACACACCATCTGCATCTGCCGCGGAACTGCCTGCCACACGCGCGGCTCGCGCAATCTGCTGCAGCGGCTGCGCCTGGAGCTCGGGCTTCCGGAAGAGAGCGATATCGGCGCGGACAAATTGTGTGTGACCACGCCGGACGGGCGCTATTCGCTGCGAACGGTTGCCTGCTTCGGCCAATGCGCGCTGGCCCCGGTGGTGGAGGTGGATCACGCCATTTTCGGGCACGTCAATGAACAGGCGCTGCGGCGCGAGATCGAGCACCTGAATGGGGGGAAAGCGTGACCCGCGGCATGACCCGAATTCAGGATATCGGCACGTTCAGCGCGGTGAGGGAAGCCGGCATGGCGAAGCTGGTTCCCAACCGTCCGCGCATCGGAGTCGGCATGGGCACGTGCGGCGCGGGCAACGGCGCCGAAGCCGTCTACCATGCCTTCGCCGAAGCCATCGGCCAGCAAGGCCGCGACGTGAAACTGGTGTCGGTGGGTTGTTTCGGTTTCTGCGCCGAGGAACCGCTGGTGAACGTGCGCATTCCCGGCAAACCGCTGGTGGTGCTGCGCCGCGTTCGCTCGAGCGATGCCGGGCGCGTTCTCGACGGCATCGCCGCCGGAACCGTTCCCGACGACCTGGCTCTCTGCAAAATCGAAGAGTGGGACCACCTCACCGCCCACATCCAGTACGGCACCGGCTTTCCCAAAATCCCTTCCTGGCAGGACGTGCCGTTCTTCAAGCCGCAGAAAAAGATCGTGCTGCGAAATTGCGGCCTGATCAGCCCCGACGACGTGGAGGAGTACATCGCCGTGGGCGGTTACCAATCCTTATATAAGGTGCTGATCGACGCCAATCCCGAGCTGGTGATCGAGCAGATCAAGGCCGCCAAACTGCGCGGCCGCGGCGGCGCCGGTTTCCTCACCGGCCTCAAATGGGAGTTCCTGCGCAAGGCCGTGGGGGAACACAAGTACGCCATCTGCAATGCCGACGAAGGCGACCCCGGCGCTTACATGAACCGCAACGAGATCGAAAGCGATCCGCATTCTCTACTGGAAGGAATGGTCATCGGCGGCTACGTGATGGGCGCGACCGAGGGAATTATCTACGTGCGCGCCGAGTATCCGCTGGCGGTGCACCGGCTCAACCGCGCCATCGAGCAGGCCCGCCAATCGGGCACGCTGGGCGACAACATCATGGGGCGCGGGTTCCAGTTCGACATTCGCCTGGTGGAAGGCGCCGGCGCTTTCGTTTGCGGCGAGGAAACCGCGCTGATTGCGTCGCTCGAAGGCTATGCCGGAAGGCCTCGGCCGCGCCCGCCGTTCCCGGCCCAAAAAGGCCTCTGGGGAATGCCCACCAACATCAACAACGTGGAGACGTGGTTCAACATCGCGCCCATTGTCGCCAAGGGCCCGGCGTGGTTCAGCGAAACCGGCAGCACCAAGAGCGCCGGCACCAAGGTCTTTTCGCTGGTGGGCAAGGTGAACAACACCGGCCTGGTGGAAATGCCGCTGGGAACGCCGCTCAAAACCTTCATCTACGACGTGGGCGACGGCGGCACCGGCGGCAAGCCGGTGAAGGCCGTGCAGACCGGCGGGCCTTCCGGCGGCTGCATTCCACAGGAGATGTTCGACACCCCGGTGGACTACGAAACCCTGGCGCAGCTCGGGTCCATCATGGGTTCCGGCGGCATGGTGGTGATGGATGAAGACAACTGCATGGTGGACGTGGCCCGCTACTTCATCGAATTCACGCATTCGGAATCCTGCGGCAAGTGCATTCCGTGCCGCGTGGGGCTGGACCAATCGCTGCGCATTTTGAACGCATTCACGCGCGGGCGCGCGGCGGAATCGGATCTCGACCGGCTGGACGAAATCGGCCGCATGGTCCGCGACACCTCGCTCTGCGGCCTGGGCCAGAGCGCGCCCAATCCGCTGCTCACCACCATGCGGCATTTCCGGCACGAGTTCGAGGACCACATCCGCGCCAAACGTTGCCGCGCCGGCGTGTGCGAAGAGCTGGCGCTATCGCCTTGTGAAAACAGTTGCCCGCTGCACATGAACATTCCGCGCTTCCTCCAGCTTTACAACGAAGGCCGGATCGACGACGCATTCGAAGCGGTGGTGCTCGACAATCCGCTTCCCGCCTCCACCGGCCGGGTCTGCCAGCACCCTTGCGAGGACCGCTGCCGGCGGCGCGCCATCGATAGCGCCATCAACATGCGGGAAGTGCACCGCTTCATCGCCGATTCGATCTTCGATTCGGACCGCTTCGACCAACTAGCCGATCGCATCGCGTCGCGGAAACTCGCGCCGACCGATCGCAAGATCGCCATCGTGGGCGGCGGGCCGACCGGGCTCACGGCCGCTTTCTACCTGGCCTTGCTGGGCCATCAAGTGACCATCTACGAATCCCATCCCGAGCCGGGCGGCATGTTGCGGTACGCGATTCCCGAGTACCGCCTGTCGAAGAACGTGATCCGCCGCGAGGTGGAATTGATCCGCCGCATGGGCGTCGAGATCGTAACCGGAGTTTCGGTCGGAACCGACATTGCGTTGAACGACCTGGACAACCAATACAACGCGGTGTTTCTGGCCATCGGCACCTGGAAAGAGGCTTGGGTGTACCTGGCGGGCACGGAATCGAAAGGCGTCCTGCCGGCGCTGCTCTTTCTGGAATCGATCGCCAAAGGCGAGCCTACCCCGCTGGGGCAGAAAGTGGTGGTGGTGGGCGGTGGAAACGCGGCCGTCGATTCGGCCCGCACGGCGCGCCGCATGGGAGCCGACGTGACCATCGTCTATCGCCGCGAGCGGAAGGATATGCCCGCGATTCGGGAAGAAACCGACGCCGCCGAAGAGGAAGGAGTCCGGTTCCGGTTTCTGGCCACGCCGCACCGCATTGTCGGCGACGAGCAGGGCAACGTGAAGGCCATCGAAGTGGTCCGCACCACGCTGGGCGAGTTCGACGCCTCCGGGCGGCGGCGGCCGATTCCTACCGAAGAGATCCGCCGCCTGGAGTGCGATACCGTCATTCTGGCCGTGGGCGAAGCGGTAGATAAGGATTTCGCCCGCGCCTCCGGCTTCCGCATCCGCGAGGACGGCACCGTGGAAGTGGACCGCTACACGCTCGAAACCAGCCGCAGCAAGTTCTATGCCGGCGGCGACCTCATCTCCGGAGCGTCCAACGTTTCCAACGCCATGGGCTACGGCAAAAAGGCCGCGCGCATGATCGACGCTCGCGTCATGGGACCCGGACGATGGGAACGCATCGCGGCGCAATTGCCGTACGGCACCGAGACTCCCGACGAACCCGAGCCCGGTCCGCGCCATCGCGCCCACGACTTGCCGGCGGCCGAGCGGGTGGAGAATTTCGACGAAGCGGTGGTCGGGATTACGGCCGAAGAGGCGCTGGAGGAAGCGGCGCGTTGCCTGCGCTGCGACCTCCGCGACCACCACCACTAGGAGACACGGCGTGTCGGACAAAACCATGGCTGAAAAAATTTCGGTACGGATCGACGGCGAGTACGTGGCAGCGCGGGAGGGCCAGACCATCCTGGAGGTTGCCCGCGCCGGCGGCAAATTCATTCCCACCCTCTGCTGGCTCGAAAACCTCTCGCCGATGGGCGGCTGCCGCCTGTGCATCGTGGAGGTCTCGGGCGTGGGCCGGTTGCTGCCGGCCTGTACGACGCCGGCGCAGGACGGCATGAGCGTCACCACCAACTCTGAAAAGCTGACCCAATACCGCCGCATGGCGCTCGAATTTCTGTTCTCGGCGCGCAATCACCAGTGCGCCGTCTGCGTCTCCAACAACCATTGCGAATTGCAGAATATAGCGCAGCGGCTGGGCGTCACCTGGGTGCGCTATCCATATTCATTTCCCAAAATGTCGGTGGATGCGTCCCACGAGCGGTACGTGCTGGACCACAATCGCTGCATTCTGTGTACGCGCTGCGTGCGCGTGTGCGCGGAAGTGGAAGGCGCGCGCGTATGGGACGTGAGCGGGCGCGGTAGCCACTCGATGATCGTTTCCGATATGAACCGGCCGTGGGGCGAGTCGCGAAGCTGCACCACTTGCGGCAAATGCGTGCAGGTGTGCCCCACTGGCGCGCTGGCCGAGAAAGGCTTCGGCGTGGAGGAAATGGTCAAGCAGGACCGCAGTATCAGGCGCCTGGCCGCCCGGCGCGGAGTTCACGTATGAAAAAAGTGCGACTGGCAACCGTGTGGCTGGATGGCTGTTCGGGCTGCCACATGTCGGCCCTGGATATCGATGAGGCGATTCTGAACGTGGCCCGGCGCGCCGACCTGGTTTATGGGCCGCTGGTGGACGCGCAGGAATTTCCCAAGCAGGTGGACGTGACGCTGGTGGAAGGCGGGGTCAGCTCGCAGGAGGACCTGGAAAAGATCCGCGCCGTGCGCCAGCGCAGCCGGCTGGTGGTCTCGCTGGGCGATTGCGCCGTGGCGGGGAACATTTCCGCGCTCCGCAACCAGATGCCGGCGCGCAAGCTGCTGGAGCGGATCTACGTGGAAGGCGCGCAGGCCAACCGCGTGGTGCCCAGCGAAGGCGTGCCGGCCCTTTTGCGCCAAGCTGTACCGGTCCACGAGTTCGTCAAAGTGGACCTGCATGTGCCCGGCTGCCCGCCCTCGGCGAAAGCCATCGGCTTTGTGCTCAACGAGTTGTTAGATGGGCGCATGCCGGACCTGCGCTCGAAAGTGAAGTTCGGATAACCGGGAGCGGCCATGCGCAAAGTCACCATCAATCCCGTCACCCGCATCGAGGGGCACGCCAAGATCGATATCTACCTCGATGACAAGGGAAGCGTCGCCGACACGCAATTGCACGTCACCCAGGTCCGCGGATTCGAAAAGTTCGTCGAGGGCCGGCCGTTCTACGAGATGCCGTCGATCACCGCGCGGATTTGCGGCATCTGCCCCATCAGCCATCTGCTGGCGTCGGCCAAAGCTTGCGATACGATCATGGCGGTGACGCCGCCGGAGGCCGGCGTCAAGCTGCGGGAACTGGTGCATTGCGCGCAGATGGCGCAGTCGCACGCGCTGAGTTTCTTCTATCTGTCCGCTCCCGACCTGTTGCTGGGTTTCGATTCCGATCCGGCGCGCCGCAATGTCTTCGGCTTGATCGATGCCGATCCGCAAACCGCGCGCGCAGGCGTGGCGTTGCGCAAGTTCGGGCAGGACGCCATCGAAGCCCTGGCCGGGGAGCGGATCCACTCGTCGTGGATCGTAGCGGGCGGCGTCAATGCGCCTCTGGGCACGGCGGCGCGGGAGCGGATCCTGGCCGGCTTGCCCGAGGCGCGCGCCCTCGCCAGCCACACGCTGGAACAATTTGAGGGCCTGCTCGACCGCTATGCCGAAGAGATCGCCCACTTCGGCTCCGCCGCGACTTTGTACGCCGGATTAGTCGGCCGCAACGGAGCGCTCGATTGGTACGACGGCCTGCTGCAATTCAAGGATGCGGATGGCGGGACGGTGGCGCAAGACATTCCCGCAGCGCATTATGCCAGCGTGATCGGCGAGGCATCGCAGCGCGGTTCCTATCTCAAGTCGCCTTACTATAAGCCGTTGGGCTTTCCCGGCGGCGAGTACCGGGTGGGGCCGCTGGCGCGGCTGAACGTGGCGGAGACGCTGGGCACGCCGCAAGCGGACCTCAAACTCGCCGAATTCCGCCAGCGTTTCGGACCCGTGGTCCACGGCTCGTTCCATTATCACTACGCCCGTTTGATCGAGCTGGTTCACGCGCTCGAAAAGATGGAAGTGCTGCTGGCCGACCCCGCTATCTGCGATACCCACGTGCGCTCGCACGCAGCCGTCAACCGCCAGGAAGGCGTGGGCATGATCGAAGCGCCGCGCGGTGTGCTGATCCATCACTATAAGGTGGACGAAAACGGCGCCGTTCGCTGGGCGAACCTGATCGTCGCCACCGGGCACAACAGCCTGGCCATGAACCGCAGCGTCGGGGAAGTAGCGCGGCATTTCGTTCACGGCGCCGAAATCGAAGAGGGCATGCTGAATCGCGTCTCCGCGGTAGTGCGCGCCTACGACCCGTGCCTGAGCTGTTCCACCCACGCCGATGGCACGCTCGATTTTGAGGTGGTGCTCATCGGCGCGGATGGAAGCGTGCTGGATAGGCGTACCGGCGGTTAGACTCCGGCACTGTAATATTCCGATGGGACAGACGATCGTTTTCTGTCGTCTGTCGACTGGCGGGGGCCTGACAGACCACGAAGAACGATGGTCTGTCCCACCGCTAAGCGGGATCCGAGCTCCACTCTTCGGCGAGCATCGCGTATAGAGAACAGCTCTTCCATTCTCCGTGAATCTTCAGGTGCCCGACCAGGAAGCCTTCCTTTCGCATGCCCACCTTTTCCAGCACGCGTGCGGATGCGGGATTCTCGGGAAGACAGGTTGCCCAGATGCGGTGCAGGCCGAGCTGGCCGAAACCGAAGCCGACGATTTGCCGGGACGCGTCCGTGGCGATTCCCTTGCCCCACGCTTCGGGCTGAACCAGGTACCAAATCTCGCCTTCTTCGGAGCCCCGCAGAATGACCACGCCGCACAGCCCCACGAGATTACCGCTGGGGCATTCGACGATGGCTCGTACGATCGATCTCCAGGGATCGGACGGTGACTCGATCATCGAATTGCGAAGGAATTCCTCGCTTTGCTCCCGCGAGCATAGCGGCAAGAGCATGTACCGCACCACGTCCATTCGCGAGACCAGCGCATGGACGGCGTCGAGATCGGCCGATTCCAGTGCACGCAGTTTGACCATCGCCCGCGGCCTCCTTCCCGAGTATAGGCGCAAATTTTGCTATTCAAACCTGAATATGCCAGTATTCCCGTATGGCTGCCTTGGCAAACGCGTCCTGGCGGATCGCCGTAATGGGCCGCTGGACGGCGCGCATCCTGGGGACGCTCATAGTTCTCCTGTTCCTCGCCCTACTTGTGGGCGAAGGAATGCCCGCGGTTTCCCAACTCACGGCTAGCGAAAAACTCTCGTTTCTCGGCATGGCGGGCCTCACCGTGGGCCTGTTGCTGGCTTGGAAGTGGGAGGGTTTGGGCGGCATGGTGAGCGTGGCGGGGTTTGCGCTTCTGGTGGCGATCGGCCGCGAACATCTCAGAATGTGGGCCTTCTGGCTTCCGGCGCTGGTGGCGATCGTCCACATCCTCTGCTGGGAGCGGCTCCGGACCGACGCACCCGCGGGACTTGCTCCCTGGCGCTTGTCGCGGACCGTGGTTTTGGGTCTTCTGGCGCTTCTGGCGTTATTCCTTCTTCTCTGCGCCAACGAGATCTTCGTGCGGCCGCCGCTGATGACTCCTGCGCTTTCTCCATCCGCCGATCTGGTGGGAACCTGGCGTGCAACTCCGGCCGGCACCGCGGTAGTCCTGACCATCCACGCCGACGCTGCCGTCACCGGGCAGGTCGGAGGAATTGGCATCACCGAAGCCCGCATCGTTCGCAACCGGAGCTGGTTCGGAAAGTTGATGCACTTCAATAGCGAATACCTGATCGAGGGCGCGCTGGCGAGCGAAGTGCGTGTTTCCGAGCGCGCCGCGGGAAAGCAATTCACCATCCCGCTTTCCGCGCGCGGCGAAGCTCTGGATGGATCGCTATTCCTAGCCGGCCAGCCGTGGCGGCTAAGCCTCGAGCGGCAGTAAGCCATGGGCACACGCGAGACGGGCCTTCGACCCTCTACCGCTTTCTGCCACGCGGAGCCGGAAAGAATTCGTCGCGCACTCTCCACACCGCTTCCATCGTCAAAGGCTGGCCGTCGAAGACGATTTGGCGGCTCTGCTTGTCGGGCCGGTTCTTGAGATACCGGGTGACGTTCATCCAGCGGATGGATTGCGCGCCGGTTCGTTCGTCCGTCTGGCGGATGACCAGATAGACGTCGACCGGTTGCGAGATCCAGTAGTCGAGATGCCGCTCGTCCTTCGCATCGAAGATTTCGCGGCCGTCGCGCTGCCGCGTCCGCAGGTAGGAATTGCCGCTCTTGAGCTGGACGTAGACTTTCTTGCCGCTGGGGTTGCCGTCGTTGTCCTTGAACTCGATTTCGCCGTCGATGCCGTAGTCGAATTTCGTCAGCTCGCGGAAAATCTGGTTGGCCTCGCCGGCGATCGCCTGCACGTGGCCGATCAGGATCTGCTCCAGCGCCTGGGCGTCGAGCTGCCGCGTGGCGGTTTCTTCCATGCCCAGAATCTTCCGCGCTACCGGGTCGCTCTTCAGCCTCTGCTCGATGAAGTCGATCAGCAGCACCCGTTCGTCGCAGTTTTGGCAGGTGATGAAACCCTTGCCGGCCTCGAATCGCCTGCGCACCGCGGCCAGATCGGTGACGGGCGTGCCGCATGCCGCGCACACGTAACGCCGGTTGCGCCGTACTTCGCAGCCGTACCGGGCCAGGTGCCGGTGAACGTACTCGATGAAGATCACCTTCAGCTCATCCGGCGTCTGGACGTCGAAGTAGAGGCCGATCGTCGCTTCGCCTTCGCCCTGGCGGTTGTCGATCTTCAAGCCCAGAAGGTGCCCGCGGCTGGAGGCAAACTCGGCCGCGTTGCGCCACAACTCGCGGTGTTCGAACTCCTGGCTGTACCAGAGCCGCACCACCAGCGTGGTCCAGATGCTCTGCCACTCGCCGCAGAAGGTGTAGGAGACGAACAAGTCGGGCTGGCGGGGGATGTCTTTCTCGCGGCGGTACTGCGACGGGAACACCAACTGGC
>JBEKYD010000005.1:0-67068 GCA_049511335.1 Bryobacteraceae bacterium | reverse complement strand
GTTCTTCGCCTCCGAGAGTCGCCACTGCTCCAGGATCTGGCCAACGGCATCCTGCGCAAGGTTAACCGACTGAAGCCGATTTAGGTTTGAAATCGCATTCTTCACGCCGGATTCAGGTGTCACCTGCCTCCTGGCCTGTCAGCCACACTCACAACATGCCCAGCGGAACGTCGTGCGCCGGCGCCGGGAACGCCCGGTCGATCGCCGCCAGATCATCCTCCGACAAGCTCCATCCCGCGCCGCCGGCGTTTTCGCGCGTGTGCTCCGGGTCGCCAGACTTAGGAATGGTGAACAGTTGCGGCAGGCGTGTGAGAAAGTTCAGAGCCACTTGGCGCACGGTACGCCCGTTCCGTTCCGCCACTTGAAGGAGCACCTTGCCACCCGGCGAATTCGGCCCCGGGAAAGAGTTGTGACCGAACGGTGAGTACCCCACCACCGCGATTTCCTGCTGCTGGCAGTAAGGGATGAGTTTGCGCTCGATGCCGCGATCTCCCAGATGGTACAGCACCTGGTTCGCTGCCAGGCGGTGGCGCCGCAGGGCCGCCTGCGCCGCCTTCACTTGGTCCACATCGAAATTGCTGACGCCGATGAACCGGGTGCGGCCATCGTCGATCAGCTTTTCCATGGCGCGCATGGTCTCGGCGATGGGGTAGCGGCTTTCCCAGTGCAGCAGGTACAGATCGAGATGGTCGGTGCCCAAGCGTTTCAAGCTGCGCTCGCAGGCGCGCAGTGTCCCGTCGAAGCTGGCGTTGGTGGGAAGCACCTTACTCACCAGGAATACTTCGCCGCGCCGCCCCGCGATGGCTTTCGCCGTCAGTTCTTCCGCCCGGCCGTTGCCGTACATCTCGGCCGTATCGATATGCGTGAGCCCCAGATCGAGGCCGGTGGAGAGCGCTTCGACCGCGCGCCGTTCGCGCTCTTTCGACCCTTCGATATTCCAGGTGCCCTGGCCGATCACCGGCGCCTCCACGCCTGTGAAACCGAATGGCCGGCGCGTCACCGCATCAATTTTCATCGTGTATGTATTGATAGCTCACAAACGCCAGCCTGCGGCTATCGGGCGACCAGGAGTTCACGTTCATGGTGCCCTGGCCGCCGAATAACTTCGTCAGAACCGTGATTTTCTTGCTGGCGAGCGTCATGATGCGGAGTTGCACTTCTTTGTCCGGGGGATGCTGCCCGGCGGGGACGTCTTGGTTAAAGCTGATGAATGCGATGCGCTGCCCGTCGGGCGAAACGTGCGCGAACCAGTTGTTGTACTCGTCGCCGGTCAACTGCTCCTGCTCGCTGCCATCCGGCTTCATGCGCCAGATCTGCATGCTTCCGGACCGCACCGAGTTGAAGTAAATATACTTGCCGTCGGGCGAATATTCGGGGCCGTCATCCAGCCCTTCGGCCGTGGTCAGCCGCGTTTCCTCGCCGCCCGCCGCGGGAATGGTGTAGACGTCGAAGTTGCCGTTGCGGCTGCCGCAGAACGCCAGCGTTTTGCCGTCGGGCGACCAGCCGTGCAGGTAGGAAGGCCCGGTCGGGGTCATCTTCTTCGGCGTTCCTCCGGCGATGGGCACGATGTAAATGAGCGATACCCGCGGCGTCCCGGAACTGTCGCTGAGCCCGATCATGGCGCCGTCGGGCGAGATCACGTGATCGTTATTGATGCGGTTGATGGCGCCCGTGTCGATGGTTACCGGCTTGCCGCCATCCACCGGAATCCGGAGCAGGCGCCCGCCGGAGTTGAACAGCAGCGTATTGTCCTTGAGCCAATTGGGGGCTTCGAACCGCTCGGCGGCGGTGTAGGTCACCCGCCGGTCGGTGGACGCCACCGGGACGGTTTCCATGGTGCTGTAGAGAGTCCCTTTGCCGGCCGCCGGCTGCAGGGGAGTCACGGCCACGTTCGAGAAAGTCGCGGTTTCGATGTTGTCTTTGTTGTGCGCGCTTACACCGATGCCCACATAGAACGGCCCCTGCAAGACCACTTTCATGGCAGGGCCGGCGAAATGCGGCGTCTCGCCATCGTCGGCCAGCGACAGGTAAAAATAGTCGCCCCGTTTGGCGATCTCGAGGTGTTTTGGAATGACCGTTACATTGGCTTGCACTTCGTGGGTGGCTGCGCCTTTTTCGTCGCGCGATTGCAGCGACGTCAGTCCCACGGCGTGTGCCGCCACGTCGGCGTACGGCGAATCGGCATCCAGGTTTTGGCGGATCATGAGCATGGCTTTCTTGTGCGCCTCGCCGGCGGTATTCGCGAACGAGATATCGGCCGTCACCGAGACGTCGCCTGAGACTTTCTTCCACACGAAGTAGAACGCGTCCGCCGTGCCCCAGACATTCTCGCCGCTGGCGGTAATTTTGTAGCTCTTCCGGGCTTCGTTATATTCCACTGAGCCCTTGTGCAGCACCGTGCCGACGTCGCCGCTCGCTTCGAAAATCCCCACCTGCGCACGCACTGCCACGGGCAGCGCCAGCCCCACGAACAGAGCCAGGGCCGTAAATTGCCGGTTGATTGCCATAGGTTTGTCCTTCGTTCGCAATTACACCACGTACTCGTTGCACGTCTACATTTCACCCACGCATCTTTTTCCAATTGTCCAGGCAGCGCTGCGCGGTTTCGAGCTCGGGGTAACGGCTGCCTTCCTGTTCGATCAGATAGTATTCCACCCCGCCCACGCTTTCCGCGGCATCGAAGATCTTGGCCCACGGGCAAACGCCCTCGCCGAACAGCACGCGGTAGGCTTTGTTGTCCGCCACCGATCCGGGCGCCCAATCCTTGCAGTGGATGCTATTGATCCGCCCGGGATTGGCTTTGATCCAGGCGACGGGGTCGTAACCCACCTCGACCGAGGTGCCCACGTCGAACTGCAGCATAAACTCCTTGGGTGTATTTGCCGCCAGGACTTCAATCGGCCGCTGGCCTTCGACCAATTGAAATTCCGTCTGGTGATTATGGTAGCCCGCCCGCAAGCCCGCCGTCTTGAACTTCTCCGCAGCCAGGGTGAGCGTATCGGCGAGGGTTTTCCAGCCATCCATCCCGGCCGGCGCTGGCCATCACGATAAACTTTGTACCGAGAATCCCATTCAGATCGATGGCCTTTTGCATTCCATCGGCGGAAAAGGATGCAGGGCTGTTATGGGTCGAATTGCAGCGGATGCCCAGGTCGTCCATTTGCTTGCGGACCTGCCTGGCATAATCTTCGGTCCACTCGTAATAGGGCGCGAAGAACTCCACCACCTGGTAGCCCATTTTGGCTACCGCCGTTACCGTGGCGGGCAGATCTTTGCCCAGTTCTCCGCGAACGGAAAACAGCTCCAACCCCACTGGAATTGTCTTGTAGCCGGCGGCCCGCAAGGCCAGGGGCGCCACCGCGCCGGCTGCGACAAACGATCTTCGAGTAATGCGCTGTACTGGTTTCACGATTGGCGAATACAGTATCACCCTATGGCCTATCGGCGCAATGCGGTGCTACCAGCTTGGCGGCGCCGGTTGAGCCATGTTTGGGTGACCCAGAGGTGGGACAGACCATCATTTTTCGTGGTCTGTCAGGCTCTCGCCGGGCCGCAACGCTCGACAGACGACAAGAAACGATCGTCTGTCCCACCGGTTTCCGGCGCCGATCTATCTCGCAACAGCCTGGCTACATCAGGAGTTCGGAGTATTGTCTATAAACCTCGCTTCCAGCCGCTCACGGCTTTTGCCCTGGCCGGAAGACGCGGCCGTCCTTCATGACCTCGACGATCTTGCGCACATTGCGCACGTCCGCGATCGGATCCGCGCTCAATACCACCAAATCCGCGGCCATTCCGTGTGCAATCGTCCCCCGGTCGGCTGACTGGCCCACCGCCATGGCGCTCACCTGGGTGGCCGCCTGGATCGCCTCCGCCGGCGTGAAGCCGCACTGTTCTATCAGGAGCACCATTTCGTCCACCACCGCCGGGCTCGCGTCGGCGCCGCTTCCGGTGAGTCCCGCGCTGTCGGTTCCGGCATCCACCAGCACGCCTGCACGGTGCGCCGCGCGCGTCACGGCTTCGCTCCAGGCCACCCATCCCTTGCCCAGTGCATCGGGCGATTGCGCGGCCAATCGCGCGCCCACCGACAGCGTGGCGTCGAGTATCGTGCCATGCTCTTTCATCAGCTCGAGCAGCGCCACGATCTTCGGGTCGTCCGGCCGGATGTGAGTGAAGTCGCCGAAGGCCCGCATTTGGTAATCCACCGGCACGCGGGGCGCTGCTTCCCACACCAGGTAGGCCGTGTGCGAAACGGTGTCGGCACCGGCCGCAACCGCGTCGCTGGGTTTGGCCGGAAACACCGTGGCGTGGGTCCATACCAGCAGACCCTGGCGGTGCGCCTCCGCCGCGATTTCCTTCACTAACGCCGCCGGCAGGTTCGCGTAGAGCTTTACGCCGGTGGCGCCGGTGCCCTTCGCCTCCGCCACTGCCATGCGGATATCGGTGGTTCGATCGACGGCTCGCATCCACGGCGCGCTCCCCAGCAGCAAGCCGCGCGATGAACCCGGTGTACGCGGGTCTTCGTAGAAGAAGGTGGGGCCGGCCATCAAGGCGCTGTAATAAATGTCCGGCCAGCCCGGCGCTTCCAGGCGCGCTTCCCGCGCCAGGTACCCCAGCACGCGCGCGTCGCCCGCCATATCGCGCAACCCGGTGACGCCCGCGAGCAGCAGCCGCGTCAGCGGTTCGCGATTTCGCGCCACATCCCCGGTGCCCTCAGTAAGGTGTACGTGGGCGTCGATCAGCCCCGGGATGACCCACTTCCCGGCCAGATCTTCGACGCGCGCGCCACTGGGCGGCTGACGGCTGGCTGAAGGATAAACCGCGGTGACGCGGCCGCCCCGAATCAGTACGGTGGCATCGGCCATGGGCGCCGCGCCCGTACCGTCGATCACGGTGACGTGCGTCAGGGCGACGGTTTCCGGTGGCGCTTGCGCGCGCAGGATGGCGGAGCTCGCCAAAAGCGCGAAAGACACCGCCATGAGGGTGCGGCCGGATTTCCATCGCTTGCGAGTTGGTAGGGAAGGCCCCCAGGTTGTTTGCGGCATACGCATGGTGAACCGGATTCTGTTTTGGCTCCCGATTCGTGGTTAGCGTAGCATAGCCCGCAAACGTAGCGGCAAAGCGAAGCTGAGAGGCTTTTTGTGGTTGTCAGCCTTTGCGAGGCCGCAGCCATTCGACAGACGACCAAAAACGATCGTCTGTCCCACCGGTTTCCCACGCGCATCCAATTTTCTTCAATGCCTGGGAACGGCCGGGCGACCTCAGGAGCTCGGACTCTCGGCCCAGCAGGCTGGACAGCCCAATGCCACATACTTTCGCAAAGAGCCAGCACGGCATCATTAGTTTAGTAGGGCGGACCCCCTGGTCCGCGCGGGACGCCCTCGTCCCGCTCTTTTCCCCATGCACCAAGCCTCCGACACCGGCGAAGAGCCGGCCGGGGGGCCGGCGGCGGACGAGGGGCGGACGAGGGCGTCCGCCCTACATCTTATGCGGGTGTCTCATGGAGACAAAAGTATGTGGCATTAGGCTGTCCAGCCTGCGCCACTACCGGTGCGAGGGCGCGCCCGACAGGCGCCAATAATCCCTCCAGAGCTCACGGGCCGAGTCGAAATCGCCCGGTTGGATCGGCACCAGGCGGTCGGTTTTGAAGACCATCAGGAGTTGACGGCCGCGCGGGTCCTCGTGGAGCGAGAGCATGGACTCGATCAACTCCTTCTGTAGAGGATGCGGTTCGGTTGGCACGGCAATCACGCTTTCGATGATGGGAGGGGAGCGGGCGAGCACTCTGAGCCTTCCCAACTGAGGATTCATCTCCTTGGCCAGATTGAGATTGACCTCGTCCACCACGCAAGCGTCCACGGTGCCGAAGAAGAGCGGCAAAATGCAGGCCTGCGGCTTGGCGGCCATTTTGGTCGAGGCGAAGAAGGACGCGAAGCGCCCGAGCTTCTGTTTGGCGAGCAGAACATCAAGCCACGCCACGCCGGCCAACCCCGAACCCCGCGCCGACATCAGAATGTTTTTGCCTTGCAAACCGGCCACCGATGTCGCCGCCGACGCTGGGCCGACCAGCAATACGTAAGAGTACTGGGGCCCTCCTTGAGAAGTTCGGACATCGGTCAGGACCGGCACGAGCAGCTTGCTGCTTTCGAGTTCCATGTAATCGGGGACGCCCAGCGTGACCAGTTCGACCGAATGGCTCCGCAAGCGCTCCCCGATCTCGGTCATGCTGTCGACGATGTCGACGGTGGTGTCCACGATATAGCCCTTCTGTTGCGCCAGGATCTCGGAGGAAACCTTGAGCGCGGCGCGGGCGTCGTCGCGGTTGACGTTGTTAAAAACCTTGCTGCTCGCGACCCAGCGAAGAAATGCATGACGGTCCGCCGGAACCGCGGCGCCGGTTGCCTTGGCCGGCGCGCCTGTTTGCGCCAGGGCTGCGACGACCGCGAATGCGAACCCCAGCGCGAACCGGGATGCCGAACCGGGCCTGGGGGCGAGGGGTTGACGGCGCCTCGGGGCATACTGGGGTGCGTGCTGGGCGGCTTCGATTTTAACTGGCTTTCTCGCCGGCGCTCGATGCGGCAAGGTTCTTCTCCTAGATGCTTATCGGCTTATCGGCAGAAAAGGTGTAGCCGGGACGTATTCAGCAACCGCTCCCTACGCTCGCAGCGCGGAGGGCCGCCTTTCCGAGCCGCGATCGTAAGGGCTGGGAAAGAATCAGATCATGGCCTGTAGAGTAGGACGGAGAGCAGCGGATTTTTTGGAGTGGCTTGGCTGTTTACCCTACCGGCACCTGTTCGACGATCTGAATTCCGAAGCCTTCCAGGGCGACGATGCGGCGGGGATGGTTGGTGAGCAGGCGAATGGTATGGAGGCCGAGATCGGAGAGGATTTGCGCGCCAATGCCGTGCTCATGCTGCAGCAGGCGCTGGCCCTCGGCGCCCTGGTAATGGCGAAACTCGCGGTTATGGGAGACGAGGCAGGCGGGCTGCCCGTTATTGGTATCCACGCGAAATCCGGGGCCGCTTTCGTGCATGTACACCAGCACACCGCAATCCTCAGCCGCGATGCGCCGCAGAGATTCGCGCACCAGGCGCTGGCAATCGCAGCCGGTGGAACCGAACACATCGCCATAGAGGCAGCGGGCGTGCATGCGGACCAGGACGTTTTCGGCTCCGGCCACGTCACCGCGCACCAGCGCCATGTGGAATTCGGGGCTCAGCTCGCTGGTGTAGGCGATGGTGCGGAAAAGGCCGAATTCGGTATCGATCGAGCCTTCGGCGGCGCGGCGCAGGAAGCGCTCGGTCTTCATGCGGTAGCGGATCAACTCGGCCACGGACAGCATTTTCAAATTGTGGCGGGCGCAGAACGCTTCGAGTTGAGGAACGCGCGCCATGGTGCCGTCGTCGTTCATGATTTCGCAGATCACGCCGGAGCTGTCGAGACCGGCCATGCGCGCCAGGTCGATTGCGGCTTCGGTTTGTCCGGCGCGGACCAGCACGCCGCCATCGCGGGCGCGGAGGGGGAAAACATGGCCGGGGCGGGCCAGATCTTCGGGCCGGCAATCGCGGGCGATGGCTTTGCGGATGGTGAGGGTGCGGTCGGCGGCGGAAATGCCTGTGGTCACGCCCGCGCGTGCGTCGATGGATTCGCAAAAGGCGGTACCGAAATTGGAGGTGTTGCGCTCGCTCATCAGGGGCAGGCGGAGGGCATCGCATCGTTCGGCGGTGAGCGGCAGGCAAATCAGGCCGCGGCCGTGGGTGGCCATGAAATTGATAATCTCCGGGGTGACCTTTTCGGCCGCGATGGTCAGATCGCCTTCGTTTTCGCGGTCTTCATCGTCCACCACCACCAGGATCCGTCCGGCGCGGATTTCTTCGAGCGCTTCCGGCACTGAGACAAAGGGCATTCGGTTTCATTGTAGTAGGCTGCAGTTGTCAGTTGTCAGTTGTCAGTTGTCAGTCGTCAGTTTTCAGTTTTGAGTGCAGCCAACCGGCGGATAGTATTTGCGCTATCGTAGCGTTCAGATGGGAGAAGCCTATATCCGGGTTTCGAACCTGGAGAAGTCGTATCGCTCGGGGGATAGCGTGCTGACGATTTTTTCCGGCCTGAACCTCGAGGTGGAGCGCGGGGAGATGCTGGCGCTGGTAGGGGAATCCGGGGCGGGCAAGAGCACGTTACTGCATCTGCTAGGCGGTCTGGACAGCCCTTCCGAGGGTGCGATATACTACGGAGGACGGGAGATTTCAGGACTCGCTGAAGCTGGCCGGGCGGATTTCCGCAATCGAGAAATTGGATTTGTTTGGCAGATTCACTATCTCCTGCCGGAGTTTTCGGCGGTTGAGAACGTGATGATGCCCCTGCTGATTCGTGGCGTGCCGAGAGGAAAAGCCGCGCGCGAATCGCTGGAGAGGTTGAGCGAAGTCGGGCTAGGCGCGCGGGCGTCTCACCGCGCGGGGGAATTATCGGGAGGCGAACAACAACGCGTGGTGCTGGCTCGTGCCTTGGTGGGCAAGCCTTCCGTACTGCTCGCCGATGAACCCACAGGAAACCTCGACTTTCGGACCGGCGAGATGATTTTCGAATTGCTGGAAGATCTGCACCGCTCGCACCATCTCACCTCGATCTTGGTCACGCACAACCTCGGATTTGCCCGAAGGTGCAGCCGGCTGTTAAGCCTGGAAAACGGAGTACTGGTCCCGAACACGGCAAACGGTACGCGACACGGTATGCAACCTGGAGGCGGACCGGAGTATCTTTAGAGTTTAGGGGGGCGTCACAAGTCTATGTTTGAGCGATACACGGAGAAGGCGCGTAGGGTAATCTTCTTCGCCCGCTATGAAGCCAGCCAGTTTGGCAGTCCCTACATCGAGACTGAACACCTGCTGTTAGGCCTGCTGCGTGAAGACAAGGCGTTGGCCAACCGGTTTCTGCGTTCCCACGCCGCGGTGGAATCGATCCGCAAGCAGATCGAGGGGCATACCACGATTCGGGAGAAGGTCTCCACCTCGGTGGATTTGCCGTTGAGCCATGAATGCAAGCGCGTGCTGGCTTACGGCGCCGAGGAAGCCGAGCGCCTGAATCACAAGCACATCGGCACCGAGCACCTGTTGCTGGGGCTGTTGCGGGAAGAGAAGTGCTTCGCCGCCGAGATTCTGCACGAGCGCGGCCTGCGGCTCTCCACGATTCGCGAGGAACTGGCGCGTTCGCAGAGCGAGAAAGTGGCTTCGGCGCGTCCCAAGGAAAGCTCGCTGCTGGCCGAGTTCAGCCGCGACCTCACCCAGGCGGCCATGGACGGGACGCTGGACCCATTGATCGGCCGCGATTACGAACTGGAGCGGGTGGTGCAGATTCTTTGCCGCCGCACCAAGAACAACCCGGTGCTGATCGGCGAGCCCGGCGTGGGCAAGACCGCCATCGTGGAAGGGCTGGCGCAACGCATCGCCGAGGGAGACGTACCCTCTTTCCTGGCCGATAAGCGGATTCTAGCGCTCGATCTGTCGCTCATCGTCGCCGGCACCAAGTATCGCGGGCAGTTCGAGGAGCGCCTCAAAACCATCATGAAGGAGTTGATGGAGAATCAGAACGCCATCATCTTCATCGACGAGCTGCACACGCTGGTGGGGGCTGGGTCGGCGGAAGGGTCGCTGGATGCGGCGAACATATTGAAACCGGCGCTTTCGCGCGGCGAAATTCAGTGCATCGGCGCCACCACCCCGAGCGAATTCCGCAAATCCATCGAAAAAGACCGGTCGCTGGAGCGCCGCTTCCAGGCGGTGAAAGTGCCGCCGCCATCGGAGACCGATGCGGTGAAGATCCTGTTCGGCATCAAGGACCGCTACGAGAAGTTTCACGCCGTGGCGTACACCGATGAAGCCATCGAAACCGCGGTCTACACCTCCAGCCGCTATATCCCGGACCGCTTTCTGCCCGACAAAGCCATCGACCTGATCGACGAAGCCGGGGCGCGGGTGAAGCTGCGGCAGACCACGCTGCCGGCCGAGCTGGCCGATATTCAAAAGCGCATCAAGTTCATCGTGCACCGCATGGAGAACGCCATCGCCAACCACGAGTTCGAAAAGGCGCGCTTCTACTCGGACGAGGAGCGCAAAGAGCGCGAGACCATGCGCCAGCTCCGCGAGAAGTACAACCTGGACGATTCTTCGACCGGATGCGTGACCAAGGACGACATCGAAGACGTGGTGGCGCGCTGGACCGGGGTCCCGATGACCTCAATCAAAGAGGAGGAAATCACCAAGCTTTTGCGCATCGAAGAGGAGCTGCATAAACGCGTGATCAGCCAGGAAAAAGCCATTTCCGCGCTGGCCCGCGCCATTCGCCGCTCGCGAGCCGGTTTGAAGGCCAGCAACCGGCCGGCCGGTTCGTTCCTGTTTCTGGGGCCGACGGGCGTGGGCAAGACCGAGGTCGCGCGCGCGCTCGCGAGCTTCCTGTTCGGCAGCGAAAAGAGCCTGGTGCGCTTCGACATGTCCGAGTACATGGAAAAGCATTCGGTTTCGAAGCTCATCGGCTCGCCCCCGGGATACGTGGGCTACGAAGAGGGCGGCCAGTTGACCGAGCGGGTGAAGCGCAATCCGTATTCGATCATCCTGCTGGATGAAATCGAAAAAGCGCATCCGGATATTTACAACATCCTGCTGCAGGTGTTCGAAGACGGCCAGTTGACCGACGGCCTGGGCAACCAGGTGGATTTCAAGAACACCATCATCATCATGACCTCGAACCTGGGCGCGCGTTTCCTCGAAAAGCGCGGGCATCTGGGCTTCTCGGCTCCGGCCGGCGAGGGCTTCCCCTCGAAAATCGAAGAAATGGTGCGGAGTGAAGTAAAGAAGGCATTCAATCCGGAGTTCCTGAACCGGCTGGACGAGGTGATTCTGTTCAGCTCGCTTACCGACGACGATCTGATCCAGATCATCGATCTGCTGGTTACCCAGGTGAATTCGAACCTGGTGGCCAAGCAGGTCAAGATTCGCCTGGTGCCCGAAGCCGCCAAGTACATCCTGGAGAAGACCTGCGCGGACCGCAGCTATGGCGCCCGCCCGCTTCGCCGCGCACTGCAGAAGTATATCGAGGACCCGTTGTCGGAATCGCTGATTCAGGGTACCCTGCCGCGGCCGGCTGAGCTGGAGGTTTATCTGGGCGAGACGGGAATCTATTACCGGCAGGTGTCGGGCGAAGGGGAAGCGGCGGTAACCGCCGGGGCTCCCGCTGAAGCGGCGCCGGGCACGCTGTTGTATACGTTTTAGCCGGCTCGCAAAGTGCGCCATTCGTTCCGCTGGGCGCTAGCCGCCCTCTGCGCGATCATGCTGGCGGAGGGCGGTTACGCGGTCCATCTAAACCGCGAGTTCTACCGCCTGCATATACCGATACTCGATTCCTGCGCTTACGCCAACAACCTGGCCGAGGTATTCACGTACGCCCACACTCACGGCTTGGCGGCGTCTTTGCGCGCGGGGGCGATCGGCGGCACGGTTGCGTTGCCATGGGTGGAAGCGCTCGTTCTCGCTCCGGTGCTTGAGCCGTCGCGCGAGCTTTGCGTTTGGCTGCAGTGGATTTGGCTGCTTGCCCTGGCGCTGTCGCTCTATTGGTACTTCACGCGCTATCGGAACGTCCCGCCGTGGCGCGCGGTCTGCTTGACGCTGCCATTCGCGTGGTTCGAGAGCGCGCTGCACTGGGCCGGAGGTTTGCCGGACTTCCGCATGGATCTTTCGCTGTACATCTTCCTGGCGCTGGCCTCGGTGTGGTTCCTGATGGCGCGGGAGAGCGGGTCGCGCGGCGCATGGCTGCTGACTGGCGTCGCCGGGTCGATGGCATGTCTGGCGCGGGCGACGGCGCCGGTATACCTGGCGGTGATGCTAGGCCCGCTGCTGACGGCGGAGTTCGTCCGGGCGCCGAAGTCGATGGCGAAGCGCCTCCCGTTGATGGCGATCCCTTACGCAGCGGCGCTCTGGTTTCTGGTGGGGAACTATGCGATGCTACACTTCTACTACGCCGAATGGAGCCCGGACGCCAACCGCCATTTGCCTCTGTGGCAAGCCTTGAGCCATGGTGTTTTTGGTTTGGCGCATCTCGGGATCCCGCTTCTGGCGGCATCGCTGGCGGCCTTTGTGTCGGCCGCCCGCAAGCGAAAGCGAATCGAACCGCTCGCGATCGACTGGCGGTTGGCATGGCTGGCGGCTTCGCCCGCCCTGTTCTTAATCCTGCGCGGCGCCGGGCTGAATCCGTACGTGTCGATGCCATGCGTTTTCGGAGTGCTGATGTTCGCGTTCTTCCCGTGGCGGGACGCGCGCGGGGAAGAAGCGGTAAGCCGGCCCGTGTGCGCGCTGGCGGTTGCCGCATGCCTGCTTACCGCCGCCACGGCGGAGCTGCCTCATCCACTGCGGGGAGTGAGCTCAACGCACGCGGCGGCGATGCACTCGCTGATCGACCGCATCGTCGATGACGCACGGGCACGTGGTCTGCGGGATGTATACTACGGCATCCCGGAGATTGGGGATTTTCATTCCTGTGCTTTCATCAATACTCTGATCTACGACTATCGGGGAAGGGTGGAGAGCGGCGGCGTGCTCCTGCCCTCCGGCGCCAGTCTGGTCTTCCCCGATGAAGCCGTGTTCGGGGCATCCGACGTCTTCCTCTGGAACCGGGTCGTACCCGGCAAAACCGACGCGCTGAAGATGGACTACCTGGTGGGCGCGGCGCTGGCCCGGCAGCGATACCTTCTGCTGCCGGACGAGCGTGGACTCGAGTTTCTGGAACGGAAGCGGAGCTACGACTTCTGCAACCTGAAAGTGCGCGAGCTTAAGCGGCGCCTGCTGGCCACGGGCCGCTACGCGCTGCTCGGCGAACCGGCGGAAATCAGCGCGCAGGAATGGATCCAGGTTTACGTGCGGCACGATTGAAGCGTTACTTCCTCTCCGAACTTTCTCTCCGACAACCCCAGAGCCCGGCGTGTCTGGCGCCTGGCAGCTTCACCAACGGTTCTTCATGAGAGTAAGCTGACCTGGCTCGCGCGCGGCGCGATTTGAAACAGTCTCACTGAATCTCAGCCAGTTCGTCACCAAGTGGGCGACGGCGGACAAGGTGCCGGTAACGCGAGCCTGCGGCGGGGTGCCGGAGCCCCGCGCCAGTCCCTATTTCTTTTGCTGAGAAAAACCCGGTTGTGCCGGCACTCTCTCATTCCGATGTCCCGCATAGCCTTTCGAAAACCCGCGGGTGCGGCTGAAGGGCCGGCCCGAGCCAAGTTGTACCGCAGCGAGATGCATGCGCATCAATGGATCGCCTTCTTGCCCGGCGCGGGCTGGTGGGTTTTCCCCAACGAAATCAACGGGTGGAGCGACCGCCGGGTGGCGATCTTCCTGGACCGCGGTCTGCTAAGGCCGGTGGGCGCGCGGCAGGCGGCGCACACCGGCTACCGCGAGGCGATGGCGCAAGCGAGCGCGCGCACCTTGAGGCTGAGCGCATGACGAACCCCCGGCCGCTCGATCGATACCCACTCAACAGGCTGGAAACGCGCATTCGCCGCGCCCGGCGGCTGCTGCTGTATACGCGCGAATCCGACCCGAGCTTCGAACGCCGCCTGCGCCTGTTGATGCGCCTGGTCAAAGAGCGCGAAAGCATCCGCGGCTAGTAGAAGAAATAGGCCACGGATGGCCGCGGATAAACACGGATAGGAAACCGAAAAGCAAGAATTCAGAAGTCGAGGAAGCCGAGGGAGCCGGAATATCGGCGCTGCGGGCGCTCCACCGGGCTTCTGACTCCTGTGTTTTATCTGTGTTCATCTGTGTTTATCCGTGGCTAAAACGATCTTTCATCGCTCCTGGGCGCTCGCGCCATGAACGAGCCGTGTCAAGATGGCAGGAGAGCGGCATGTATTCCGATCTTCTGCTGGATCATTTCGAGCACCCGCGCAATGTGGGTGAGCTTGCGGCGCCGGCTGTAACGGTTGACGCCAGCAACCCGGCGTGCGGGGACACCCTGCGGCTCTCGGTGCGTTTGGAAGGCGGAAGGGCCGCCACGGTCCGCTACAAGGTGAGGGGCTGTACGGCTTCCATCGCCGCCGGATCGGCACTGACCGAGTGGATTTCGGGCAAGACCGTGGAGCAACTGGCCGGCTTCGAGGCATCCTTCGTGGAACAGGCGCTGGGGGGGCTCGCGGCTGAATCGAAGCACGCGGCGGTGCTGTGCGCCGACGCGGTCAAGCTGTTGCTGAAGCGTTCGGCGCAAGCGGGCGCGACGTTCCAACACCTGCCGTAAGACACTGGCAGGCTGGTCTGGCCCGCTTCCAGGAACGCCCGTATCTGGGTCGCCTGTACCGCATCAGCTTTAGGTCAGGTGGGCTGTTTCCGAGTAGCGTGTGATCCAGCCAGCACCTTGCCGTGTGTTGACGATGGACGTTCCCGTGGAGACGACGCCAAAATACGAGACAATGGAGGCGAGGCTGACTTGCCATGAGCCACGGCGTCCGCATAGAGGAGGAGTGGGCGAGGCTCGTCATCGAGAGGCACTTGGGCCGCACGGTACACAAGAACGACGACGGAAGTCGGGACAGCATGTATGACCTCCGAATCGAGCCACCAGACAGTGCAGAGCTGGCGATCGAGTGCGTTCAAAATACCTGCCCTGATTCTGTCCGCGTCTGGAAAAAGGGCCCCGCAACGGGACCCCGTCAGTTGGGCACAAAAGGGAACTGGGTAGTTGAACTCTCAGAATCCTGTCGCGTTCAGAGGCTTCTGGCGAAATTTGGGCCACTCCTTGCGACGCTGCATACCGCCCGATGCCTGCATGTGGACACGGAGTCCCCAACGGAAAGAGCCAGCTTCGGCACGACCGAGGAGTTAGCAGAGCTTGGAGTTACAGACGCTCTCTGCGACGACCCAGACGGCAACGGACGCGTGCATTTTTCGATGGCCCGGCCGGGCGGAATGGTCGATCCGACAGGAGCGGATCTTGCGGACTGGGTAACGAAGTTCCTTGCCAGCGAGAAGTGTGCGGACGTACGCTACAAGCTGAACATCTCCGGCGCCCCAAAACGTCACGTTTGCATTGTCCTTAGGCTCAATAGCGACTTAAATGGCCCGCTCCTGCACCACATTGTCGATGGTAGCTGTCCGATGCGAAGTCCTGGTGTGCCTGCCGAGGTGACCGGTGTTTGGCTGCTCCTGCCGAGTGCCGGTAAGGGGTTGTTCTGGGACTCGACCGGATGGCGTGCCGTCGACGCAAGCATCGGCTAGCGCAGAAACACCAACGCCTCAGCTCCGACGCGAGTCCTTTCGGAGGTTCGCGAATAGGCCGGGTTACGGGTTGTCGCCCACTCGGAAACCGATCATGTAGCCCGCTGCCCGGGAGGCCCGATCTGGGAGCGGGTCCTGCAGAGCACCGCGCGGCCGCCCATCCGCTCTACAAGCCGGGGCAAAAGCTGCTCGGTGACGATCGCTCATGGGCCGGCCACGGCTATGCCGGCGATTCGTCCTGCAACGCGGTTCCGATCTCGTTTCGGAGGGCGTCTAACTCGTTGCGCAGGGCCGCCAAGGACTGGCTGCAGGCCGCGACTTCGCCGTTGGTTGCCTGCTGTTCGATGCGCAGGCACGCTGCCGCCGCGCGTTCCGCGCCGACGTTGGCGCAAGCGCCTTTGGAATAGTGGGCCAGCCGCCGGCAAGCGCTCAGGTCACCGGCTCGAATCGCCGCATCTAACAAAAGCAACTGACTGCCGGTATCGTCAAGCATCACGCCAAGCACCTCGTGCATCAGTTCCTGATCGTTCATCGTGACTTCTTTAAGTTGCGCCAAGTCAAGGATCGTAGCGTCAACAACCCGCATACTTGTAATTGTGACGGCAGCCATACCGGCCGGGCAATGAGGGGAAGGGCTTAATTGCCGGAAGGGAGCGCTTTAGGCGGGTACTTACGGCGGCGAGAGTGAGGTTAGCGGGGCCTGAGCCGGCCCCATTGGAAATTGGCGCGGACGACATGCTGCTGCGCATCCACGGTAGCCGACGCCATGAACCCCGGCGCCAGGGGCGTGCCGAAACGCAGGTCGAAAACCTCGACCAGCTTTCCGCCCTCCAGGTCGGGCGCGGGAGAGACACGCCAAAACGGAACCTGCGCGAACTCGATGAACTGCCGAAAGGTCTCCGAATTCCGCGCGGCATCGAGGGCCGGATCGGGCTCCGGCTTGATGAAGATGTTGGCGCGGGAGGGGTCGAATTCCGCCGCCAGGTTCAGGCCGGCGACGGCATCGAATTCGGACGTTTCCATGACGCCGCGCCAATCGAAGGGATTGGCGGCATCGGGGAACGCGAAAGTCCGCAGCGGGGAGGTCTGCTGATAAAGGCGCGAGTCCAGCGCCGCCACGGCGCGGGCGTGCAAAGTGGCGCGGGCGCCCTCGTAAAACAGCAAAAAACCCAGTGCGGCGCAGGCCGCCGCGCGGCCGTGCGGGCGCGTCTGGGCCGCTCCCGAAGAGATCTCCGAACCCACCAACCGCGCCAGAAAAGGCCCTAGCAGGCAGATCGCCAGCACCGCCCAGATCCACAGATCGATCACGTTGGTCCAATCCAGGCGCAACCAGCGCGCGGAGAACGGCAGCAGAAGGCGGATGCCGTAACTGTTGGTCCAATCGAGCAGCAGATGCGATCCGACCGCGATCAGACTGGCGCACCACGCCGCGAGCCAGTTCACCGGCTTTCGTCCGATCAGACGCACAGCCACTACGGGCAGCAGTGCCATCACCGGCATTGCCATCAGCGAATGGGTCAGGTGACGGTGATAATGCAGGTAATTGAGGGAACCGCCGGCCGCGCTGACGATGTCGATGTCCGGGGCGTTGGCGGCCAATATCAGAATCGCAGTGGCGCGCGGCGTCCAGCGGTTCAAGCCGGCACGGCTCAGAAATAATCCCGTAGCCGTGTGAGTGAGCGGGTCCATGGAAGGAAGCTCTATTGTAAACCGGAGCCGGAAAGAGCCCCTGTCGCCAGCCCGGGGCTGCGACAGGGGCGCACCAGATGGATGTGCGAACTAAGGTGGGTAAACCGCCGCGGACAGGATCGCGCCAGGACAGGTGGCGCTGCCGCGGGCCCAGCCCGGCGGGTGGAGACGCGAGCTAGGCGGACAGGGGTAATTCGAGCGGCTCCTCCTCCTCCAGCCCCGGCTGAGCTTTATTTACCACGCCGGCGAAGTACTCCCGGATCGGATACAAGGGGTACGGTTCGACTTCGGCGAATCCGCGTCCCAGCAATTGTTCGATCCGGTATACTTCGTGAAAGAAAGTGCCGCGATCCATATTCAATTGCCGGCAGCACAAACGCCAATCGGCCCCCAATAGAAAGTGATATCGAAAAAGTCTGTAGTCCGAATCATTCAAAAGGCGGCGGCTTACCAGGCAAAAATCGGCCGCATATTCCTCTTTTTTCCGGGAATAAGAACGGCGGCCGTCCTTCCCTCCCAGATGATCCCAGGAAACCGTGCTGGTGTGCGCACCTAGCTCCACGCACTCCCGGAAGCGATTGTAACAAACTCGAAAAATTCCCCGAAGCACGCAACAACAAGGGGTTTCTTTGTCACGACGGACAGTGCGCGTGCCCGCTCCCCCGCAGTATACGCAGGCGGCGCGAGCCAAACCAATTGAGTTAGAGCGACTCCAATCCATTTAGAATTCAGTCCTTTCTCCCGGTCGGCAATTCCTATAAATGGCTGCTATAATTCTTATATAAAATATAAACATTAAATTTAAAATAAGTCAAATAAACTTTGAATAATTACAATTATTATTTATTATTACCCTAGCCAGGGCAACGCCCGTAAGCTTGTAACCGGCAGGCAGTTAGTTGCTATTGACGAATCCGGTACTTTTGCTATAGTGGACTTTGAGCACTCGGCGAATTCAAAAGAATCTTATTACCTATTTCAAACAGAAACATATCGCGAGGGTCTCATGCTAGGTCTTGCGGAATTGCGAAACCGTCTGGTCCAACGCCTTCGCGATATGGTTCGTAACGGCGAATTGACGGAACGCGCTCTGGCGCGCGCCACGGGCGTCTCCCAACCTCATATTCACAACGTCTTGAAGGGCAAACGAGAGCTTTCCGTGGAAATGGCCGACGTGATTTTAACCGCCCTGCACTTGGACGCTCACGATCTCCTCAAGCAGCCCGTTCCAGCCGTGAACGACCAGAAGGCCGTGGGCGAGTAGGATCCCATTCGGCGGGCGAGTAGGGGCGTCCGAGTGGCGGAATCCATCTACACTGGAGAGATGGAGACTTTCGAGCACGTTTTCGAACAGTTTAAGGTTGCCGGTAAAGACCTTGCCGCCAAAGTTCGCGAATTGATTCACGAAGGCAACGTGCGGCGCATCATCCTCAAAAATGAAAGCGGCCACACGCTGCTCGAAATCCCGGTGACGGTAGCCGCGATCAGTGTGATCGCCGCGCCGGTGCTGGCAGCGGTGGCCGCGCTGGCCGCCATGATTTCGATGGGAACCATCGTGGTCGAACGGACCGCGCCGCCCTCCGAGGGCTCTTCCCACTCGGATGGTGGCAAGCCCGAAGGAGGGCCGCAACCGTCGTGACGGCCGGGCAACCGGGCGCCGGAGGCCGGAATTGCCGCTGAGCGCCCTTGAATCCTTCCAAACTGCTGTTATCGTAGGGAGGGAGGAAAATTGGGCCGTTCCGAACGTGTGGCGGAAACCTGGAGTCTGCGGCTCGAGCGGCTCGCCCGGAATATCGAGCGGCTGGCCGAAAAGGACGAGCGCTCGCTCGATCGGGCGCTTGAAATGAACGCTTTGCGCCGCGCCGCATGCGCCGAATTACACGCCATTTGCGGCGAACTGGTGGGGGCTCTGAACAGCCGCCTGGCGCGTTTCCGGGTAGAGTTAGACCCACCCGAATTTCACCCCGACGCCTTTCGGGAAGACGGGGCGAACTTGTTTCAAGTCAACGTCCGCGGACGCATTCTGCAGGTGGAATTTCACGCCACCAAAGACCTCGTTTCCACCGAAGAGTTCCGCGTACCCTACACGCTGGAAGGCTTTGTCCGCGCCTTCAACCAGGAATTACTGGACAAGGACCTCATCGAAGAGCAGCTACTCTTTTATACCGTGGAACCGGACCGCCGCATGTGGCGCTACTTCGATTCCCGCACTTACCGCACGGGACCTTTCGACCGCGGGTACCTGCTATCGGTCATGGAACGCATCATAAGCTGAACCCGGTGGGGCCCCGAGCTGTACCGGATGGGCCGGCGGCGGCCTGAGGAATAAGAAAATCGAATTTCGAAGATCGAAAAATTCCGTTTTGGCGCCATTACCCACTGGCGCGAGAATGTTAGTTTGCCATGTTTGCTAAATGGGATGTGCCACGAACGCACCGCATCGCGCGGTTGCTTCTTTTTCTGCCGTGCGCGGCGACGCTCTTGATGGGGCAAACGGCGCCCGACCTCTCCGCCCGGCTGACTGCCGTGGAAGGGGCGGCCAAGGCGGCGCAGAGCGCGGGCGACAATGCCTGGATGCTGGTGAGCGCGGCCCTGGTGCTGCTGATGACGGGGCCAGGACTGGCGCTCTTCTACGGCGGGCTGGTGCGCCGCAAAAATATTCTAGGCACCATGATGCAGAGCTTCGTGCTTATGGCGCTGGTGACCGTGATCTGGGCCGTGGTGGGGTACAGCCTGGCGTTCGGCGGATCGGGACCCTACATAGGCGACCTCCGGTTCGCTTTCCTGCATGGAGTGGGCAGCGCGCCCAACGCCGATTACGCGCCAACCATTCCGCAGGCCACCTTCATGGTTTACCAGTTGATGTTTGCCATCATCACGCCGGCCTTGATCTCGGGAGCATTCGCCGAACGCATGAAGTTCAGCGCCATGATCGTCTTCACCAGTCTGTGGAGCCTGATGGTTTATTTTCCGATGGCGCACATGGTGTGGGGCAAGGGCGGGTTGCTGAACGCCTTCAACGGCGGAACGATTCCCTGCTTCGATTTTGCCGGCGGGACGGTGGTGCACATTACCTCCGGGGTGTCGGCGCTGGTTTGCGCCCTCTATCTGGGCAAGCGCGTGGGTTATCCGGAGGTGGCCATGAAGCCGCACAGCATGGCGCTGAGTTTCATCGGCGCGTGCCTGTTGTGGGTGGGCTGGTTCGGGTTCAACGCCGGCTCCGCGCTGGCGGCCTCGCCGCTCGCCACCGGCGCTTTCGTGGCCACTCACTTCGCGGCGGCGGCGGCCACGTTGAGCTGGATCGCGGCCGAGTGGATTCATGACGGGCGGCCGAGTGTGCTGGGCGGCATCTCCGGCGCGGTGGCGGGATTGGTGGCGATCACGCCGGCGTCGGGCTTCGTCGAGCCGTTCCCCGCTCTGCTGATCGGCTTGTGCGCCGGCATAGTCTGCTACGTCATGGTGACCAAGGTCAAGGCCCGATTCCGCTACGACGATTCGCTGGATGCCTTCGGCGTGCACGGCTGCGGCGGAACGCTGGGCGCGCTGATGACCGGCGTATTCGCCACCAGGCTCATCAACGACGGGCTGAAGGACGCCGCCGGGAAGCCTCTGCCGCTAGGGCTGGTGGATGGGCGAGCCGGACAGGTGTGGAACCAAGCCGTGGGCTGCGCCATTGCCTGGGGTCTGGCCGTAGTGGGTACACTGATTATTCTGAAGGTCACCGACATGCTGGTCGGTGTGCGGGTGACGCCCGAGCAGGAAGAGACCGGGTTGGATCTCAGCCTGCACGGCGAAGAGGGATATACCTTCGAAGCGTAGCTGGCCACGACTGGCGGCCCGGTCCGCAACACGCGGGGACCGATTGACGCAAGCGGCTTCACACTCCCGCACCGGCGGCAACCTTCGAGTCGGAGCAGTTCCTGTAAAGGAGCGGTTCCTCGGGGCAAAACGATACCCACCGGAACGCACAAAGCAAAGCCGCGGTACTATCGGATTTGTTGCCTGTCCAGGTATCCATTCTGATCCCGGTTTACAACGAAGAAGAGCTAGTGACGGCGGCCGTCGAACGCGTCCTGGCCTTGCCGCTCTGGGGCTCGGTTCCGGTCGAGCTGATCGCGGTGGATGACGGCTCGACCGACGGTTCCGGCGAAGTGCTCGACCGGATGGCTCGCGAGCACGCCTGCCTCCGCGTCATCCATCACGACCGCAACCGCGGCAAGGGAGCGGCCATCCGCACGGCTCTCGAGCAGGCGCGCGGCGAGTTCGCGGTGGTGCAGGATAGCGACCTGGAGTATAATCCCGCCGACCTCGCCGCCGTGCTCCGCCCTCTGCTGGAAGGCTACGCCGACGCGGTTTTCGGTTCGCGCTTCGCCGCCGCCGGCGAGCGCCGCGTGTTGTACTTCTGGCACTCGCTCGCCAACAACCTGCTCACCACGCTTGGGAATGCCGTGGCGGATCTGAACGTGACCGATATCGAAACGGGTTACAAGGCCTTCCGCCTTTCCCTGATCCGCTCGATTCCCCTGCGCAGCTCCCGGTTCGGCATCGAGCCCGAGATCACCATCAAACTGGCGCAGCGCGGCGCCGCCATTTACGAGGTGCCGATCAGCTACCGCGGCCGCACCTACGACGAGGGCAAGAAGATTGGCTTTCGCGACGCGCTGGCCGCGGTTTGGACCATACTCTATTTCGGCTTCCGGCGCGATATTTATCTGGACCGCGGGGCCCGTATTCTGGACGCCCTATCCGGCACGCCGCGATTCAATCGCTGGATGGCGGACTCGATTCGCCCCTACGTGGGCGCCAGAGTGCTCGAAATTGGCGCCGGCATCGGCAACCTGTCGAGGCAATTGGCGCCGCGCCGCAAGTGCTATACCGCTACGGATATCGACGGTGAACACCTGGCCCGCCTGCGCCAGCGCCTGCAAAACCGCCCGAACGTCAGCGCCCGCAAATGCGATTTGGCGGAGCCGGAAGACTTCGCCCCCATTGCCGGCCAGGCCGACACCGTGATTTGCCTCAACGTGCTGGAGCACATTGCGGACGATGCCGTCGGCCTGCGAAATATTTCGAGCGCGCTCGCGCCGGGCGGCCGGGCCATCGTGCTGGTGCCGCAGGATCAATCGATTTACGGGACCCTGGACGAAGTCTTGGGCCACTACCGCCGCTATTCCCAGGACGAACTTCACTCCAAGCTCGAAGCCGCCGGCTTCACCGTCGAGCGTATCTTCGAGTTCAACCGCGTCACCCGGCCCGGATGGTATTGGAATGGCCGCGTCCTGAAGCGGCGCCATTTCGGCCGCTGGCAGCTCCGCGTCTTCGACCGTCTGGTCTGGCTCTGGCGCCGCATCGACCGCAGCCTGCCCTGGCCGGCGGTGTCTCTGATTGCGGTGGCGAGAAAGGCGGGTGAGAAGAAGCCAGAAGACGGAAGTCAGAAGCCAGAATGAACAGCCGCTGGTCACAGCTTCGGGCTTCCGATGCCGTCGATCCATTGCGGTATTAAGCACCCTTTGATATGATTCGCGGCGGGAAATGCTGAGAACCGCCGCTGCGACTGTCATCCTTGTGGCCTTGTTCGCGCCCAGGGTCGGACGAGGCGCCGACGACCTCGCTGTTTGGAACGATTTTAGCCGGGCGTTTCGCGATGGCCGCATCACTCGCGAACGCATCCGGCCATACTCGGAGCAACTGCGTGAGCCGTTTCTAGGCTTCATCGCCGCTATCCGTGCGCAGGCGAAGCCGGAAGATTGGGAGAAGCGGCCGGAGATCTATCGGGTCGGCGACCAGATCCACTTTCTGGTTTCGCTGACTTCGGAGGGCGACCAAAAGACTACCTATTGCTTCACGGTTGTGACCGAAGGAGACACTTGGTTCTTCCAGCACATGGAAACCATCTTCATCCGCCTGGACCAAATTGGGCCGCTTCCGGTCTCGAAGTTTCCCGATGTAACCAGCGGCCGGAAGAACTGGATGCGCGAAGAGATCGCGATGACGGAGCGTGTACGGGTTTTCAACCTGCTCGCAAAGGAAAAAGGGAAGCCGTTCGCGTTCCAGTGGTTCCAGGACGGCGCGGGTTATTTCCTGGCGGCTCGCACTTGGGTGCCTTTCGTCCCCGCCCCGCGAGCATTCGTCCTGTACGCCTGCTGGGAGCAGTCAAACCTGCGGGGCAGCCCACTCACCCTGGTTTCGCTCGACGATCGACAGGCGGTTGTCGATCTGGACGCAGTCGAATGGAGGCTCTATGAACAGACCGGGCACTTACGCCAAATGATCTCACGCGAGGACTACCGCACGCTCTACGAAACCGTATGGCAGAACCGTGCCGCCGCGGCGGGCTGGGATCTGCGCATCGAGTACACCGGAAACAAGGTTCGCCTTCGGTTCCAGAGGCCTCAGGCTGAGGGTCGCGAACCTTGACTTGGCGGGCTCTTGCTATTTCAGGGCGAGGGAGCGTGCCGGGATGAGTCCCGGCACGGCAGGCACGAGTGCCCTCGCCACCTGGAGAAGATGCGTGCTAGCGGCGCTGGCGGGCCCGTAGAATCGCACCCGCAAGCATCAGGCCGGGTCCCAGGAAAAAAGCTTCGATCGGCAAAGCGTCGCTGGCCAGACACGCCGTCCAGAATAGGAGCAAGCCCCCGAAAACCAGCACCGAGGGCCAGCGCGGATGAAGCCACGCGGCAACGCGTTCGAGCGCAATGGGCAGGGTCTCGTCGGTCATGGCTTATTCCTCGAAGCTCGCTTCCGGCTCGGGCAGCATGTCGCCCTGGCCGGCCATCCACACGTATAGAGTCGGCAGCAGGAAGATACTCATCGCCAGGTCGGTCATTAGACCGCCTACGATGACGATCGCAAACGGCCGCTGCGAGTCCGAGCCGATGGCGTGCGAAAGCGCCGCCGGCAGCAAGCCCAACGTGGCCACCAGCATGGTCATCATGATGGGCCGCAAACGGAGCACTGCCCCTTCCACTGCCGAATTCTCGATGGTGTTACCGCGCGCGCGAAGCTGGTTGATATATTCCAGCATGATCACACCGGTTTGCACCGACACGCCGAACAGGGCCAGAAAACCGACGCTCGAGGAAACGCTGAAATTGGTGTGCGTCACCAACAGCGCCAGCAATCCCCCGATAGGGGCCATTGCCATGTTGGCAAGAATCAGCATTGCCCATTTCAGCGAGTGGAACATGGTACAGAGGATGATGACAATCAGCAGAATGGTGATGGGGAGGATCACTGCCAGACGGGCGTCGGCCCGTTTCTGACTCTCGTACTCGCCCTCCCACCGGATCTGGTACCCTTCCGGGAGCTTCACGTTCTTCTTGACCTTGGCGATGGCTTCTTCCACCGTACTGCCCAGGTCACGGCCGCGAACGCTGTATTTGATGGCCACGTAGCGCGAGTTGGCCTCGCGGTAGATTTCCGATGCGCCGTCCACGGCTTGGATGCCGCAGAGTTGCGCCAGGGAAACGCGCTCGCCGCTGGGCGTCACGAGGCGGATCGAATCGATGGCCTCGCGCGTATCGCGATAGCGCGGCAGATAGCGCGCCACCAGGTCGAAGCGCATTTCGCCATCCAACACCTGGCTGACGGCGTTGCCGCCCACTGCAGTCTGAATCGCATCCTGCACGTCCGCCACGTTCACGCCAAAGCGCGCGGCCTGGGCGCGATTCACCGTGTAATTGAGGTTGGGTTGGCCGATGACCCGGAACATTCCCAGGTCCTCGACCCCTCTCACGGCGCGCATCTGCGCCAAAATCTTGTCGCCCGTGGCTTCCAGCAGATGCAGATCGTCGCCGCGAATCTTCACCGCCAGCTCGCCTTTTACCCCGCTGACGGCCTCTTCCATGTTGTCGGAGATGGGCTGCGAGAAGTTCCACAGCACGCCCGGCATTTTGCTCACCTCGTGGTCCATGGCGGCGATCAGCGCGTCTTTATCCTGGCGAAACAACGGCCGCCACCCTTTCTTGGATTTCAGATCCACGAAATACTCGGTATTGAAGAAGCCGCTCGTGTCCGTGCCGTCGTCCGGCCTGCCGACCTGCGAGACAACCTGGGTCACTTCGGGAAAACTGGCGAAGGCGATGCGCGCCTGGTCCATCAGCCGCGTGCCCTCGGTGGGCCCGGTTGACGGGGCCAGTGTGCCGCGGGCCCAGATCGCGCCTTCATCGAGGTGCGGCAGAAACTCCGAGCCGATCACCCCGCTTTTCAGCAGGTAAACCGACCCCAACAAACTGGCGACACCCAGGCCTACCGTCAGCCAACGCGCGCGGACGGCCCAGCGCAGGACGGTGCGGTACCTTTCCGTGACCCAAAGCAGCAACGGGTTGTGCCACTCCCTCACGTTCTTGCGGAACAAAAAGCTGGCGAGCATCGGCGCCACCACCATGGAGAAGATCAGCGCGCCCAGCAGCGCAAAAGCCACCGTCCAGGCCATGGGCTTGAACAGCCGGCCTTCCACGGCTTGCAGCGTGAAGATGGGCAGGTACGCCGTAATGATGATTCCGATGGCGTAGAATACCGGCCGCTGTACCTCGTGAGCGGCCTCGCGAATGCGATCCATGACCGAGACCGGACCCTCGCGATGGCCCATGTGGCGGATGATGTTCTCGACCATCACCACCGAGCCGTCCACCACCATTCCGAAATCCAGCGCGCCCAGCGACAGCAGATTCGCCGGAATGTGGCGCAGGTCCAGACAAATCGCCGCAAACAGCAGCGAGAACGGAATGGTGCAGCCCACAATCAGCGCGCCGCGCGCATTGCCCAGAAACAGGAACAGGATGATGGTGACCAGGATGATGCCTTCCCGTAGGTTGTGCAGCACCGTCTCCGAGGTGTATCGGACCAGGTCGCTGCGATCCAGAAACGGAACCACTTTCACGCCGTGCGGCAGAATCTGCGTATTCAGCTCCTCCACCTGGGCGTGAATGTCCTTGAGCACCTGGTCGGAATCGGCGCCCTTGCGCAGCAGCACGATGCCCTCGATGACGTCGTCGTTGTCCACGATCTTGCCGTCCGCGCGGTGGATGGCCTTGCCGATCCGTCCTAGGCGGATCTTGGGACCTTGTTGCACGGTGGCGATATCCGACATGCGGATGGGCGTGCCATTGGCCGTTTTCACGAACGTGCCGTCAATGTCGCCGACCGTTTTCACCAGGCCGACCTGGCGGACGTTCACCTGCTGCAGACCCTGTTCGATGAAGCTGCCGCCGGCGTTGACGTTGTTATTGGCCAACTGCTGCTCCACCTGCCCGATGCTGAGACCGTAATCGACCAGCTTGTCGGGATCGATGCGCACCTGGTATTCCTTGGTGGTGCCGCCGAAGCTTGAGACATCCACCACGTTGGGCACCGATTTGAACTGCTTTTCGAGCACCCAGTCTTCCAGCGACTTCAACTCCATCAGGTCGTACTTCGGGTTGGTGCTGTGCAGCGTGTACCAGTAGATCTGCCCGACCGGGCTGTAATCGCTGCCCATCTGTGGCTGGAGGTTGTCGGGCAGGCTGACTTCCGAGATGCGCTCCAGCACTTTGGCGCGATTCCAGTCGTCGTTCGAAGTGTCGTCGAAAACCAGCATCAGGCTGGAGAGGCCAAACAGGGAAACCGATCGCAAGTGCTGCAGATGTGGAAGCCCGTTCATCACGATTTCGAGCGGAATGGTGACCTGTTGCTCCACCTCCTCGGCCGCGCGCCCCGGCCATTGTGAGATGACTTGCACATAGTTGTTGGCTACGTCGGGATATGCTTCGATCGGCAGCGCTTTGAATGAGATAATGCCCCAGGCGAACAGCAGCAGCGCGAGCGCCGCCACCATGAAACGATTGTTGAGAGCAAAATCGACGATGCGCCGGATCATGTGGGATTCAGACCGAGAGCTGCAATAGTCCCAATCTAAATCCGCTGGCCGCGGCCGGCCATCTATCTTCCCGCTGCCGGACCCAATCTTTCGGAGGAAGCGGCGAACGCCATCCGAAGCGCCTCGCAAGGATCGTTAGGAACTTGGTGGATATCGTTAGATCCCTCCAGGCTATCTTCTGGTCAAATACCAGCGATCTTTTGGTCAATCTGTTGAACCGCGGGGGCGGACGCCACTACCATGCTGGCCAGTGGAACGGATTCGCCTGCTTCTGTTCAACGAGCAAGTTCTGCCTTTGGAAGCGCTCGCGCGAGTTCTGGGGGCCGACGCCGATTTCGAAGTTCTGGCCCAGTGCCGCACCGGCGCGGAAGTGCTGGAGGCGTTTACGCAGTCGCCGGCGGACGTAATCGTTGTCACACTGGACCCCTCCAAGCCGGCAGGCTACGATTTGCTCGGCGCCCTCGAAGCTTCCCGGGAGCCCAGCCGCGTGCTGGTGGTTTCGGACGATCTGAGCGCGGACCAAGCGCTTCGCGTTCTGCAACTCGGCGCCTCCGGTATCTTGCGCCAGCATGGCGGCGTGGCCGATCTCATCAAGGCATTGCGGATGGTGGCTGCCGGGGAAGCGTGGCTCGACCAGAAAATGATGCGGCTGCTAGCCGACAATGCCCTCTGGCCGGGCGCCAAGAAGTTTCGTCAACAATTGACCGAGCGCGAACAACTGGTGTTGCGGGGTGTGCTCGATGGCCTGACCAATCGGCGCATTGCCGATCGGCTCGGCACACCGGAGGGCGCCGTAAAAGCCACCCTCCGGCGAATGTTCCGCAAAGCCGGAGTGCGCACCCGCGGCCAGTTGATCCGCGCCGCTCTCGATCACTCCTACGGCAGCGGCCAGTAACGAGGATCCCCGTCCAGCAGCGGTTGACTGTAAACTGTCAACTGGAAACTTACTGCGTTGTATCGGAAGTCCAGTAACGTGTTTGCGGCAACCGCTCTTGTGCTCCACAGGTACGGATTGATCGCCGTGTTGGCGGTGCTGGCTGCATGCGGGCATCGTGCGGGTCTCGATTCCGATCTCGAGGAAGCCATTCCCGCGGGCGCCGCCATCGTTGCGGAAGCGAATCTCAACCAGTTGAGAGGCACGCCGCTGTGGCGGGCAGTTCCGCAGGGTCTGTTGGAGCCGTTCGGCCAGGCTTCACGGCTACTGGCCGCGGAAGAGCGGAATGAGTGGCTGGTGCTGGCTCGTGGAAACCTGGCGCAGGCCCCGGCCGGCGGGCGATGGCTGGCGCCTGGTCTGGCGGCTGCCGGTTCCGAGCGGCTGGTGGCAGAGGCCGCCGGACGCCGGGGATCGATCCACCAGGCCAACCCGGTCGTCACATTCGCGCGTGCCCACGCGGCCGGGAGCGCGCTCTGGATCGCGGCCCGGGGCGGCGTCGATCTTCCGCTCTCCGGCAACTACGCCAATCTCAACCGGCTGCTCCGCGACGTGGAATACGTTTGCCTTTCCGCGCGTTTGGCCGGGAATTGCCGGCTCCAGCTTACAGCGGAGTCTGGCAGCGAGGCCGGGGCCGAGCGCTTCGAACAAACCTTGCGCGCCATGCTCTCGCTGGCCGCCATGGCGGAAGCGCGGCATGAGGAACTGGCCGGCGCGTTGAACCGGGCGGTGGTGCGCCGCGACGGGAATAGAATCAACGCCGAGTTGAGCGGCTCCCTGGAAACGGTGGCGAAGCTGCTGGGCCAAGCTCCACGGTGAGAAAGCCCCACGGTGAAAGAGCTCCGCGGTGGTTGCTTTGTGTCAGAATGGTCGGCTTGGGAGGGCACGCAGTTGAAACGGATTCGGGTGGTGCTCGCGGCGGTACTTCTCCCTTGCTTTGGGGCTCCGGCGCAGTCCGGCGGCGGACAGCCCGCGTTCGAGCTGGCCAGCGTGCGGCCAGCCCGGCCCGGCCGCAGCGGCGGCCCGCCCCATTTCGCGATAACGCCGGGACGGCTGACCTTTCAGAACACTTCTCTTCGCCGGATCGTTGAGGTGGCGTACGGTGTGGAGGACTATCGGCTCCAAGGTCCGGACTGGATCGAATCGGAACGCTACGATATCGTCGCCAAGGCGCCGGCGTCGGTTCGCCTCCAGGCCGAAATGATGATCAGGTTGAAGGCACTGCTATCGGAGCGGTTCCAGCTCCAAGTGCATCACGAATCGAAAGAGCTGGAGGTGTACGCGCTGATCGTGTCCAAGCAAGGGATGAAGCTGCAAGCGGCCAAGCCGAGCGAAGCGGTCGGGAAGGGTAGAGAAGACGAGGGCCACATCCACTTCGAAAGCTTGAGCATGAGGCAGCTTGCCGCCATCCTTTCGACGCTGCTCAAGCAGCCGGTGGTGGACCAGACGAACGTGGAGGGCAATTACGCCGTATGGCTCGACTGGAGCCCCGGACATGCCGATGCTTCGGCCGGAGCGCCGGCTCCCGGCGCTGCTTTGTTCGTCGCTCTGAACGAGCAGCTCGGCCTCGGTCTGCAGATGCGCAAAGCGCCTCAAGACGTGCTGGTGATCGACCGCGTGGAGCGGCCGGCGATGGAGAATTAGAGCCTCTGGCACAATAGATAAAGAACCGGGATGCCCAACACGAAAATTGTCGCCACTATCGGCCCGGCCACGGACGGCCCAGGGGTGCTGGCGCAGCTTCTGTCCGCTGGGGTGGACGTTTTTCGCTTGAATGCTTCTCATGGGACGCAGGTCGATCACGAGGCGCGCATCGCGGCGGTGCGCACCGCGGCACGGGAAGCCGGTTTGCACGTGGCGATTCTGCTCGACCTGCAAGGCCCCAAGATCCGCCTCGGACGTTTCGAAAACGGAGGTTGCACGCTGGCCGCCGGTTCGCGTTTCGTCATCACTACCGAGCCGTCGGTCGGCACCCCGGAGCGCGCGTCCACCGGCTATTTGAAGTTTGCGCGCGACGTGCAGGCCGGCGACCGCATTCTGCTGGCCGATGGGGCGATCGAACTGCGCGCGCTCGAAAGCGACGGCGTGGCCGTGTGCACCGAAGTACTGAACGGCGGCCCGATCGGCGACAACAAGGGGATCAACCTGCCGGGCGTGCAGGTCAGCATTCCCTCGCTCACCGAAAAGGACCTTGCCGATCTGCACTTCGGCCTGAATGCCGGAGTGGATATGATTGCGCTGTCGTTCGTGCGCACGGCCGAGGACGTGCGGCAGTTGCGCAACCGCCTCGGCGGCCGGCCGGTATCCATCATCGCCAAGATCGAGAAACCGCAAGGCTGGGAAAACATCGAATCGATTGTGGACGAGAGCGACGGCGTGATGGTGGCCCGCGGCGACCTGGGCGTGGAGACGGCGCTCGAAAAAGTGCCGCGCATTCAGAAATCCATCATCCGGCGCGCCCGCCGCAAAGGGCGGTTCGTGATCACGGCCACGCAGATGCTGGAGTCGATGATCGAACGGCCCACGCCGACGCGAGCGGAGGTCAGCGACGTGGCCAACGCCATCTACGATGGCACCGATGCCTTGATGCTGTCGGCCGAGACATCGGCGGGCAAGTATCCGGTGGAAGCGGTGAAGGTGATGGCGCGGATCGCGGTGGAGTCGGAATCGTCGCTGCGCAAACGCGGTTATCAGGACCCGCCGCACTCGGCCAACCCGACTAACGCTGAGCTGCTGGCCGATGCCGCCCACCACGCCGCGCGGGAATCGCAGGCCGCCGCCATCGTGGTGTTTACTTCGACGGGATCGAGCGCGCGGTTGGTCTCGCGCTACCGGCCGCCGGTACGGATCATCGCCATCACCCCGCACGACACCACGGCACGGCAACTTGCCGTCAGCTACGGAGTGTTTCCGGTGCTGGCGCCGGATGTTTCCTCCACCGATGAGATGCTGTCGCAAATGGACCGCGTGATGATGGAAGGCGGTTACCTGCAGCGCGGGCAGCGGGTAGTGTTCTTGGCCGGCCAGCCGGTGGGGCGGCCGGGCACCACCAACCTGATGAAGCTCCATCGGATCGGGGTCGGGTGAAAGCGCGTGGCATAATGGGCCATGCCGCGTTTCTTTCCGCTCGCTATCGTTCCGTTCGCCTGCTTGGCCGCGTCTAATATGCCGCCCGAGGCCGACCGGCAGTTGGCTCATGACATATTCAAGGAAATCATCGAGATCAAGTCGGGATTCACTACCGGCGCGACGACGCCGGTGGTAGAGGCCATTGCCAAGCGCCTGCGCGCGGCCGGTTTTTCCGACGCCGACATGTTCATGGGTGGCGCCATCCCGAAGAAGGCGAACCTGGTGGTGCGCTATCGTGGCACCGGCAAGCGCAAACCGCTGCTGCTCTTGGCACACACCGATGTGGTGGAAGCCAAGCGCGAGGACTGGAGCACGGACCCGTTCACCTTCCTCGAAAAGGACGGTTACTATTACGGCCGCGGCTCGTCCGACGATAAAGCCCAAGTCACGGTCTGGGTGGAGAATCTGATCCGCTACAAGCGCGAGGGCTTCCGGCCGGACCGCGACCTGATCGTGGCGCTGACGGCCGACGAGGAAGGCGGGGGCCCGTACAACGGGGTGGACTGGCTGATCAAAAACCATCGCGACCTGATCGATGCCGAGTTTGCGCTGAATGAAGGCGGCCGCGGCAGCATGGTGGACGGCAAGCGCATCTCCAACGATATGCAGGCCGCCGAGAAGTGGTACCTGGACGTTCGCCTGGAAGTCCGCAACAAGGGCGGCCACAGCTCGCTGCCGGTGCCCGACAATGCCATCTATCATCTGGCCGGCGCGCTGGTGCGCCTGAGCCAATTCGCTTTCCCGATGAAAGTCACCGACGTCACCCGCGCGTATTTCGCCGGGATGGCGAAGATCGATACCACCGGCGCAAAGGCCGACCTGGCAGCGGCCTCGACGGGCGATAAGGAGGCGATGAAGCGCATCGCGGCCGCGTCGCCGGCCTGGAATTCGATGCTGCGCACCACCTGCGTCGCCACCATGCTGGAAGGTGGCCACGCCACCAACGCGCTGCCGCAATTGGCGGCCGCCAACGTGAATTGCCGTGTACAGCCCGACGATTCGCTCGACTATGTGCTGGGCGAATTGAAAAAGGTGGTGGCGGACGACCAGGTGAAGATTTCCATCGGCAATCAGGAGGAAAACTCGCCCACTTCTGCATTGAGGCCCGACCTGATGCGGGCCATGGCCAAGATTTCCGACAGCATGTGGCCGGGCGTGATTGTGCTGCCCACCATGAGCACCGGGGCCACCGACGGCCGTTCGCTGCGCGCCACCGGCATCCCGACCTACGGCGTGCAGGGGTTCTTCTACGAGCGTGACGACGTCCGCGCCCACGGCAGGGATGAGCGCATTGGCGTTCGCTCTTTTTATGAAGGGCAGCAGTTTCTGTACGAGCTGGTGAAAACGCTGTCGACGGGCGAGTGAGGAGCAAAACGGGTGGCGCCGGCTTTAACCGGTGAAGCCCTCAAAGGTCTTCCGCAACCTTTCTGCCGGCCTTCGTCGCGTGGCCTCAGGGAACAGTAGGTGTGTCAGGCGGGGGCGCATTGGCGGCGGTGGTGCGGCCCCGGAACCGACTCCCGGAAATTGCGTAAGTCCCCGGATCTATTGCGTACAAAGGATAATCAGCGCATGATGTCCGAGGAGGGTTCGTTGACGGCAGGCGGCGTGCAAAGGTTAAGCACGGTTAAAGGCGTCTACCCGTCCGGATTGCCCCATTGGAGGATCTCTGTGCGTACTTCCCGTTCTCTTTCCGTTCTTGTTCTGTCCCTGCTCTTGGTGGCTGCAAGCCTGGCCGCGCAAACCATGAGCGTCAGCCCAACTTCACTCAGCTTTGCGTCCTCGCTAGGCGGCGCGAGCCAGACCCAATCGCTCAACATAACCAGCAGCGGCGCATCGATTCAGTTCGCCATCTTTCCGAACGTCACCTGGCTTTCTACGACACCTAACAGCGGATACACGCCTCAGAATGTCACGGTGACCATGAATCCGACGTCGCTCGGAGCGGGATACTATACCGGAAATCTCGAAATCATCAATCTGAACAGTACCAGCAACGTAGTCAACGTGCAGGTGAATCTGCAGGTGAGCGCGGTGGGAGCAAATCCCAGCGCCTTGAGCTTCAGTTATCAGCTCGGCGAGGGGCTGCCGGCAACGCAGACGATCTCGCTGACCGGGAGCCCGACCTCGTTCGCCGCGTCTTCGGGCGCCACCTGGCTGACTGTGACCTCCGCCGGCAACGTGCCCGGATCGGCGATAGTGGCGCTGACTTCCGCGGCCACCTTGCTGACAGCCGGAACCTACAACACCAACATCACCATTACGCCGGCTACGGGCACGCCTCTATCGATTGGGGTCACGCTGACCGTGACACCGGAAGCGACGGTAACCGTCAGCAGTTCCTCCCTTTCGCTGGAATATCAGATCGGCGGAGCGAATAACTCGGTTTCGCAGATCGTAACCTTGAGCGCCAGCGGCACTGCGACGCAGTCGTACTCGATCGTTCCATCGGTAAATCCAAATCCTTCCGGCCAGGACTGGATTCTGGTGAATCCTTCGAGCGGCACCATCCCTGGCGGGGGTAGTGTGCAAGTCACCATCAGTTACAACACAGCCGATACCCTTACACCCGGATTTACTTATACGGGCAACTTGAACATCGCCACGCCCGCTGCGGTCATCGCAACGCCGAATATTCCGGTGGCGCTGCTGGTTTCTAATTCGCCGCTGCTGAGCGTGCCTTCGAACACTCTGAGTTTCTTGTATGAATTGAACGGCTCGACGCCCGCGGCGCAGAGCGTGACGGCCGTTTCCACCGCGGTTGCGCCCAGTTCCGCTACCGGGCAATTGCCGATTACGATCACTTGGACCACGACCGGCGGGGGCTGGCTCGCGGTTACTCCCACCAGCACCGTCACGGGCACGCCGTTTTCGGTATCGGTGAATCCCGCGGGGCTGCCTGTGGGCACTTATAACGGAACGATTACGGTGACACCCAGCGGCGCGGGGAATGGAGCGCAAAACATTCCGGTAGTGCTCACGGTGGCCAACGACGCGGTGCCCGTGTATACTCCACAGGCGATTTCATTCGTCTATGAGATAGGTAAGTCGCAGCCGGCGGCGCAAAACGTGTCGATCACCTCCAGCACCGGCGCTGCGCTCAATTACAGCGCCACGGCGGCTTCCACCCAATGCGGAGGCGCATGGTTGACTTTGAGCGGCAACGCCAGCGGCAGCGTCAGCGGGAACACGGCTGGCAGTTTCTCAGCCAGCGTCACCACTACCGGCCTGACTTCGGGAACCTGTGCGGGGACGATTACGATAAACGTGACCAACGCCGCCACCGGCGCGGCAGCTCCGGGCAGCCCCATCACCATTCCAGTGACTCTCTATGTGAGTAGCAATCCGCTGCTTGTGACCAGCGCGCAGTCCCTCAGCTTTACAGCCCAGCAGAGCGGCGCGACACCCGCGGCACAGACTATTACGCTGTCCAGCACGGATCCCGGCGCGACGCTCAACTACAGCGTGATATTTGCCACCGCGACCGGCGGCAACAGTTGGCTGTTTGTGGCGCCATTGACCGGCTCCACGGTTTCCGGTTCGAATGTGGTGACCGTGTCCGTGATCCCGGGTCTGCTTTCGGCCGGCACCTATGCCGGCACCATCACCGTTACCGCGACGGGAAGCGCCGCGGTGGCCAACAGCCCGGTGACAATCCCCGTCACGTTCCAGGTGACGTCCGCGGTTCTATCCGCCAATCCTACCTCTCTTTCCTTCACCGGGATCGCGGGAGGGCCGGCGCCGGCCTCGACAACGTTCCAGCTCACCACTAACGGCAACCCGGTCAATTACACGGCCGTTGCCACCATTACCCAGTCACCTGCTATGATTCCGTCCTGGCTTGCCGTAACTCCCACCACGGGCACGACGCCGGCCACCTTGACGGTGAGCGCCAGCACCGCCAACCTGCCCGTCGGAACTTACAGCGGTTCGGTGACGGTTTCGGCGCCAAATACAGCGGCTGTGAACGTGCCCGTCACCCTTACGTTGACCGCCGGCTCCATTTCGGCCTCGCCTACCTCACTTTCCTTCACGGAAGCGGCTGGAACGCCTACACCGGCAACGCAGCAGGTGACGGTAACCACTACACCCAGCTCGCTGGCTTATACCCTTTCGGTAGCCATGGCCAGTGGTTCTTCCGCGAATTGGCTGAGCGCAACCTATAGCGGCGGGAACGTGACCGTTTCGGCGAGCAGCGCGGCACTGGCCACCGGCGGATACACGGGCAGCGTCACCATTACGGCGAATGGCGCCACGGGCAGTCCGATCACGATTCCCGTTACGCTAACTGTGGTGCCGGCGCAGTCTCTGGCGGTGACGCCTTCAAGCCTTCCATTCAACTATGTGCTGAATGCCTCCGCTCCGGCGGCGCAGACGGCGTCGGTCACCTCCAGCGGAGGGTCGGCCCCCTTTACCGTATCTATTAAGACGACCGATGGCGGCGCGTGGCTGCAGGTAACGCCAACCAGCGGCACCACGCCGGCTACGCTTTCGTTCAGCATCGTAACCAACGGGCTGGCCGCCAGCACTTACTCCGCCACGGTCACTGTCAGTTCCACAGCCTCCACTCAGACAACGGCCCTTACGGTGAATCTGACGGTGGCGGCGGTGCCTACGCCTGCCATTGGAGGCGTGGCGAACGCCGGAAGTTACGCTACCGGCTCCGTGGCCCCCGGAGAAAACATCGTGATATTCGGAACGGGAATCGGGCCTGCCACCTTGGCCGGTTTGCAATTGACTTCGGGCGGTTCGGTGGCCACTACGGTTTCCAACACGCAAGTGACCTTCGACGGCACTCCAGCGCCGATCATCTACGTCAGTGCCAATCAAACCAGCGTGATGGTGCCGTTTGAAATTGGCGGACGTCCCACCACCGTTCTGCAGGTGACTTACCTGGGTGTTAAATCGGCGCCGCTTACCTATAACGTGTCCAACGCCGTTCCCGGCATTTATACCCAAAACCAGCAGGGCACCGGTCCGGGAGCCATTGTGAACCAAAACGGCACCGTAAATGGACCGAGCCAGCCAGCTTCGGCGGGCGACGTCATCGCCGTATATTTGAGCGGTACCGGCAACACTTCGCCGGCCGGCGTCACAGGCGGAGTCATTCCCACCAACGGGTCCGGCCTGAAGACCATCGCCTTGCTGGCGACCGCCACAGTAGGCGGCCTTCCCGCGGCGGTGAAGTACCAGGGTTCGGCGCCGGGAGACGTGGAGGGAGTCATGCAGGTCAACTTGCAGATTCCGACCGGCCTCACGGCGGGCGCGCAACCTCTCCTTATCACGCTGAGTTCGAGCGGTACGACCTATACGACGCAGGCCGGCGTGACGGTCCAGGTGCATTGAAGTTAACAGTTGTCAGTTATCAGTCGTCAGTTGACGCGGCTGAGAGTGAATCTCATCACACCAGCCGCCGGCCGGTTTCGCGCGTGTCGTAACCGCACAGCGTTTCCAGTTCCCGGCGCACGGCGGATTGCGCCAGCGTCTCAAAAAAGCGCTCGACCGCGGCCGTTTGCAGGTCTTCGGCCCGCAGCACCAGGTCGTAGCGGTTGCTTTCGAGCGGCACAAAGTCGAGCCCGAAGGCGCGCGCCGCCGAGCGCGTGGCGATGCAGCAATCCGTCGCGCGGCTTGTCTGAGTCGTGGCCGCTTTCCGCATCTCGAGATTTGGAAGAAACCATTCAGAATCACTCTTGCGCCGGTTGTTATCATGGTCGCTTGCGCAAGACGATATCTGGTTTTCGCGACCGATTCGCGGCCTCTGCGGTTCTTATCTTACTCGCCGCCTGCGCCCGGCCTACGCGTCCAGCGAACCTCAATATCGCCGCCGCCGCCGACCTGCGCTTTGCCTTCCCCGCCCTCCAGCAGCGCTTCCACGCCACCCGTCCCGAAATCATGCTCACACCGGCTTATGGCTCGTCGGGGAATTACTATTCCCAGATCCGCAATGGCGCGCCATTTGATGTCTTTCTCTCAGCCGACGTGGAATATCCCAGGCGCCTGGTGGCGGAGGGAGCAGCCGTGGCCGGTTCGCTGTTCGTGTATGGCACTGGCCGCATTGTGCTCTGGGTGCCGGCCCAATCGCCGCTCGATCTCGACCGGCTGGGAATTCATGCCCTGGAAGAGCCGTCCGTCCACCACGTGGCCATGGCCAACCCGCGGCACGCCCCCTATGGCCGCGCCGCTGAAGCCGCGTTGCGCTCGCTGGGCGTTTACGATCGGATCGCTCCCAAACTAGTGATCGGGGAAAACATCGCGCAGACCTTCGAGTTTGTAGAAAGCGGCGCGGCCGAAGCCGGCCTGGTAGCCGAGTCTCTAGCAGTGGCGCCGGCCGCCCGCGGCAAAGGACGTTCCTGGGAGGTGCCGCCCGCCTCTTACCCGCCAATCGAGCAATGCGGCGTGATTCTCTCCCGTGCCAAGGGGTCACGCGCCGCCACCCAATTCCGCGCCTGGATGATGGGCCCGCAGGCCCGCGCCATCCTCACTCAGTACGGCTTCTCGCTGCCGCGCCGGGGCTCGCCGGGAAGATAAGCTGACCCGGGTGGGACAGATGATCGTTTTTTGTCGTCTGTCGTCGGTTGCGGCCTGACAGACCACGAAAAACGATGGTCTGTCCCACCTCTGGCGCTCGGTGCTGATGCGGGCACAAGGGGGTGTATCACGATTGCAACAATTCATGCTCCCGCCGTGGTAAAAGAATGAGAGGATCACCCGCGTGAGAATGGACAAGTGGCTCTGGGCCGCCCGTTTCTTCAAAACGCGCTCCCTTGCCGGGCGGGCTTGCGAGCTCGGCAGGATTCACTCCAACGGGCAACCGGCCAAGGCCGCGCGCGAGGTCCGCATCGGCGACCTGTTGCAAGTGAAGAACGAGGGCGGCGATTTCGAGGTCGAGGTCTTGGCCCTCAGCGAGATCCGCGGCCCGGCCCCGGTTGCGCAAACGCTCTACCACGAAACCGAGGCAAGCCGGGAATTGCGGCTGAAACTGGCCGAAGAACGCAAAGCCGAGCCGCGGTTTGACACGTGGCGGCAAGGCAAGCCCTCGAAACGCGATCGGCGCGTAATCGACCGGGTTCGGGGTAGAGGGTGACTCCTCTGTTCGACGGCGAATCGCTTCCACGCGCGAACCTGCCGCTCGAAGAGGGCGCGGTCCTGTTGCGCGGCTTCGCCAGCTCCGAAGCACCCGCGCTGGTCGAAGAAGTGGCGCGCGTCGCCCAGGCCGCGCCCTTTCGCCACTTGGTCACGCCAGGCGGTTATACCATGTCTGTCGCCATGACCAACTGCGGCCGTGTCGGCTGGGTTTCCGATCGCTCCGGATACCGCTACGATCCTGTCGACCCCGATACCCACCGGCCCTGGCCTGCCATGCCCGCCGCGTTTCTCGATCTCGCCCTGCGCGCCGCCGCCGAGGCCGGTTTTCCGCATTACGATCCCCACGCTTGCCTGATCAACCGCTACCTGGCGGGCGCCAAACTGGGCCTTCACAACCGCGACGAAAACGACGCCTGGGCTCCCATCGTTTCGGTCTCCCTGGGCCTCCCCGCCGTATTCCTGTGGGGCGGCAAACGACGCTCGGATCCGGTGCTCCGCCTGCGCGTCGAAACGGGCGACGTCGCCGTCTGGGGCGGTCCCGCCCGCTTCGTCTATCACGGCGTCGCCCCCTTAAAAGACGGCCAGCATCCGCTGACCGGCGCCGCCCGCATCAATCTTACTTTCCGAAAGGTTTTCTGATGCGCTTGGCCTTCAGCCAAGCTGGCGCTCGAACTGTTGCAAGTCCCAGTAATCGCGCCATGCGGCGATCTTTCCGTGGCGCAGCTCGAAGATGCCCATCGAGGGAACTCTGGCGCGCTTCTCTCCCACCTGAAAATTGTCCACCCGCTCTACCATCACAATGTCGCCATCCGCCACAATGTGCCGTATCTCCCAGGGCAGCGCAATCATGCGATCTGCTCCGCGGCGCAGCGTCTCGCGAATGGCCTCACGCCCCTCGACAGGTTCCCAGGGCGCATTCCACCAGATGGCATCCTCGGTGAAGTAGCCGGCAAACTCATCCGGATCTGCCCGGACACATGCCTCGAGGAAGCGCCGGATCAGCGCCACGTTCTCACTCTCCGCGCGGTCCACAAGGTCTCCCATAAAGAAAAATTGTTTCCATGGCTGTCGATGGCACACAAAAAACCGGGCGGCTTTTGGCCGCCCGGTATTGGTGCTTCGGATACAGGGTCTGGATTACCGGACGAAGACCGATATCGTAACGCTTACGGTCTGTCCTCCAGGTCCGTAGGCGGTCAGACTATAGGTTTCGTTGCTGACCGGGTTGACGGTGTAGCTGCCGTTGGGTTGCAGCGTCGTCGGGCCGAGGTCGCCGCCAATCAGCACCACCGCGGTGGCGTTGGCGGTTGTCCAGGAGAGCACGACCGGACTGCCAGCGTAAGTGGAGTTCGGCGGGTTGGCCGTGAACGTCAGGATCTGAACCAGGCCGACATTGACCGTGACGTTGCCCTGGACTTGTCCGGCGGCGTTGATGGCGGTCAAGGTGTACGTGGTTGTCGTGGACGGAGTGACGGTAGCGCAATCGTTAGCGTTCAGATTGGAACCGACACTCGGTGTGATGGAGATATTGGTCGAGCCGTTCACCTGCCAGCAAAGCTTGGTGGACTGGCCGGGCGAGATGTTCTGCGGCGTTGCCACGAAGGTAACGATCGATGGAATGCTCGCGCCCGTAACAGTAACGGTTGCCGTAGCGGTCACCGAGCCGACCGAGTTAGTGGCCGTCAGGGTGTAGGTGGTAGTCTGCGAGGGCGATACGGTCGTGCTTCCGTTGCCGGTAACCGTGCCCACGTTGGGAGTGATGCTGACCGTAGTGGCGTTGTTGGTGGCCCAGCTCAGGGTCACCGAACTGCCGGCCGTCGTGCTGTTCGGATCGGCCACGAAGCGCACAATCTGCGGCGAACCCGGCGCGCCCACCGTAACCGTTACCGCCTGCGTGATGCTGCCGCTGGGACCGGTGGCGGTCAGGGTGTAAGTGGTAGTGGCGGTCGGCGAAACCGCAACCGAGCCGGAATTCGGGTTGATGTTGCCGACGCTCGGCGAGATGCTAGCCGAAGTGGCGCCTTGTATCACCCAGAGGAGGGTCGTGCTCTGGCCTGCGTTCACAGTGGCGGGATTCGCGTAGAATTGCGCAATCGTCAGCACCGTGGCGGCCAAGGTTTGGACCGAAGTGGTAGCCGAACCCGATAGGCCGTCGGTATTGGTGACCGTCAACTCGAAGACGTAGGTCTGACCGGCAGCCGCCGTAAACGTCGGAGTAGCGGTATTGGCGCCGTTCAGCGTCACGCTCGGACCGCCGATCTGCTTCCAACTGAATGTGAGCGGTTCGCCCAGCGGATCGTGCGAGCCGGAGCCATTGAGAGTGATAGTGCCGGCGGGTACGCCGATCTGGGGCGGTCCCGCATCGGCGATGGGCGGCGAGGTGCCCACGCGCCGCGTCAGGAATTCGTAACGGATGCGGGGGACGTCCATCGGCACGGGGCTCTTGATACTGGCGTATTCTTTCGGCTTGATGTAATTGCCCAACTGCAAGCCGACCAACAGCATCGAGCCGGTGCCGACCAGCGAGGCGTTGTAGTCGTATTCCGCCGTAAAGGCCAATCGCGAAACGATCGGTTGGACCAGGCGGATCTCGCCGCCCGGCGTCGACCCCTCGCCGGGGCCGTAGCGATGCAAAACACCGAGATTGCCTTCAAGGTAAGCGTCACCCCAAACGCCAACCTGCGCATCCACGCCGTACTGATTGATGAGGCGCGCGTAGGTCTGGTTGTAAACGCCGGGGTAGAGCTCCTGCATGTTGAGGACGGCGGTGTTCTTGAAGCCCTGGGTGCCGAAGACTCCGATTCGTCCGCCTTTAAATATATAGTCGATCAGGAACGCGCCTTCGCCGAGGGCGCCGCCTTGTTGATACTGGCGGTAGTTCAAGTACTTAAAGCTGGCAAACGCGCCGGCCTGGAAGTTGCCCCAGCGATTCAGCAGACCGACATCGAACTGGCCTTCCTGGCCCTGCGAGTTCCACATGTATTCGCCTTGGGCCTGCACGGCGTGCGTGCCGTCGCCGCCGAAGGGAGCGAAGATGCGGCCGTTGGCATCCACAGTGGCACTGCCCCGGAGGCCTTGGTTGGAGTTCGGGCCGGTGGTGAAACCGGTGGTGGAGGCGCCCGGATTGACGATGGCGCCGTTCCCATTGGGACCGGTGGGATTCGCGCCGAAGTTGGGACCGACACTGAGACCCACCGTGGAGTACTTCTTGTTGCGGTTCTGCGCTTCGTTGACCGCGCTCATAGCCTCGTTATGGGCGATCTGCGTGGTCTCCGGTCCGCTGAGCGGCTTAGGCAAGCCGGCGACCTGGTCCTTCAGCGCGTTGAGCTGATTGCGCAGATCCTCTTCCTCGCCCTTGAGACGGCCGTTCTCGCCTTCGAGTCCCTTGACCGCCGCCAGGATGTCGTCGAGCTTATCCAGCCGCTTGAGGATGGCATCGCAGCAATCCTGCTGCTTCTTGGCCATGTCCTGCAGCGCTTTGAGAATGTCGCTGATGCCGCCTTCCTTCACCAGGCGGCCCTGCCCGTCGGTGACCGCCAGAACCACGCGGCGGTTCATGAACCGCCCTTCCTTGGTCTGGTTATTCACTTCGGGATCGTGAAGGCCGTTGCCGGCCGTGGAAACTTGATCCGCATTGGCGCCGTATTTTACAAGGAATTCCTTGACCGTGTTGGCGCGCGCCATCGCCAGTTTGTCGTTATAACGGGCACTCCCGATGTAGTCCGTATTCCCGGTAACTTTGACGTGATAGTCGCGATGCTGACTCAACAGGTCGGCCAGGCGAAGCAAGCTCGGATAGCCATCGGATAGAATCGAAGAATTGAATTCGAAATTGATTTCCTCCCAGTCGTCCTTGGTTTGCGTACCCGGTGGGTTCAGCCCCTGGCCAAATAAGCCCGATGCCAGAAGCCCCAGCGCGCTCATCGCTGCTAGTGTCTTCATTGCTTTTCTCTCCTCAACATGAACCGTATGTACCGCTGCTGTTATGACCCAAGGGGTTCGGGCGGTCATCGTGCGTACCGTAGCCGAATGGCCCTGTCCGCCGGCGCCAATGACCGGCGGTGAAGGCCCGCAATGGGGCCTCGCAGAATTACGCTGAGAATAGAATACACCGGATTTGCCTCACCAGGCCAAGGGTTTACGAGCAATCGCTATAGTACCCGGTGCTCCGCCGCACACTTAGCAAGAGTTGTGGGATACTGAATTTGGGCTGCCGGACGGGTGGTCGCTTCCGGCAACGGGAGAGGAAAGTCCGGTCTCCATAGAGCAGCGTGCCGGCTAACGGCCGGGAGCCCCGGAAGCGGGGCTACGGAAAGCGCAACAGAAAGGATACCGCCCGGGTGAGAACCCGGGTAAGGGTGAAATGGTGCGGTAAGAGCGCACCGCGGTGGAAGTAATTTCGCCGGCAAGGCAAACCCCACGCGGAGCAAGGCCAAATAGGGGAGGAGGGACTGCTCGTCCCGTTCGACTTCCGGGTAGGCCGCAGGAGCCGTCCAGTAATGGGCGGCCAAGAGGAATGACCGCCGCCCCGCAAGGGGCACAGAAACCGGCTTATAATCCGGCAGTCCAAGAAGTCGTCAGAGTCCAGAAAGTCGTCAGTTTTCAGTCGTCAGTTTTCAGTTAAACGCAACGCGGACCGAATGAGCGGAAAGCCAGTAGTGGAGACTGACAACTGACAATTGTGAACTGATAACTTTCTACAACAGACGCCTCAGCCGCGCGACCACTTCCTGTGCACTGAAAGGCTTGACCACGTAGTCGTCGGCGCCCAGGCTGAAGCTGCGCAACGCATCGCCCTGTTTGGCGGAGAGGAGCAGCAGGCGCACCGGCAAACGCTCCGCCCGCACCTGTTCGACCACCTGGAAACCGTCCAGCTCCGGAATGTTGACGTCGAGCACCGCCGCGTGAGGCGCCTCATCCCGAAGCATGCGCAAGGCGTCGCCTCCGGTTTCAGCCGTGCGGCAGCGCATGCCGTATTGTTCGAATGCGGCCTGCAGGAGGAATCGGACGGTCATGTCCTGATCGACGATGAGGACCTCCCGAGGCCTGCTGGAGTGGCAGCGCCTGACTGCGGGGATGAAATCGGTGCGCAATTTTTCGACACGCGCGAGAGCCATGCCCAAGCGGATGATGGCCTCCTCGGGTTGCCAGCCGTCGATGAGGGACTCGCAGCCCCAGAAAAATTGAGCCGGATCGAGGGTCAGCAAATGCTCTCGGGCGCCCACCAAAACCAATGCCTGCTCGCACTGGGCAATCCAGTCTTCACTCAACCATTGGCATTTTAACGTTTCCGGGCGGACATGGATGAGAATGACGTCGCAAATGGCGACGCTGCCGGAATCGAGCGGTTCGTCGGCGGCGAAGAGACGCGCCGAGGCACGAGCCCGGTCGAGCGCGACGCAGAGCCGGTCGGCATCGTCGTCGGCAAATCCAATGAGCGCGACCTTTTTGGAACGTAGGCGAACGGCGACCGGTTCCGGCAGGACGGGCTCGACCGATTCGGGAGGCTCGGCGAATGCCGACCCGAGTTGGATTAGGGTGTCACGCACCTGGTTGCGGTCATACTGCGCACTCTGGATCGTTTCCTCTAGGAATTGGGCTTTGGAAGCAATCTCGGCGTAACCCAGTGCGATTCCGGCGCCGATCCACTGGCTGACCAGGGCATTGGCTTTGTTCCGGTCGAATCCGTCGTCGAGGGAGCCGATCATAAGGCGGCATTTGCGGATGCCGTCGGCGAGAAAAGTGTGCCGCAAGATGTCGACATCGGGCCCGAGGCCGTCCAAACAAGGAGATCCCTGGGGCAGAGGGCGCGCACGCGGCGCGGGCGCTTGCTTCACGGGCTTTGCTTTCGCGAGGCAGGCGCGAATGCGGCTGGCAATGGTTCGGGTATCGATGGGCTTGGTGAGGAAACCGTCGCAGCCGACCGCGGCCGCAGTTTGCTCGTAATCCCGCCCGCCGAAAGCGGTAAGAGCCACGACCACCATATCCTTGGTGCGCGGGTCCTGTTTGATGGTACGGGCCAACTCGAGACCGTTGATTCCGGGTAGCTGGATATCTACGAGAAGCACGTCGGGATGCGACGTCTGCAGCATGGTCATCGCCTGTTCGGCGGTAGACGCGAGGAGCACCCGAAATCCTTCGGCCCGAAGCGCGATTGCCGTGATCTTGAGATTGGCGGGGATGTCATCCACCAGCAGAATGGTTTCGTTCGGCATCGATTCCGTAGGCTTTAGCCGTAAGCAAGTGTAGCTCCCGAACCAGCCTCAGGCTACACTTGCTTTCGTTACATCCGTACTGTTTACTTGGGGGTGTGCCGCAGCCTCTCGGCAGTGCGGTGCAAGCTGCTGGCTCTAAGGTCACCGCCGTAGAAGCCGTGGGCGACGGGGCGCAGTTTATCGCAGTCAGAACCGTACTACAAAAGAGGTGGTCCCTCTATACCCCGAATCAGGCAATATCCTTTAGTAAAAACTTGGCATTCCGTCCCAAGAAGGAGGCGGCACCCTCGGCGGCAATGTAGCCGCTGCGCACGGCGCCTTCCATGGTGGCGGGCCATCCGGTGCGGGTCCAGTCTCCAGCCAGAAATACGTTGGGCAAATGAGTAGCGGCGGCCGGACGAAGCGGTTCGGCTTCGCAGGTAGCGGAAAACGTGGCTCGCTGCTCCTTGACCACGTGAGCCTTGAGGAGCGTGGCCTCATGGACGCGGGGGAAATAGAGGCGCAGATCGCCAATCGCCATGTCGACGATATCGTTGCGGGAAAGAGCCGTCAGGTCGCGCGAGGCACTGACGACAAGCTGCAGATAGCGGCCGCGGTCCTTGTTGAACATCCACTGCATGGTGCGGTCGAGCAAAACGGCGTGCGGGAGGGTGGTAATCTCGCGGTCGAACCAGAGGTGGACACCGGTGATGGGGGAATGCTCGAGAGGCGGCGCCGCGAGACCGACCGAGGCGAGGCGTTCGAACGGCAGCGCGCAAATCACGGCGTCGCCCGCAACCGGCTGTCCCGCCACAGTCATACCGTGAGCATCGATGCGCTCGACGGCATGCCGGAAATGAATCTTGACCGTGGGGAACCGGGTCCAGGCGGCGGAATGGTAAAGGTCGCCCAACGGGATGGAGGACAGGCCCATCTCATAGGCGTCGGCACGGGCCAGAAAGCCGAGCCAGAAGACCTGAAAGCCATGGAGGGCGGCCATGCGGTCGAGCTCCTCATTGATCGCGCTTACCAGAACCTGGCGCCAGAAGCGGTCGATGGCCCGCGGCGTCTGGCGCTTTTCGAGCAGCCAGTCCAGCATGCTGATGCGGTTGAGGTTTCGCCGCCGGAACCGTTCCCGGCGGAGGGCCAGCAGGGCGCGGGCGATGGCGATTTTATCGCGGCCGCCCAGACAGTCCATTTTCAGGAACGAGCCGGTGAAGTGAAATGGCGCGGGAAGACGGCCGCGGCGAAGAACGGAAACCCGGCCACCGGGCTCGATAAAGTAAAACTCGCGATGAAAACGAATCCGTTCGCGGACACCGAGGCGGGTGTAGAAGTCGAGCAGGTTGACGCAGCAGCGCAGGAGAACGTGTTGGCAGTTGTCGATGGTTTCGGCGGGATCGTCGCCGGCCGAAGGCAGTTCGTAGGAGGTGGCGCGCCCACCGAGAAAGGGGCGGGCTTCGAACAGTTCCACCTCAAAGCCGGCGCCGCCTAGCGCGGCCGCGGCTGCCAGACCCGCCAGTCCTCCCCCGGCAATCAGGATCTTGGGCATTCCTTGACAGTATTGCAGGTTAGACGAGCCATGCGGAGTTGTGTTAGGCGCTTACCGCGCCAACATGGACGGAAAACTGTCGATGCTGAGGAGCCGGGACCCAGAAGTCAGGAGCCGGAATGTCACCCTTCCGTCCAGCGCCCAGGCCGCGAGCCCTCGTTCCTCCGACGAGGCGTTCTGGCTTCTGATTTCCTTCTGACTTCCTCGACTTCTGACTTCTCAGCTACTTCGCGGCGTCGGCGGCGGGTTTTGCGCCTACTTTCGCCAGGATGGATTCCACATACTGGCGGGTTTCGGGTATGTCGGGTATGCCGTTGGCCTGGTCGACGGCGGTCGGGCCGGCATTGTACGCCGCTAAGGCTTTCGGTAGATCTCCTTGATATTTGTTGAGCAGTTCTTTCAAATAACGTGCGCCGGCGTCCACATTCTGCTGGGGGTCGAAAACGTCTGTCACGCCCAAGCGGGAAGAGACTTCCGGCATGAGCTGCATCAGGCCCTGCGCTCCTTTGGAAGAGACGGCACAGGGGTGGAAAGTGGATTCCTGGCCGATCACGGCGCGCAGCAGGCCGAGGTCGACGGATTGCGCTTTGGATGCGCCTTCGAGGATGGGCGAAACCGATTCTTCCGGGATGGCGGGACAGGCGTAAGCGGGTGGATCGGCGATGGCGGACACTGGCGCCGGGCCCCAGGGCTGAAGACGCAGGCCGAGAGCCGCGGCCTGGCGGCGCACCGATTCAATCTGGCGGTTCATGGCGGCGCGCTGCGGATTGTTGGCGCCATTCGGATTGGCCTGTTGCCAGAAGGTTACACCCAGCAGGACGGTGTACAACGCTATGTTCACGAATGATGGATCGGCGGAGCGACACGGAAACTTTAGCGTTTTACCCGCATTGTCGGCATGCTCGTATTGCCGGCGCCAAAATCGAACTTCCGCGATATTATCCGAGCCGCGACCGTGAGGGAGCGGTTGCCGGAGCCCTTCGCATCGCCCGGTCATGTTCCGGCGCCGCCGCACCATGCACCGCCACGGCCGTGCGCTCGGCACAGAGCAGAACCAGGGCGATCCAAAGAAGATCGGCCAGCAAAAGGTGGAACAACTGCATGGGTATCGGCGCGAGCAGAGACAGGTTGAGAACCCCGGTGGCGATTTGCAAGAAGACCAACCCCACGACCAGGTTGGCCTGGCGCGGCCCGGCGGCATCTGTGCGCGCGCCGGAGCGCGCATACCAGATCGCCACGGCAGAGGCCAGTACGGCGACCGGCGGGTGCCAGACGCGCAAGCGCAGAAAGATGCTGGCGGCGGGGTCGAAATCGCGGGCTAGCGCCTCGGCCAGGGAGCGGGCCGGGAATAGGGTGTCGCCGAGAGCGGCAATGGCGCCGCTGATCCCCAGCACGATGACGGCGGCGAGCGCACCCACTGCGCTCCAAAACGGCTTCCCGGCAAGACGCAGGCGCGGGTGGCCACCGGCCCACCACGCGGTCAGAGCCAGGCACGCGATCAAAGTGAGCGTGTTCACCAGGTGGGCCGACTCCCAATAGATGCGCCAGACGCTGGCGTTCTGGGCAACCAACTCCAGCTTGACCAAAGCCGCGCCGAGTAGGCTCTCAGCCACCAGGAAAACAGCCGACAATGTAGCACCCAATCGCGCGGCGTGTCCCTGCGGGTAGACCCGAAACGCCAGCACCACTAGCACCACGACGGCGATCGCGTCCAGGCCGGCCATCCTGCGGTGGATGAATTCGATGAAGGTGGCGGCGGTGGTTGTGGGCGGCGTGCACAGCGGCCAGTGGTTGCCGCACCCTGCGCCGGAGCCGGTGGCGCGCACCAGCGCACCCCACACGATCACGGCCAGTGTGTAGCCCAGCACCGCCCAGGCATAGCGGCCGAAGCGGCGGGCATCGATGGAAGGCATGGCGGTCAAGTTTCATTGTAAGCAGAAGTCGGGAGCCGGAAGACAGAAATCGGAATGGGGATGCTTAATTAACCGATCTGGAGAAATCCGTTCCCGACAACCGCTCCCTTACGGTCGCGGCTCGGTAAACGACTGCAAACGGGCGGCGCCCGTAACCGAGCGGTTGTCGCGCCTAAACTGCGAAATCCCCAGACCGGTTAAGCACCCCACAAATCGGAATGGAAGCCCTTGACAGCGGCCTTGCCGATGCTATTTTTGCAACATGTTGCTGCTTTTGCAGCAATTGAGCTTATTATGGCGAAGAAGGGAAACCGTAACCACGATCACGGTGGAGTTTCGGATTAAGAAGTGAGAAACCAAGTGAGAGGCCGGCAGTCCCGCCCCCGGTTTCACCGGTGAACTCGTTCGGCCATCGCCGCCGCGAAAACCGCCAGCCTGCGGTTGAATTCCTCGGGGCATTCGAGCATAGGGAAGTGGCCGGTATGGGGCAGGATAACAGCATCGAAATCTTCGGCCCAGTCCCTGGTGGCCTGAATGTCTGTCGGATAGAGGTCCCCATTGATGCACCGCACCGGTACATGCAATTGACGTGCGATAGCCCCTGTATCGTAGCCCGCGAAAGACGAAAACATCGCCCAGACGGTTTCTGGCGATGTTCTGGACATCCGCCGCCGAACGTCGCCTAAAAGAGAGGGAGAGACGTCCGGGTGGAACAATGCTTGCAACATCCGCTCCAATGTGCCGTCAAAATCGTGCCGCCATGCGTCCGCCTGCTCCCTGGCCCAGCCAGGGTCGATCCGCCGGCCCAGATCATGAAAGGTATCCACTCCGACTACTCCTATAGCCCGCGTCTCCGCGCGCATCGCCGCCTCGATTGCGACCGCCCCACCCAGGGAGTTTCCAACCAGAATCGCGTGATCGAGCCTTTCGGCATCGATCACCGCCGTAACATCGCAGCCGAATTGAGGGATCCCCCACGTCTGTCGATTTTCGCCGGATTGTCCGTGACCGGCCAAATCGAGGGCAATTACTTTGTAGCAGTCCGAAAGCGCGCTGTGCTGACCTTCCCAGAACGATCGATCCGCCAGGCCTCCGTGGATGAAAAGAATCGCGATATCCGCCGTCCCGGATATCGAGTACGCAATGGCAACGCCATCCAGCGAGCGAGTTGTCCGATTCTGAACGAACATAGTTGTCTCCAAGCAAGAAATTTCGGGGATTGTCCGCAGAGGAAGGCTACGGCCTGCGGTCGCCGTTTGACGATGAGCCTATCACCAATCAAACGCGTTGTCTATCGCTCCGCACGCACTTCTCGGTGCCGCGTCGAAACTCCGAACTCCTGACGTCGTGGAATTTAAGTTGAGCCAGGGTTGAACGGCCCCGAGGTGGGACAGACCATCGTTTTTGGTGGTCTGTCAGGCTCTCGCCGGGCCGCAACGTTCGACAGACGATAAGAAACGATCGTCTGTCCCACCTGGGCCGGCAGCCCGACTCCGTTGGAGAGTGTTTCAACCCATCGCAACCGGGCCGAACCGCGCGAAATCGCGGGCAAAACAAGCAGGACGGCCGCGGGAGTCACTTGCCGGCTTTGGCCAGATAGGCTTCGATGGCCGCTTTCCATTCGGGTCCATTGCCGGCATCGCCTTTGGCCATGGAGCGGACGTGCACGTCGGCGGTGTCTTCCAGCGCCGTTCGCTCATAGGCCACGGCGACATGCGTGGCCGCCGCTCCCGTGCGCGTCAAGTGGATATCGATGCGGGTTGCCATCGTCCCGTTCACAATGTAGACATACTGCACCCGCCCGGCGGCAAGATCGAAGATGGTGTTGACCCAAATCGAGCTGCGGCCTGAATGTTCCACCCGGAACACGGCGCCTTCCTGGTCGGCCGCCGGCGTGGGATAGAGGAACTGCGGTTTCCAGTCTGCGGCCCATTTCTGTTCGGCCGAGGCGCCGAACAAGGGCACGACGCGTTCGTACGGCGCGTCGACGGCAAATTCGAATTCGGTGCGCGTATGTTCCATGGCGGTTACCAGATAGAGCGGCGCCAGCAAGAGGAGAAAAGCTCGTTTCACGACGGCTGCTCCTCGGTCAGGTGGTGACTATCGGACGCAGCGAGGGTAAGGCCGTAGACTTCGCGCAGGCGGGCGATTTGGGCCAGAGTTTCTTCGCTAAATGGGGCCTTGCCTTCGAAGGCGTGCAGCACGATACCTTCGAGAAGGTCCCCTAACGAAATGTCTTTCAGTTCCGCAATTGCCTTGAGAACCTTGAGGATCCGCTTTTCCATGCGAACGCCAGTCTGAACTCGTTCAACGATCATGGTATTAATGTACCACGGTATTTCTATACGTTGCAATATCTCTTGAACACAATTCGAGCCAATCCGATGATTCCGAAGGCTGCCGCCGCCAGCTTCCCCTCGAACAGCCAGACGCTGGCGATGGCTTCGGTTGGAACCGCCGCGCAGGTTACCGCCAGCACCGTCACGGTCCAACCCGATAACGCGCTCAAGCGTTTGCCGGCTTTCCAGGCTCCGCCGAACATATAGATGTAGGGGAGAAAACCGGCGATGACCATCAGCGAGACCAGCTCCTGGTAGGCCGCCTCGAAGGTATCGCCAAGCTGAAAAACTACCAACAGAAACGATGCCACCGCCCCGAAGCATAAGATGGACCAGTGGGGCGTGTGCCAGCGGGGATGGACGCGGGCGAAGGCCTTGGGCAACAGGCCATCCACGGCGGCGGCGTAGGGCAACCGCGAAACCGAAGCGATCAAACCGCCAAACTGGCCGACGGCGCTCGAGAGCACCAGTAAATTGAGGACAGTCCCCAATTTCGGGATGCCGGAAAGGCTTTGCGCCGCCGTGGCCGCCTGCGACAAGCCGTGAATTTCACTCACTTGATCCGGGCGCAGCAGCACCAACACCGAGCCCGTCGCAACCAAATAGAAGAAGGTGATGAAGATGGAGGAAATCCAGCCGGCGCGGGGGAGGGTCTGCTCCGGCCGGTGAATCTCGCCTCCCATCAAGCCTGCCAGTTCCAGGCCAGTCATGGCGTAGGCGATGGTCGCCCAGAAGCTGACCACGCCCCAGCTCGCATGCGGCAAAGGGTCGAGATGGGTCGCCGATCCGGAGTGGCGGAACGCGATCAGCGCCGCCAATGCCAAGCCGCCCGCCAAAAGCCAGGCAGCGGCGCCACCCAGATTCTCGGTCCACTTGCCGACCTTCATTCCCACCAGGTTGGTGAGCAGGGGAACCCAGATGGCCGCCAGGGAAATCGCCACCAGAACGGTCCGATTGTCGGCGAGATGCGCGGCGGCTGGGCCGAAAGCATGTAGCCCCGTGCTCATGTAAAACAAAGCCGCACTGGGGAACCAAAAAGTGATCGAGAACCAGTAGACCCAGCCGCTCAAAAAACCGTGCCAGGCCCCAAAATCGCGGCGCGCCCAGACGTAGAATCCGCCCGTGCCGGGGTAGCGAACCGACAAAGTTCCAGTTGCCACCGCCAGCGGCACTACGAAAAAGACCGCGCCCAGCGCGAAAAGCGTGACCGACCCCGGACCGGCGTGCGCGGCCAACGCAATCCAGCGCGTGCCGACGATGCACGAAATGGCGAACAGCGTCATGTCGCGCAGGCCTAATTCGCGCCGCAGCCGCGGTGTGTCGGACATAAGGCGTTATTGTGCCATATTCTGAAGGCATGACCGTTGCGGAAATCGAAACTCCGGCGCTGATCGTGGACCTGGACATCATGGAGCGCAATCTGGCGCGCGTGGCCCATTACGCGGCCGAACACGCTTTGCGCCTGCGCCCTCACACCAAGACCCATAAGTCCGTTCGGATCGCCAAACGCCAACTGGCAAGCGGCGCGGCGGGCCTCACCGTGGCCAAAGTTTCCGAGGCGGAGGTCATGATGGGCGCCGGTCCCGGCGATTTGCTGGTGGCGTTTCCGGTGATCGGCCACTCCAAGCTGGAACGCCTGATGCGGCTTGCCGCGAAGACCGATGTGACCGTGGCGCTCGATAGCGTGTTCGCGGCGCGCCAGCTTTCCGACGCGGCCCGCGCCGCGCAGGTCGCAGTGGGCGTGCTGGCGGAAACCGATGTCGGCCTGGGCCGCGTCGGCGTGGCGCCCGGCGAAGAGCTTCTGCAACTCGCCCAGAGCGTGGAAAAACTGCCCCATCTCAAGCTCCGCGGCGTCGCCTTCTATCCCGGCCACATCAAAGACCTGAACGAGAGCGGCCTGCGCGCGCTGGAGCAACTGCGCGCGCTCCTGGCATCGATTCTGGCCGATTTCCGCCGCGCCGGAATCGAAACCCCGATCGTCAGCGGCGGCTCCACGCCCACCCTGTTTCATTCCCACGAAATCGAAGGCTTGACGGAGATCCGCCCCGGCACCTACGTGTTCAACGACATGAATACGGTGGCGTGCGGCGCCTGCGAGCTGGAAGATTGCGCCGCGGCCGTTCTCGCCACAGTGGTTTCCACGGCTCACCCAGGGCAGATGATCATCGACGGCGGATCGAAGACGTTCTCTTCGGACCGCCCCACAGCTTCGGCCGAAGTAACGTTCGGCCGGGTGGCGGAAGCCCCCGGCGCGCGCTTCCATAAGATGAACGAGGAGCACGGATTCATCGACCTGGCGCGAGCCGAGCGAACCTTCGACATAGGGGAGCGCGTCCACGTCATCCCCAACCACATCTGCGTGGCCGTGAACCTTCACGACCGCGTTTACGGCGTGCGCGGCGAGACCGTGGAAGAGATCTGGACCGTGGACGCGCGGGGAAAGCTGCAATGACTCGCAGGCAAACTATCTTCGGTTTGGCAATGTGTATCGACGCGCTGCGGATTCTGCGCTACGAAGACGTCGAGGACGAAGCGGAATGGGCGCCCGGCCGGCGCAGCCATCTGGTGCGCTTCGTGGCGGAAAAGAACCAATAAGGAGAAGGCGAGCCTCGCATGGTCAAAGTCGCGCTGCCGTTTGGAATCAAAACGCCGGAGAGCAAGAAGCACGCCTACCGCAAGGCACTGCTGGACGCCGGTATCGAGCCGGTCGAAAACGTTACCCGGCTTGAGGATCTCGACGGCCTCCTGCTGGCCGGCGGCAGCGATATCGCGCCCGATCGGTACGGCGCGCTACCGCAGCCAGAGACTGGCGAACCGGATGGCGCGCGCGACGAACTGGAAATCGCGTTGGTGCGCGAGGCCCTGGCCCGAGATCTGCCCGTGCTGGCAATTTGCCGCGGGTTGCAGTTGCTTAACGTCGCTTTAGAAGGCACGCTCGTCCAACACATCGACGGCCACAAATGCCCGGATCTGCGCGACGCTCATCCGGTCGCCATCACCCCATCCAGCCGCCTGGCATCCATTCTCGAAACGCGTGACTACTGGGTAAACTCTCGCCACCATCAAGCGGCCGATAAGTTAGGCAGCGGAGTCGTAGTTACCGCGACGGCGCCCGATGGTGTCATCGAAGCGCTGGAGCTGCCCGAAAAGCGCTTCGTGGTCGCCGTACAATGGCACCCCGAAATGCGCACCGACGGGCCGGATGCCAAGCTCTTCCGTGCGTTTCGGGAGGCGATGGATGTGGCGTACCGGCCTCACTCCGCCGCCCCGGCCGTCCACGGATCGTAGCTGCCCACGTTCCACAAGTGCCCTTCGAGATCGCGGCAGGCAAAGGCGCGGCCGCCGTAGTCCATGTCGGCAATCTCCATCACGATCGCCGCCCCGGCGTCTTTGGCGGTCCGGTAGATGGCATCGCAATCGGAAACGATCAGGCACGGCGCCTGGGTTTCCGCGCCGCCAATCTGGTCCGGCTGCCGAATCAGATTGCCGTACGGCGTGCCTTCCACCGCCGAGCCCAACATCACCATGCCGTTTCCAAAGGTGAGCTGCGCGTGCGCGATGGTGCCATCCGCGTTAGCGTATACCGCATGCTTCTCAAAACCGAATGCCCGGCATAGCCAATCGATGGCCGCTGGCGCGTTCCGGTATCGCAACCCCGGAATCACGGTCGATCTACAATCTTTCGCAACGTTCGACATTCAATTCCCCTCCTGCTCGAAGAATCACTCTCCGAGTATCGCCCACGCTCGCGGCGCCGGTCTTGGAAAAATCGGAAACCCGGGTACCGCATGAATCCATTCGCCGCCAACCTGCTAAAATCCATGTTGCCGTAATCGAATCCTCCTAAGGAGATGAAAAATGCGCCTGCCCCGGACCGCCTGTCTTGCCACTTGCGTGGCGGCCTCCCTCGTATTTCCAACCCTCGCCGCCGCCGGTGAAAAGAAACTGATGCATTGCTTTGCCTGGACCGCGGTGAAAGATGCGACTCCCGCCGATTGGGAAGCCTTCTACAAAGCCAGCGATGCGCTTCCCAAGAAGATCAAGGGCATCGACAAAGTTTGGTACGGCAAGCTGGCCTCGCCCCTCACCCAGGTATCGGTTGGCAAGATCGACGATGCCACGCTGAAGAGTTTCCGCGCGGGCGATGCCGTGAACGCTCCCATCACCCGCGTGGCGCGCGAATACGGCATGTGCATGGAGATGGATAGCGAAGACGTTCTGAAGGCCTACGCCAACGATCCCTATCACAAGACCTGGGTCGAGGCCTATTCCAAAATCCGCGTGGAAGGCACCACTACCTTCAACATCCTAGGGCAATAGAAGTGGGACCGGCCTCCCGGCCGGTCTTGGTGTTGACGAGTCAGTGACAGGCCAGGAGGCATGTCCCACTCCTACGTCCACGCGTGGTACATTCCGCACATGGTACGCAAGTGGGGGATTTGGATCGCAGCCGCGGCCGCCTGCGCCTATATCGGAGCCGGCGCCGCCGAACATTCGGAAACCGTCAACCTGGCGGTAGCTCATCGCATTCGAAGTGAAGCCTCCGGCAAGAACTCGAAAGTGATGGACACCGCCTTTTACCTGACCGATGTGTATGGTCCGCGGCTGACCGGTTCGCCCGCGGCGCGTCAGGCGGCCGAGTGGGCCGCCGGCCGCCTCTCCGAATGGGGGCTGAGCAACGTCAAGCTGGAGCCCTGGGGGCCGTTCGGCCGCGGCTGGAACTGCACTCGGTTGGTGGCGGAGATGGCGGCGCCGGAGTTTCAGCCGCTCATCGGATTTGCCCAGCCCTGGTCGCCCGGCACCAAGGGAGAAGTCAGCGGTTCCGCCGTGCTGGCGGTGATTTCCTCGCCCGAAGATTTTGACCAGTGGCACGACAAGCTGCGCGGCAAGATCGTGCTCGCCGCCGCGCCGCACGCTTCGGAAATGATGACCGCCGCGCCGGCCCACCGCCTCAGCGACGCCGAGCTGGCCGAGGCCGCCACCGCGCCCGATCCCACATCGGGCAATCCCGCCGCTCTGCCGCTGGGCTTTGTCCTCCCCGGCGGGGCTCGCGGCCGCGGCGGGCGCGGGCAAGGCGGCCGCGCGCAAAGGGAGTTCCGTGCCCGCCGCAACAAGTTTTACCAGGAAGAAGGCGTGCTGCTGGTGCTGAGCCCCGGCGCCGGACCTGATGGCGGCACCGTGATGGGCTCGGCCGCCGGCTCTCAGGACCCCGACGAGGTCGCGCCGCCGCCCTCCGTCATCCTCACCAACGAACACTACAACCGCATCGCGCGCCTGCTGGAAAAGCACATACCGGTCAGCCTGGCATTCGACATTCGCGCCGAATTCACCGCGCCCGAGGACTCTTTCAACATCACCGCCGAACTTCCGGGCGCCGCCCCCAACGCCGGCCTGGTCATGCTGGGCGGCCATTTCGATTCCTGGACCGGTGGCACCGGCGCCACCGACAATGCCGCCGGCTCGGCCGTCGCCATGGAAGCCATGCGCATTCTCAAGACCCTCGATGCCAAAATGCCGCGCACCGTTCGTCTGGCCTTATGGACCGGCGAGGAGCAGGGCCTATTGGGCTCGCGCGCTTACGTCAAGCAGCACTTCGCCGACCCGGCCGATATGAAACCCAAGCCCGAGCACGCGCGGCTTTCCGCCTACTTCAACCTCGATAACGGCTCCGGCAAGATTCGCGGCGTCTACTTGCAGGATAACGACGAGCTGCGCCCCATCTTCGACACCTGGCTCCAACCCTTCCACGATCTCGGCGCCGCCACCCTCACCATCCGCAATACCGGCAGCACCGATCATATGCCCTTCGACGCCGTCGGCCTTCCCGCCTTCGAGTTCATCCAGGACCCGCTCGAATATTCCAGCCGCACGCACCACTCTAATATGGATGTCTACGACCGGCTGCAGGCGAACGATCTGGAACAAGCGGCTGCCATCATGGCCTGGTTCGCCTACAACACCGCCACCCGCCCCGGCATGCTGCCGCGGAAACCGATGCCCAAACCAGTGCCGGGCGAGAGCACGCGTTAGCCTTGCCCCCGGTCTACTGTTTGACTTCGGCCTCGATGGCTTCGAGTTCCTTGCCGGCTTCGGACCACTTGCCTTGCGCGGCTAGCTCGTTGTAGCGGCGGAGGTGGTCGCGAATGCGGGCCAGCTTGGTATCGGCCGCGGGGGTCGAAGGCGCGGCGGCGGTTGCTGGCACCGCGCCGCCGGGCGCGGCGGTCTGTGGTGCCGGTTGCGGCGAGCCGGCCGCCAATTCGGCCAGCGCCTCATCGTAAGTATCGCAGTAGATCAGACGATTGCCGACGGCCAGCACGATCTTCTTCATTTGCGGCATGCGGGCTTCGGTGGCCTGGATATAAATAGGATCGACGTACAGAAAGGTATCGCCGACCGGCAGCACCAGCGTCTGGCCGCGCAGCACTTGCGACCCCTGCTGGTTCCATAACGTCAGATCTTTCGAGATGGTCTGCTCCTGATTGATGCGGGCGGCGATCTGCATGGGGCCGAAGATGAGCTCCTGTTTCGAAAGCTGCAAGACCACGACCTCACCCAGGTGCGCGCCATCGCAACGGGCAGCCATCAGGCCGATCAGGTTGTCTTTGTTGCGCGGCGTGAAAGGTTCCAGAAGCAGAAACTCCGCCTTGCTCTCGCCGGGCAACGTGGCCACCACGTAGGTGGGCGAAGCGGTCTCGGCGCCTTCCGCCTGGCCGGTCATCTTGCGGGCGATGTCCCAGAGATCCTCCTTGTTATAGAAGGACTGCGGATCGAGCATGTGATAGGTGCGGTAGATTTCGGCCTGCGTGCGGAACAGGGTCTCCGGGTAACGGGCGTGGGCGCGGAGATCCGCGGGCATTTCCGAAGCCGGGCGGAAGAGGGACGGGAAGAGGTGCCGGTAGGCGCCGATAATGGGGTCGTCGGGGTCGAATATGTAGAGGCGAGTTTCCCCGTCGTAAGCGTCTACCGTGGCCTTCACCGCGTTGCGGATATAATTCACGCGGCCGACATCGGGCACATCGACGGCGCGCGAGTTAGGGTGCGCATCGCTGGTGGTATAGCCGTCTATCATCCATACCAGGCGGCCGGATTCGGTAATCACCAGATAGGGGTCCGGGTCCCATTCGAGGAAGCCGGCCAGGGTTTGAAGCCGGTCACGCACCTTGCGCCGGATCATCATGCGGCTGGAAGAAGTGAAGTAATCGGTAAGCAGGAAATTCGGCTCGCCCTCGTCGATGGCGGCGGCGGCGCGCATCAAGAAAGAGGAGATGGGAAAACCGCCCTTGCCTTCGTAGCGCGTGCGCACGTTGTCGTTGCCGGAGGGATAGTTGAATTCTTCCTGCGCCGTGTTGACGAACACCGGCTCGTGGGTGATTTCGCCATAGTATATTTCGGGGCGGGTGAGCTTCAGGCTGGGGGTGTGGACGCGCGGGGGTGCGTCTTCGATCAGCAGCACCGGTAAACCATCCGGTGTGATCTGGCTGGCCGTCGCCAGCACCACGCCGTAGCCGTGGGTGTAAATCAGGTCGGGATTGATCCAGCTCGAGCGGGCGGAGGGAAGCAGGTTAATATCGAGCTCGCGGGCGGCCAGGAGCACCTGGCGGTACTGGCCTTCAAGCGTGTAGCGGTCGACGTCCGGCGAGTGGAACGCGTAATAGGGACGCAGCGCCTGGATCTGGGTGATGGTGTCGTGAAAGGCGCGCCAGTCCCACAGGCGGACGTTATCGAGCGTGGCTTTATTCGCCGCCACGTCGATGGGCGCGTCCGGGCGGGCGTGAAATTCGATTTCGTGGAGCTGCTTCTCGAGGCCGAACGCGCTGCGCGTAGCGTGGATGTGGGTTTGGATGTACGGGCGTTCGAGCGAGATTTCGTTAGGCCCGACGTAGAGCCCCGCCACCACGCGCGGAACCAGGAATTCGATCACCAGCGCCAGGGCCATGGCGGCGGCCAGCTTCCAGCGCCGCAACCAGATCAGCACGGCGGCCGCCAGGCTGGCCGCGATCAGCAGCCACTGCAGCGGGATGCCGACATTCTGGTCCACCCAGTCCACGCCTACCAGGAAGCTGCCGTGCTCGTTGTACACCATCTGGTAGCGGCCCAGGTAGAACTTCACCGCCAGCGACAGCAGCAGCACCACGGCGGCGCCGCGCAAAAAGGCCGATTCCAGGCCGCCCTCCAGGCGCCACACGTTGGGGTCGATCTGCTGGTTTTCGCGGGTGAGGGGGAAACTGCCGCGGAGCTGCCAGCCGCGCGCGGCCAGCCAATAAATAACGATGGTGAAGATCGCTACCCCCAACACGTAGCCGCGCAGCATGTCGTAGAAGGGCAGGTTGAAAAGGTAGAACGAGAGCGGCTTGGCGAAAACGGCATCGTGCCAGGCGGAAGTGGTCGCCAGCCCCCGCCCGCCCGCATAGCGGATGACGGTCCAGTTATCGATGGCCGCGGCCGCGATCAGATACGCCAGGCCGAGCAGCACCAGCGTGGAAATGCGGGTGTACAGCTTGTGCTCGCTGAGGCCGGTGCCGGCGAACTTGAGCGCCCGGGCATGCGTCACCCATAGAATCGCGAACGCCAGCAGGGTAGCGGCCGCGATCGGCGCAACCCCGTAGGTGAGCAGGGCCAGCCAGGTGTCGAACTGCCCTAGTTCTTTCCACCACGCGATTTCGATGGCATAGGAAGAGATTGAGCGGGCTGCCAACGCCAGCACCGCCACCACGACCGCGGCCGAGATCAGCACCACACGCAACGCGTTGCCGCGCTTACCTTCTATGTATCGGGGCATAGCCAAGAGAGTAGCACCGGGCGGGGAGGGTGGCGGGCCGAACAATGGCCGGGAACGAATACCACACACCCTTCGCAGGATTCGGCACGCCATCATTAGTTTAGTAGGGCGGACGCCCTGGTCCGCGCGGGACGCCCTCGTCCCGCACTTCTCCACAGGAATCAAGCTCCGATACCGGCGAAGAGCCGGCCGGGGGCCGGCTGCGGACGAGGGCGTCCGCCCTACAACTTTTGCGGATGTCTCAGGTATGCGGCAATAAGCTAAAGCAGCCGACGCCGGGCGGTACAATAGCCTTTCCGGTTCCATTCATTCCCCGGCACATTGCATGATCCAACTTTCCGCGGCGGGCAAGCGGTATGGGCCCAAGGTTCTTTTTGACAACGTCTCCTGGCTGGTGACGCCCAATGAGAAGGTCGGCATCGTGGGCGCCAACGGGACTGGTAAGTCCTCGCTGCTGAAGGTGTTGGCAGGGCTGGAGGGTCTCGACTCCGGGTCCGTTTCGGCGCAAAAAGGCATCTCCATCGGGTACCTGCCGCAGGAAGGATTGTCGCTTTCCGGCCGAACCGTCTTCGCCGAATGCATGACGGTTTTCGCCGATCTGCGGGCGCTCGAGCTGGAACAGGAAGAGCTGGCGCGGCGGATGGGCGAGATCGACCCCGCATCGGCCGAATACCAGCAGGTGGCGGATCGCTTCCACCGCGCCGAAAGCGAGTTTCGGGCGCGCGACGGATATTCGGTGGAAGCCCAGGTGGGCGCGGTGTTGAGCGGCTTGGGATTTCCGGAGCGCGATTGGAAACGCAGTACCGAGGAATTCTCCGGCGGCTGGCAGATGCGTATCGCCCTGGCCAAACTGCTGCTCGAAAAGCCCAACCTGCTGCTGCTCGACGAGCCTACCAATCACCTCGACCTGGAAGCGCGCAACTGGCTCGAGGATTATCTGTCGAATTACCCGAACGCTTTCGTGCTGGTCTCGCACGACCGCTATTTTCTGGATGTCACGGTGCGCCGGATCGTGGAGCTTTGGAACAAGAACCTGCATTTCTACACCGGCGGATACACGCGTTACGAACAACAGAAAACCGAGCGGCGGGCGCAGCTTCAGTCTGCCTACGACAACCAGCAGGATCGCATCCGCCAGTTGGAAGCCTTCATCAACCGCTTTCGCTACCAGGCCACCAAGGCCAAGCAGGTGCAGAGCCGCATCAAGGAGCTCGAACGCATCGAGCGCATCGAGTTGCCGCCCCAGGAAAAAGCTATCCGTTTCCGTTTCCCGCAACCGAATCCAAGCGGACGCGTGGTGGCCGAATTCAAGCAGGTCGCCAAAAGCTACGGCGGCCATCGGGTCTTCGGCGAGGTCGACTTTCTGATCGAGCGCGGCGACCGGATCGCGCTGGTGGGCGTGAACGGCGCGGGCAAGTCCACCCTGATCAAACTGCTGGCCGGGACCGAGCCGCTCTCGAGCGGAGAATACGTGTTGGGGCACAATGTCCAGCCCGATTACTTCGCCCAGGATCAATACAAGGAGCTCGATGCCGACGCGCGTCTCCTGGACGACCTCGCGAGCGTCGCGCCGCGCGCCACCAATACCGAGCTGCGAACCGTCCTGGGGTCGTTCCTCTTTTCCGAGGACGACGTGTTCAAGACCGTTCGCGTGCTTTCGGGCGGCGAGCGAAACCGCTATGCGCTGGCGCGAATGCTCCTGATGCCATCCAATTTTCTACTCCTGGATGAGCCCACCAATCACCTGGATATGCAGGCCAAGGACGTTCTGCTGGGCGCGCTCGAGCAATTCTCCGGCACGGTGGTATTTGTTTCCCACGATCGCTATTTCATCGATAAGCTCGCCACCCGGGTGTTCGAAGTGGAAGACGGCCGCGTCACCGTCTACCCCGGCAATTACGAGGATTACCAATGGCGCAAGAGCGGCGGAGGCTCGATGGCCCCAGCCGAGCCGGAAGCCGGGCCGGTCTTCGCGGTCGGAACGGTTTCCGCCGCCGAGCCGCCGCAGCCGAAGGAACCCGAGCGGCGCGTCAACCCGATCAAAATTCGAAAAATGGAACAGCGGCGGCGCGAGATTGAGGAAGAGGTCGCCCGCCTGGAAGCAGAAATTCAGGATCACGAGCTGGCTTTGGGGAATTTCGTTAACGCGGAGGAGACGCAACGCATTGCGGGGCTCTTGGACGCTCGTCGCGCGCGGCTCGAGGGGCTAATGCAGGAATGGGAAGACGTGGCGCACGAAATTGAAGCCAATTCGTGAGCGCGGAATCGGGAACCAAGGGTATCGCTATTCCTGGATGGGCAACTGCTGTTCGGTATCCCGCCACGCGCTGATCTTGAGCCGCCGGCACACCCAACACAGGGCTTCACCTGAGCCCGCGGTGGTCTCACCACCGCATACGGAGCACTTTCCGGCCTTAACTTTACCGATCAAATCGCCGGTAGCCGGTTGGGCAAGTTCCAGAATCTCCGCTGGTACGATGGTCTCCGGCTTGGGTTGCAGTTTGCGTTTCATGGCGCCGCCAGCCTTTGTTTCAGCCTGATAACACTATCGCAAAAAGCCAGCCCGGTCACAACCCTATATTTCCGGAGTGTCGGTACTAGGCCTCTTACGCGGCTTCCGGAATCTGTACGATAAGACCCACGTCCAGCGACGAACGGCAGCGTCCGCACTTCTGCCCGGCGACAATCCGGATGTGCTTGCCCTTCAGGACAATTTCAGCCGGCACGGTATGGGTGCAGATCGGGCAGTGGACCCGCCCCGTAACTCTGGTTTCGATCGCGATTGGCTTTTGCATCGCCTTTTCCTCAATTCATCGGACGCTTCGGCCGCGGCCGGAGTTCTTACGATTTCGTAAAGATTCTTAAACCATGTGCCGGGTGCTACGCTGAAAACCATGACTCCGCCCGTTCCAACCAAGATCCAATTGATCAATACGCCCGAATACCGGGAGAATTATGCCAACAGCGTGCAAGTGCGGGTCAACCTGTGGGATTTCCTGCTGCTGTTTGGGAGGGTAAACCAAACCGCCGCCGACAACGTCGCCATCCACAACTTTCAGGGGATCTACGTAAGCCCGCAACAGGCCAAGGCGCTGCTCAGCGTCCTGCAGCAAAATGTAACCCAATATGAAGCGGCTTTCGGAGAAATCCGACTCGAACCCCATGCCGGCGGCGGGATCGTCCAGTAGCGGCGGCGTTCGACCGGTTTCATTAGCCGCGTTGCGGTCAGTCCAACACCCTCACCCGTTCTTCGCCTTGGCGTCCGGCCGGGCCCGATCCATATACTTCATCGTCTCCAGGTCGAGGCGGATCAGGTCTCCCGCCTTGATGAATTGCGGCACCATGATCTCGACGCCGTTGGCGAGTTTGGCCGGCTTGAACGCGCTGTCCGCCTGCTGGTGCGTCGCCGGCGCCGTGTCCGCGATCTTCACCTCGATCATGTCCGGAAACAATACGTGCACCGGCCGCCCATTGACGAAATCCACCGGCAGCTTCATTCCCGGTTCCAGAAAAGCGGCGCGGGGGCCGACCACCGTGCGCGCAATCTCCGTTTGCTCGTAGTTTTCGGGATCCATCAAGCAAAGTTGAGTGCCGTCCGCGTAAAGGAACTCCAGGCTCTGCCTCTGGACGGGAAGATCCTGAAGCTTCAGTTCGGCGCGGAAACTGTGCTCGCGAAATGTTCCCGTTTCGAGATTTTGCAGGCGGGCGTGCGTGGCGCCGCCCATTTTGCCCTGGCCCGGGTGGTATTCCGCGGCGACTACGCGATAGGTCTGATTTTCAAATACAATCGCCATTCCCGCGCGCATCTGAGACGCAAGCACCATGGTCGGCTCCTGTGACGGAATCCATTCTACCTCCCGTCGGCCTTGGAGTCTCCCGAGTTCATCGCGGAACGCATTTCGGATATTCAGGATCCGAATCGAATTTATGGGATGGTTCGCGGCACGATTTAGACGTATAATTCGTTTCAGCGGAGGTTCCTATGCCGCTTTCGGAGCGACTGCGTAGTTTCCTCGATTCCCACCACGCGGAGTTTACTCTTACCACTCATCCCCAGGCCTTCACTGCCCGCGAGGTGGCCGCCGCGGAGCACCTGCCCCCACGGGAGGTTGCCAAAGCGGTAGTGATCTTCGGCGATGGCGCGGGTCGCATCGTCGTCATTCCGGCCAACCGGCTGGTGGATCTGCATGAAGCTCGTTCCGCGTTGGAGCTCTCTCAAGCACGGCTGGCCACGGAGGCGGAACTGGTGAAGCTCTTCCCCGATTGCGAAGTGGGCGCCATGCCCCCTCTCGGACCCCTGTACGGGATGCCGGTATACCTGGACACTACTTTAGCGGGCCAGGACACGATTGCGTTTCATGCCGGGTCGCACCAGGAGACGATTCACATGCGGATGGGGGAATTCCGGCGCCTGGCTTCGCCGCGGCTCGTTTCCCTGGTACGCGACCTGGAGCCAGCCCGCGGCTGGTGATCGGCAAGGTCTGATTAAGGACAAGATGATCGACTTCGTCGATGAGCAGGGATTCGACAACGATTGTCTGACCCTGTATGCCGAAGAACAGTTGGAGCGGTGCTTACTTACGGTAGCGGCTCTTTTTTCGGATCGGCCTCGATCAAATTGATTTAAGATAAAAGTAGCTGAAAATACCATGAAGTATTTTCTGGCTTTGATCGCGCTGGCCGCGTTGCCCGCGCGGGAAGGGCCCAGGCCGGCCATTCCGGTTGCCCTTTACGCCCAGTTCGAGCACGATCCGTCCCCCGCGGCGTTCGACGCCATCCGCGAGGAAGTGCAAAAGATCATGTCGCCGGTGGGCTTCCCGTTCGAGTGGAAAGCCCTGAGCGCCGCACACGGCGACGAAATGGCGGCGCAACTCGCGGTCATTACGTTCAAGGGTAGTTGCCGGGCCACCAACCTGTCCGCCGACCGCAATTCCTCGGGCCCGCTGGGCGTTACGCATGTCGGCGATGGCATCGTCCTTCCATATGCCGATATCGACTGCGACCGCATACGCGACTTTCTGCGGAAGGGCCTGATCGGCGCCGAGGCGAACGATCGCGACCGAGCCTTGGGCCGCGCGGTGGGCCGGGTTGTGGCGCATGAGTTGTTCCACGTCTTTGCCGGAGCGAAATACCACCTGTCCCATGGCGTGGCCAAGCCGGCGTTTACCGAACAAGAACTCTTGGCCGACCGGTTTGTGTTTGCGGCCAGCGAATTCCGCGTTCTGCGCGGGAGCCTGAAGCCGGCGCGGATGCTCATGAGCCGGCTGCGGCCGGCTGCCTCGCCGCTATCCGGGCAGTCCATATTCCAGGAAAGCGGATGCGCAAGCTGCCATGGAACGCTCGGCGAAGGGACGCGGTTCGCTCCTGCACTGCGCGCAACTAGCGGCGCCCGGGACGCGAAGGTGCTGGCCGCCAAGCTAGCGCGGGAGGGCAAGGGCATGTTCACGCGGACCAGGCACCCGCGGCTGCCAAATCTGGTTTTGGATGACGACGAAGTCGCGGATGTCGTCAGTTTCCTGACCGCTGAGCTCTGAGCCGCCGGGCTAGCCGAGGGCGAGGCCGCGGCGTCATTTCCCATGCGTATACTGGAATGGAAAGCTTGTCTCGCGGGCCTGGCGATGTACAACCCGCGCGCAACCGCTCGATTGCCTGGAGCTGGTTGACCCTTCGCAGGCTGCGCCGGCTGTCGCAGGTTGTCTTTCTCGTACTGTTCCTGGTCCTTCTCTGCGCCACCGAATACCGCGGCTCCTATCCAGCAGGCGAAGCAGGCGATGCGGCCTACCGGCTTCCGCACCCCATACGAATCTTTCTCGAGACCGACCCATTCGTCGCCATCGTGAACGCGCTGGCCACGCACGCGCTCTATCGCGGATTGCTTTGGAGTTTGGCGATCCTGATTCCGACGCTGTTTCTGGGGCGGTTCTTCTGCGGCTGGATCTGCCCGCTCGGGACGCTCCACCACTTGGCCAGCAGTATACGGTCTGAGCGAAAAGCGGGCCGGCAAGGCATCGATTCCAATCGCTACAAACGCTGGCAGGCGTTCAAATACTATCTGCTTTTCGCTCTCCTGACGGTGGCGCTCGCGGGCGGCGCGCTGGCCGGCATCTTCGACCCGATCTCGCTCGCCGTGCGATCGTTCGCGCTTTCCATCTTTCCCGCCTGGAACTACGCGTTCAAGGCTTTGATCGATCTAGGGCATGGTTACTTCGCGCCGCTGGGCGTACTTCTCAGCTTCAAACAAGTGCAGTTTCGCCAAAGCTTTCTCCTGGGAACGATCTTCATTGCCATCCTGGCGCTGAACCTCGGCATCACTCGCTTCTGGTGCCGCGCGCTGTGCCCGTTGGGCGCGCTATTGGGCTTGGTCTCTCGGTGGTCGATCCTGGGACTGGAGAAACACCCGGCCCATTGCGGCGATTGCAATCGCTGCCTGCTCCATTGCCAGGGCGGAGACGATCCCATTCCCGGCGCGCGGTGGCGCAAAGCCGAATGCCACCTGTGTATGAACTGCGTGGCGGACTGTCCCGAAAGCGGCATTCAATTTCGCTTCTTTCCGCGCACTCCTACCACCGTTGAGGGCGTGAATCTTCCACGCCGTAAAGTGCTGACGGCGCTCGCGGCCGGAGCGGCTACGCTTCCCCTGCTGCGCGCCAATACCGGCCTTGGCGCCGAGCCGCACGAGAGGCTGATCCGGCCCCCGGCCGCATTGGACGAGCGCCAATTCCTGGCGCGCTGCATCCGCTGCGGCGAGTGCATGAAGGTGTGCCCGAACAACGCCCTGCATCCCGCATTTACGGAAGCTGGTTGGGAGGGCATCTGGACTCCCGTGCTGGCGCCGCGCGTGGGATATTGCGAGCCGAGTTGCACCCTCTGCGGCCAGGTGTGCCCCACCGGCGCGATCTGGGAGTTTACGTCGCAGCAGAAAGCCTGGGTTGGCGCGCCATCCGGAACCGCGGCGGAAGCCCGGCCGATCCGCCTCGGCACCGCCTTCTACGACCGCGGCCGGTGTCTCCCTTGGGCCATGGCTACCGATTGCATCGTCTGCGAGGAATGGTGCCCGACCTCGCCCAAGGCCATCTATCTGCGGCCGGCCGAGGTGACCGATGCCGCCGGTAACACCAAGCAAGTCCGCCAGCCGTACATCGATCCCGAGCGTTGCGTCGGCTGCGGCGCCTGTGAGTTTGCCTGCCCGGTGCGGGACAGGCCCGCCGTTTACGTCACCAGCGTGGGCGAGAGCCGGTCGAAGCTCAATCAAATCCTGCTCCGGCGAGCCGCCCAACCCACCGCCTGGTTGCCGGAGACCGGCGACGTGCCCGGCTGGACAAAAGTTGGTGAAACTCGCCTGTTTGAGGCCGCCGATCTATGGAAATACGTGGATGGAGACGCCGAGCGATATCTGCGCGCCGGCGTTCGCCGCACCCTCACGGCGAGCTACCGCTATCGGGAAATAGTGGAAGCGGTAGCGGACGTCCATCTGCTAGAATCGCCCGCGGCCGCCCGTTCGCTCTTCGAATCCGAGCCCTCCGCCGGAAGCCATCCCGTGGCCCTGGGCGATGCCGCCCGGAGTTACGGCCAAAGCCTGACTTTCCGCCGCGGCGCATTCTTCGTACGCCTGGTAGCGTACCAGGATGCGGCGGAGACCGAGCCGGCGCTGGTGAGCTTGGCCAGCGGTATCGACCGAAAGCTGGGGCAAGCCTACTGAGCTACTGAGCTCTGTGGGGCAGGTTGGTAACCTGCAGCGGGTCGGCAACCCGCCGCCGGAGGCTGTGGTCCCAAGGCCCCCGGCGCGCCAGCCTTTGGGCAGACCTCGCGTTCACGTGAACCATCGAGGTGTGGCTTCGAGGCGCGGATCGCGATTTAGCGGGTGGTGGGCATAGATCAGGCGGCGGTTTTGAGGCGTTTTTCAGGGTTGGGCGTCGACTGCTGGGCCGCTTTGAGGCGGCGACGGTGGGCGATCAGGCGGACGATTTCCGGATTTGAAAAATCAAATTGCGGGGGCAGCAGCTCGCGCGGGAAATCGGTGGCTGGGTTGTAGGTTTCTCCCGCTTTTTCTGCGAGTTGGGTGAGCGCTTCGGCTTCTTCGACGGCTTGCTCGAAAGCTGCTTTGCGGTCGGCCTGGAGCTGGCGCAGCATGGCGATATCCTTTTCGACGCGACGCTGGATGCGTGAGGCGTAGAGGGCGATGCGTTCGAGGCTCTTGTCGTGGGCGAGCCAGGTTTTGCCCTGGGTGAGGGCGACGATGGCTTCATAGTATTCGGAATCGGCTTGGACGCCGACGGCGTCGAGGGCGAAGATGGCATCTTCGATGGCGACGGCGCGCTGCAGTTGCCAGCGTCCGTCGGCGATGGACTGGACCAGACC
>JBEKYD010000004.1:0-75393 GCA_049511335.1 Bryobacteraceae bacterium | reverse complement strand
CGTCGGGCAGATACGGCATATCTTCTTCCGGAAGAATGCGCGCGATCACGCCCTTGTTGCCGTGGCGGCCGGCCATCTTATCGCCCACCGAAAGCTTGCGCTTCATGGCGATGTAAACTTTGACCAGCTTGATCACGCCGGGAGGCAGCTCGTCGCCTTTGCGGAGCTTGCCGATTTTTTCGTCGGTGATTTTTTCGAGCACGGCGATCTGGCGCGAGGTCATCTCCTCGATTTCGTCGATCTGCTCGTTCAGGCGCGGGTCGCGGGAGGAAAGCCGCATGCGCTTCAGGTCGCGCGATTTGATCTTTTCGATGATGTCGCGGGTGAGCTCGGTGTCTTTCGAGAGCAGGCGCTTGTTGGTGCGCTCGTCGTGCAGGTCGGCGGTGAGCTTCTTGCCTTCGAGCAGGTTGCCCAAGCGCTTGGCGCGCTCGTCGGTGAGGATGCGGATTTCATCCTGCAGGTTGCGCTGCAGGCGCTGGATCTGGAATTCCTCGATGGCCTTGGAACGGTCGTCTTTTTCCTGGCCCTTGCGCGAGAAAATCTTGCAATCCACGATGGTGCCTTCGATTCCGGGCGGGCAGTAGAGCGAGGCGTCCTTTACGTCGCCGGCCTTTTCGCCGAAAATCGCGCGCAGCAGTTTTTCCTCGGGAGTCAACTGGGTTTCGCCCTTGGGAGTGACCTTGCCCACCAGGATGTCGCCCGGCCTGACGGTGGCGCCGATGCGGATCACGCCGCTCTCATCCAGGTTGCGCAGGAAGGAATCGGCGATGTTGGGGATGTCGCGGGTAATTTCCTCCGGCCCGAGCTTGGTATCGCGGGCTTCGATTTCGAATTCCTCGATGTGGATCGAGGTGTAGTAATCTTCCTTGACCAGTTTCTCGCTGACCAGGATGGCGTCTTCGAAGTTGTAGCCGCGCCAGGGCATGAAGGCCACCAGGACGTTTCGGCCCAGGGCCAACTCGCCCATATCGGTGCAGGGGCCGTCGGCCAGCACCTGGGTCTTCACCACGCGCTGACCCACCCTCACGATGGGCTTCTGGTTGATGCAGGTATTTTGGTTGGAGCGCTTGAACTTGATGAGCTGATAGATATCGGCGCCCACTTCGCGGGAAAGCTGGCCTTCCTGGGAAGCGCCCTCGACGCGGACAATGATGCGCTCGCTATCCACCGAATCCACCACGCCGGGCCGTTTGCACAGCACCACGGCGCCGGAATCGCGCGCCGTGACGTGCTCCATGCCGGTGCCCACGTAGGGAGCGTCGGCGCGCAGCAGCGGCACGGCCTGGCGCTGCATGTTGGACCCCATCAAGGCGCGGTTGGCGTCGTCGTTTTCGAGGAACGGGATCAAACTCGCGGCCACCGAGACGAGCTGCTTGGGGCTGACGTCGATGAACTGGATTTCCTCGCGCGGCTTGAGCACGAATTCGCCGGTCTGGCGCGCATTGCACAACTCGGGAACGATGCGGCCCTTCTCGTCGAGCGGCACATTGGCCTGCGCCACGACGTACTTGTCTTCCTCCCAGGCGGAGAGGTACTCGCAGTGGGCTTCGTAATCGGCCGGCTGCTTTTTGGCGGCCAGCTTGCGGTTGGCTTCCTCCACGTGGGCGCGCGGGGCGATGTCGCCGACCTTAAAATCGGCGTCGCCCGGGTTCAGGATCTTGACTTCATCCACCACCGTGCCCTTCACCACGCGGCGGTACGGACTCTCGATAAAGCCGTACTCGTTGATGCAGGCAAAGCAGGAGAGCGAGGAAATCAACCCGATGTTGGGACCTTCCGGGGTTTCGATGGGGCAGATGCGTCCGTAGTGCGTGGGATGGACGTCGCGCACTTCGAAGCCGGCGCGCTCGCGGCTCAAACCGCCCGGCCCGAGGGCCGACAAGCGCCGCTTATGAGTGATCTCCGACAGCGGATTGGTCTGGTCCATGAACTGCGAAAGCTGGCTCGACCCGAAGAATTCGCGAATGGCGGCCATGACCGGCTTGGCGTTCACCAGGTCGTGCGGCATGGCCGTGGACATTTCCTGGTAAACCGACATCTTTTCCTTGATGGCGCGTTCCATGCGGACCAGGCCGATGCGGAACTGGTTTTCCAGCAACTCGCCCACCGCGCGCACGCGCCGGTTGCCCAGGTGATCGATATCGTCCACCGCGCCGATGCCTTTGCGGAGTTTCAACAGGTACTTGATGGTGGCGCGGAAATCCTCGCTATCGAGGGTGCGCTTATCGAGCGAGGTTGCCTCGGCCCGGTCGAACAATTTGATGTTGAATTTCATCCGGCCCACGCGCGAAAAGTCGTACTTGCGGGGGTCGAAGAACATGCCCTGAAACAGTTGCGTAGCAGTATCGAGAGTGGGCGGATCGCCGGGACGCAGCTTGCGGTAGATTTCGATCAGCGCCTCGTTCTGGGTCTTGATGGTGTCCTTGCGGATGGTGGCGGCGATTACGGTCCCGACTTCATCGCGCTCGGGGAAGAAGATTTCGAACTCGGAGATGCCGGCCTCGATCAGTTTGTTCAGTTGGGTGGCGGTGAGCTCGCTATTGGCTTCCACGTAGACTTCGCCGCTGGCGGTGTCGAACACGTCGGCCACCACGTAGGCGCCTTCGAGATCGTTTATGGCCACTTCCACCTGCGGGATTTTGGCCTTCAGGATTTCCTTGTAGAGGCCGGAGGTGATCTTCTTTCCCTGCCCCACCACGGTCTCGCCGCCCTTGGCGTTAACGGCATAGGAGAGTTTCAGCCCGGTCAGGCCTTCATCCACGTTCCAGAGCAGCTTTTTGTCCTTGATGGAGATTTTGCTGACGCGGTAAAAGGCGCGCAGAATCTCTTCGTCCTTCTTATAGCCGAGCGCGCGCAGAAAAACCGAGCCGTAGAATTTGCGTTTGCGGTCGATACGGACGTAGAGAATGTTCTTATTGTCGTATTCGAATTCCACCCAGCTTCCGCGGTAGGGAATGATCTTGCCGAGGTAATACCCCTGCGCCGGGACGCGCTCGAAGAATACGCCCGGAGAACGATGCAATTGCGAAACGATGACCCTTTCGGTGCCGTTGATGATGAAGGTGCCGTTATCGGTCATCAGCGGAATCTCTCCGAAGAAGACCTCCTGCTCCTTGATGTCGCGGACGCTTTTCTTTCCGGTTTCGGGGTCCTTGGCGTAGACCGTCAGGCGGATGGTGACTTTGAGCGGCGCGGCGTAGGTCATGCCGCGCTCCTGGCACTCCTGCATGTCGTATTTCAGTTGCAAGCCCACCGGGTCGCCGCACTTGTTGCAGAAGGTGACGACATTTTTATTGAAGGTTCCGCAATGGGCGCACAGCACGTCGCCGGCATGGAAAGGATCGGTGCGGATGGTCGACCCGCAATTGCGGCAGGTCGAGCGCAAATGATGCAGACCCTTGAGATTGCCGCATTTGCATTCCCAGTTGCCGATCGAATAATCGACGAACTCGAGATCGCTGACGCCGCGAAAATCCGAGATCGGAAACACCGAGCTGAAGACCGTCTGCAGGCCCATATCCTCGCGCTCGTTGGGCAGCAGATCCATTTGCAGAAAACGTTCGTAGGAACTCTTCTGCACCTCAATGAGGTTGGGGATGGGTATGGAGGTCTTGATTTTGGAAAAATCTACTCGCTCAGGGACGGCGCCGTTATTTTGTAATTCCATTCGTAAGCTCCTGACGGCCGAACAGCCGAAGCAAAGAAACCGCGCTTAACAGCACAAAGCCAACGGCGCTCCCGTAGGCAGAATCCACGGGAGCGCCGTAAGACGACAAAGAGGCAGGAATCGAACAGGTTCCGAAAAGAAGAAGCCTGCAAGAAAGAGGATAGCGAGGGCGCGGGCACTCCAGACAGGTGAATAGCGTTGTAGCCGGCAGAAAGACAAAAATCGCCTAATTGCAGTCCCAGCCGAACTGCAAGTTACGTGCCAAGTTGCGTAAATCAGTGTCACCAATTGGGATCGAATCCGCCCGAATCCAACACCCAACTACTCAGGCTACCAGGACTTTGGGTCCCGCGTCAAACCTATCCCCCGGAAACCGGCGCCAGATGCTGGTCCCAAACCAGCCGGAAACCGCTGGTGTCACTTCACTTCTACAGTTGCACCGGCGTCGGTGAATTTTTTCCTGATGGCCTCGGCTTCATCCTTGCCGATGCCTTCTTTCACCGGTTTGGGAGCGCCATCCACCAGGTCCTTAGCTTCCTTGAGGCCCAGGCTGGTAACCTCGCGAACGGCCTTGATGACGTTAATCTTGTTGGCGCCGGCCGCGGTCAGCACCACCGTAAACTCGGTCTTTTCTTCCACCGCCGGAGCCGCCGCCGCGGCAGCGCCGCCGCCAGCCACGGCTACCGGAGCGGCCGCCGCCGCCGAAACACCCAATTTCTCTTCCAGGAGTTTGACGAGCTGAGAAGCTTCCAGCAGCGTCAAGACCTGAATCTGATCCGCAATTGCGTTAATGTCCGCCATTTTCCTGTGAACTCCTTGTAAATCTTAGCTTTCAGCTCTCAGCGCTCAGCTTTCAGCTAACCTTGCTGACCGCCGATAGCCGATCGCTGACAGCTTACTTGAACTTGTTTTCCTTCACTCCCTGATCCACTACCACCGCCAGGTTGCGGCCCACCGCGCCGATCGCCGTCACCAGACGTTGTGCCGGAGCGTTGATCAGGTAGAGCAGCTTGGCGAGAATCTCTTCCCGCGGAGGCATGCTGGCAAGGTCGTTTATGGCCTTGACGTCGATCACCCGGCCTTCCACCACGCCCGCTTTGAAAGTGAAGCTGGGATTCGCCTTGGCATAGGCCGTGAGCGCTTTGGCCAGTGCCACCGGATCGTCGAAGGTGTACGCCACAGACGTCATGCCGCGAAGATTCTTGAGCACCTGGCCGGCGGCCGTGCCTTCCGAGGCGACCTCGGCAAGGGTATTCTTGACCACCCGGTATTTGCCCTTGGCGCCGCGCACCACTTTGCGAAGCTCGAAATCCTGTGCCACGTGCAGCTTCTCGTAGCCGGTCACGAACAGGTTGTTGGACTTCTGCAGGTCCTGGCGCAGCGCGTCGATATCTTTTTTCTTGTCGTCCTTGTTTTTCATGAAAGCACCTGCGCGGTATCAGACTGCCGCTTTGACGCTGTAAGGCGTGGTGTCCACGGCCACGCCCGGACCCATGGTGGAACAGATGGTGGCGCTTTTGACATACTTGCCTTTGGCGACCGCGGGTTTGGCTTTGATGACGGCGGTGATCAGGCTGGCGGCGTTTTCCACCAGTTTGCCGGAGTCGAAACTGATCTTGCCCACCGGCGCGTGGATGATGCCTGTCTTATCGACGCGAAACTCCACCTTGCCGGCCTTGATCTCCTTCAGCGCCTTGACCACGTCGACGGTGACCGTGCCGGTCTTGGGATTGGGCATTAAACCGCGCGGGCCTAGCACCTTACCGAGCTTGCCCACGGAGCGCATCATATCCGGCGTGGCGATGACGGCATCGAAGGCCGTCCAGTTTTCGGACTGGATCTTGTTGACCATGTCGTCGCCGCCCACGAAATCGGCGCCCGCTTCCTGCGCCTCGCGCTGCTTGTCGCCGCTGGCAATCACCAATACTTTCTTGGACTTGCCGAGCCCGTTCGGCATCACCACGGTGCCCCGAACCATTTGGTCCGCGTGCTTGGGGTCGACGCCCAAAGCCATGTGGATTTCCACCGTCTCGTCGAACTTGGCGAATTTGATTTTTTGGATGAGCGGAACGGCCTCTTCGAGCGCGTACTCGCGGGCTTCCACCTTGCTCCGCGCGGATTGATACTGTTTACCTGGTTTGCGTGCCATGAATCCTCATTGGTGCAAGCGGTTCAAAAAAAATGAACCTCCCACTGAGCAATTGTCAAAAAGGGACAGTGCCTAGTGTAGCAAAGCCGAACGGCTCTTGTCTATCGGCGAAATTGTTGGTAACCGCATGCGGTGGCGAGCCATCCTATTGAGTATAATAATGCCGCGCCCTGTCCTACTTTTAGCCGTGCTGGCTTCCTGTGTTCTGTATGCATTCGCACAGGATGCGCCGGTTGTGCCATCGGCTCCCGCACCATCGGCTGCAATGCCGCCGGCGGCAGCGAAACTCGATGGCATCGATCCGCCTCCCGTAGCTCCGGCGATGGTGGATTCCACCCAGCCAGTCCAGCCGGTTCCCAAGGAAGACAAACGCATCTTCGGCGTTCTTCCCAACAACCGGACCACCGAAAACTCGATCCCGTTCCAGCGCCTAACGGCCGGGCAGAAGATGATGATCGCGGTCAAGGATTCCTTCGACTATCCCGTCTACCCCACGGCCGGGCTGTTCGCCGTGCTCTACCAGCTCGAAGACCAAAACCCGTCGTTCGGTCAAGGAATGGAAGGCTACGCCAAGCGCTTCGGCACCGCTTACGGCGACCAGATGATCGGCAACATGATGACCGAGGGCCTCTGGCCGGCCTTCCTGCACCAGGATCCGCGCTATTTCCGCAAGGCCGAGGGCACCAAGAAGAGCCGGCTGTTCTACGCCGTCAAGCAGATTGTAATTTGCAAAAACGATAAAGGGGAGCGGGTGTTCAATCTCGCGGAATGGGGCGGCAACGCCGCGGCCACGGCAGTTTCCAACGCCTACTATCCGGACACGCGCGATTGGAACGACAACCTGCAGAAGTGGTTGATTGCCGTGGCGACGGACACGTTTTCCAACGTGTTGAAGGAATTCTGGCCCGACGTCAAGCACTACTGGAAGCACCGCCACGACCAGAAGGAAGCGGACTTGGTCGGGGTAAGCCTCGGGGCCAGGTAGCCGTCCGGCCGTTGCTCCGCAGTCGCGGTAACCTAAGAAGGACGCTACCGAGGTGCCCTATGTGGCATAGAGTGAAAGACCTGTCCCCCGACCAGCGGCTGGTTCTCGAAGGGTTGCTGGGCCGTGCCTTCGAGGAGGATGAAGGGCTCAATATTCAGCCCGGCCGCATCCTCAAGGACGCTCCGGTCGGGGATGATCGCGCTCGCGCCTACGGCCGGTACCTTCAGCACTTGGACGCACTCGCGGAGCGAGTCAAGGGTGTCCCGGACGATGAATTGGACGCTTTGATTGAGGAGGCGTTCGACCACGTCCGTCACCTGCCGGCAGGTGGGACAGACGATCGTTTCTTGTCGTCTGTCAATGGGTTACAGCTTGGCGAGTTCTGACAGACCACTAAGAACGATGGTCTGTCCCACTGCCTAATTTTCGGAGGGCTTTTCGGCGTGGTCGACAACCAGAAATCCGACTGGCGCCTTGTCGGATCGCAGCCGCAATCCAAGCTGTTCCTGGATGGCGGTAAAGATGGAAGGCCCGTCCGGCGCTGCGCTGTCGGTGTCCGGCTTGACCGGCTGGGCACTCTCCGGCGTCCATTTCAGTTGCAGATTGAAAACGCCGTCCAGTCCCGTTCGATTCACCACCGGCCGGTCCATCTTACGGGAGAGCACCTGTGCGAAGGAATCCATGGTGATATTCCTGGCGTCGATACTCGCCCGGCCGCTATTGGTCACGCCCGCCCCTCCGCTCGCCTTCTCCAGCTTCGGTCCGCTCTTGGCGACCTGCAGGACAAACGCCGGAATCGTCCTCGTCTCGCGATGAACCGCCAGTTTGAACCGCTCGGCGAGTAGAGTTTGCAGCATAGCCATCAAGGCGGCATCGCCCACCGGCTGCTCGGCCTTGGCGATAATCTCAAACCGGTCCGAATCCAGCCAGTCCGGGCCGCCCAAGATCTGGTTCGGTCCCAGCCCGTAGGCGCCAATGATGCAGCGTTTCAGGGTCACGTTGTTCGCGGCGACCCGGCCGTGCCCGGTTTCGATACCGGATGAAGAGTTTGGATCGGCGTCGATCGGCCTTATTGACGCGACTTCAAATCGCGGCGTAATCGGGGACTGCCCGGAGACCGCCGCAGCAGCCCATAACGCCAGGCTGACAACTGCTCGAATCATCGGCACCCCCCTGTTGAACAAGACGCGATGGGCGGCCGAAACGTTGGGGCGATGCCGGGGGCGATGGCCTACTCTTCCAGCACGCAGACGTCGTCCAGATTGCGATATTTCTCGGCGTAGTCCAGGCCGTATCCGACCACAAATTTGTCCGGAATCTGGAAGCCCACGTAGCTGGCATGCACGGGACGCAAGCGGCGCTCGGGTTTATCCAGCAGGGCGGCGATGCGAATCGACTTGGGCCGGCGCTGCTCGAGGAGATGCATCAGGTAATTGAGCGTCACGCCGCTGTCCACGATGTCTTCCACGATCACCACGTCGGCGCCCTCGAGAGAGATATCGAGATCCTTGGTCACCCGCACTTCGCCCGAGCTGGTCTTGCCCTTGCCATAGGTCGAAATCCCCATGAAGTCCACCGACACGTCGCGCCGCATGGCCCGCGCCAGATCGGTGAGAAAGAAACAGGCGCCTTTCAAAATACAGATGAAGTAAAGATCGCCGTTGGGATAATCCGCCGAAATCTGGGCGCCGAGCTCGCGGATGCGCGCCTGGATTTTGTCGCTGGGGATCAGCACCTTCAGGTTGGGATCGGTCATGAATTTTGCGCTGGTTATGGCTTGCTTTTCAGCACGTCCACCAGTTCCCGGACGGCCGCCGCGCTCTTCGACAGCAGGGCCTTTTCGGCTTCGGTCAATTGAATCTCGTAGATCTTCTCGATGCCGCCGGCTCCCAACTTCACCGGCACGCCGACGAAGACGCCGTGGATGCCGTATTCTCCTTCGAGCAAAGCGGAGCAGGGAAGCACCTTCTTTTTGTCCTTGAGAATGGATTCGGCCATTTCCACCGCCGCGGCCGAAGGGGCGTAATAGGCGCTGCCGGTCTTGAGGTACTTCACGATTTCGGCGCCGCCATTCTGGGTGCGGGTAACGATGCGGTCGAGGGTGGGCTGGTCCAGCAGCTCGGTGAGGGGGATGCCTGAAACGCTGGACAGGCGCACCAGGGGCACCATGGTGTCGCCGTGGCCGCCCATCACCACGCCCACCACATTCTCTACCGAGACCTTCAGCTCCTGGGCGACAAAAGTCCGGAAGCGCGCGCTATCCAAAATGCCCGCCATGCCGACCACGCGGTTCTTGGGGAACTTCGAGACCCAATATGCCGCCTGGGCCATGGCATCGAGCGGGTTGGTGACCATGACGATCACGCTCTCGGGAGACAGCTTGGCAAACTGCTCGGTGGCGGTCCTGACCACTTCGTAATTGGCCATCAACAGGTCGTCGCGGCTCATTCCGGGCTTGCGCGGAAAGCCAGCCGTGACGATGGCGAGGTCCGAACCCGCGGTGGGCGCGTAATCGTTGGCGCCGGTCACCTGGACGTCATAGCCTTGCACCGGGCCGGACTGGAGCAGGTCGAGTCCTTTCCCCTGCGGAACGCCTTCCACCACGTCGACCAGCACGACGTCGGCCAGCTCTTTTTCCGCGATGCGCAATGCACAGTTGGCGCCTACGTTGCCGGCGCCTACAACGGTAACTTTCTTTCGCACAGAAGCTCCTTGGTTCAGTGGATTTTGAAAGCCGATTATAGCAGCCGTCCGGGTTGCCGCCGGAGACGCCGCGCGCGTATTAAACTGATCCCAATGAGCCGCGCCTTAGTTCGAGCAAAGTCCCCGGTTCGGGCCAAGTCGCCGATGAAGCGGCGCTATGGCTTCAATAACGCAAGCCACATGACCTTCCCGCGCGAATTGCGCGACGCGATTCCCGACCTGCCGACCTGCTTGGGACGGGTGCTGGAGCTCAGCTCGATTTCGGGTGCGACGTCCGACAACCCGCTGTACGGCCCGCGGGTGAGCCTCAATCTGGGAGTGAAGGAAACCGGGAAGCTCCTTGGCCAATTTACAGTGAGGCTGGATTTGGAGGCAGAGGCCGCCAAGGGACTGGCCGAGACGATTCTGCGGCTGGCGGAGCAGTTGGGGAAAAATTAAGCGGTCAGCCGTCAGCAATCAGCCGTCAGCCAAAGCTGAGCGCGGAAAGCTGAACGCTGATAGCTGATCGCTGAACGCTGCTTTATACTGATCTTTTGCCACCGAAAAAACAGGTACTGTACCGCGACGCCGGGGTGAACATCGACGAATCCGACCGCGCCATTCGGTCCATCAAGAATCTGGCCCGGAGCACCTTCACGCCCGGCGTGCTCACCGAGATCGGCAGTTTTGGAGCTTGTTACCGACTGTCCGGGTTCCGCGACCCCGTGCTGGTGAGCTCCGCCGATGGAGTGGGCACCAAGCTCAAGGTAGCGTTTCTCACCAATCGTCACGATACCGTCGGCGAGGATCTGGTGAACCATTGCGTGAACGACATCGCGGTGCAGGGCGCCGAGCCGTTGTTTTTCCTCGATTACTTCGCCGTGGGAAAGCTGAACGCCGAGGTTGCCGCCCAAGTAGTGGCCGGTCTGGCGCGGGGCTGCAGGAAAAACGGCTGCGCGCTGATCGGCGGCGAAACGGCGGAAATGCCTGGCCTGTACGCGGAATCGGAATACGACCTGGCGGGTTTCATCGTAGGCGCGGTCGAGCGCAAGCGCCTGCTGACCGGTAAAGACATCCGCGTAGGCGACGTGCTGCTGGGCCTGCCCTCCAACGGCTTGCACACCAACGGCTATTCGCTGGCGCGCAAGCTGCTGTTCGAAGTGGCCGGTTATGGCCCGAATACGCTCCTTCCCGAAGTGGGCAAAACCGTCGTCGACGCGCTGCTGGCCCCGCATCGCAGCTACCTGAAGCCCATCCGCGCGTTGCTGGCGGCCGGGCGGCTGCATGGCGCGGCGCACATCACCGGCGGCGGCATCACCGATAACACGCCACGGATTCTCCCCAAAGGAATGGGGGTGGTCATCGACACTTCCGCCTGGAAGGTGCCGCCACTGTTCGAATTGCTGCGCCGCATCGGGAACATACCGGAAGAAGATTTCCGGCGCACTTTCAACGTGGGTGTGGGCATGATCCTCGTCGTGGCTCGCGCGGATTGTCCCGGCGCCGAGGCCGGCTTGCGCAAATTGAGGGAAAAGCCGTTCCGCATCGGGGAAGTGGTCGCGCCGAAGCGCGGCGCACCGCTGGTGGAATACCGATGACCCGCTTGGGCATTCTCATCTCCGGACGCGGGTCCAATTTCGAAGCCATCGCCGATCGTATCGCGCGCGGTGAACTGGAGGCCGAGATCGCCGTCGTAATCGGCAACCGCGGGGATGCGCCCGGTCTCGAAGCGGCGCGGCGCCGCGGCTTCACGGCCGTCTTGCTTCCGTCCAAAGGTCTGGACCGCCAGGTTTACGACGCAGGGTTATTATCCGAACTGAAGCGGCGCCATGTAGACCTGGTTTGTCTGGCCGGATTCATGCGGCTGCTGAGCGGAACGTTCATTCGGGAATTCCCCCATCGAATTCTCAACATTCACCCTTCGCTGCTGCCGTCGTTTCCCGGTCTCGATGCGCAGCACCAGGCGCTGGAGCACGGCGTCAAGATCAGCGGATGCACCGTGCATTTCGTGGATGAAGCTCTCGACTCCGGCCCGATCGTTCTGCAGGCCGCGGTGCCGGTGATGGAGGACGACACGGTGGACTCGTTGTCCGCGCGAATTCTCGGCGAAGAGCATCGTATTTATAGCGAGGCCATCCGCCTGGTGACCACCCGCGCTTACTCGATCGAAGGCCGCCGCGTGATCTTCGGTTGACCAGAGAGTTTCGGGAACCTTCCGGGTTCAGATTGGCGATACCATTAGGGAGTAGCATTGGCCCGCCGGTAAAGAATTCTTAACGAAACTTGCCATATTTATGTCACGTCCATTCAGCATGTCTTCTGTGAGTTCCGCGCGTTCACGCGCCTTGCTTGTGCTGTCGCTAGTATCCGGCCTCTGTGCCCTGCCGGCTTTCGGGCAACAACGCCCTCTGCCCAAGCGCCACGCTGCCATGGCCGGGCGGACCGCTGGCAGAGTCAAGCCTTTGGCCGAGCATCCCAGAGTAATCCCGAACCGTTACGTAATGGTTCTGGCGGATGCCCCGGTTTTGGCGCAGTATCGCACGGCGGAAGAGGCCGCGACAGCCCAGGGGAAGGCGTATCGCGCTCAAATCGAAACGCGCCAGCAGGCGATGATTCAGACCTTGCAGGCGCGCAATATTCAGGTCACCAGCCGGGTTTCGGGAGTGCTGAACGCGCTGTTCGTGGTGGCGCCGGGGCACGGCATCGAAGAACTCCAGAGCATTCCCGGCGTAGCTTCGGTTACGCCCATGCGCCGGTTCACTGCGAAGCTCGACCGTGCCGTGCAATTGGTCAACGGGCCGGCGGCGTGGTCGGCGCTGGGAGGGTCGACGAGCGCGGGCGCGGGCGTGAAAATCGGCATTTTAGATTCGGGCGTGGAGCTCTCGAACCCGATGTTTCAGGATTCGAGCCTGAGCACGCCGGCGGGTTTCCCGATTTGCCAGCCGACCGCCAGCGAATATCCGGCCGGCTGGACCTATAACTCCAGCTCCACCGCGGACTGTGCTTTCACCAACAGCAAGGTCATCGTGGCGCGAAGTTATGTGCGGCTGCTGGCGGTGGGATCGAATCCGGCCAATTTTGCGGCCGATTCCCTGCCTGACGATTACACGCCGCGGGACCGCTGGGGACACGGCAGCGCCGTGGCATCGGTAGCCGCCGGCAACGCCGTCACCGCGCCCGCGATATCGTCCACCGGCGGCACCATCACGCTCCAGGGGATGGCGCCCAAGGCGTGGATTGGGAACTACAAGATTGCAGGCTCGTTCGGTTTCGCCACCGACGAATCCATGATCAACGCCGTGGACGACGCCGTGACGGACGGCATGGACGTGATTACGACTTCCTGGGGCAGCCAGGCTATCGGCCCTGCCTCGAGCGACCCGGTAGCGTCCGCGTACGAAGCCGCGGTGATGGCTGGCAAGACAGTGCTGGTTGCGGACGGCGACGGCGGCGGCGACGGACTTCTCTACTACCCGGCTTTCAATACGATCAATTCTCCGTCCAACGCTCCCGATGCGATCGCGGTCGGCGCCACCCTCAACTCACACGCCATGATGCCCGCGGTCTCGGTGAACGCTTCAGGCGCGCCTTCCAATTTGCAGCACATCCAGGCGATGATGAGCGACTCGATCTTCTATCCTTCCGTAGACGGCGCCAACGTCGCTCCACTCGTGGACGTGGCGTTGCTGGACGGCACCGGTCTCGCCTGTGTTCCCCTTGCGGCCAACTCGCTCAACGGCAAGTTTGCCTTGATTCAGGTGACCGCCAGTTGCCCCGTCAACACCGACTCCAACGGCGTCTACGACCAACAGGCGTTGAACGCCCAGAATGCCGGCGCCATCGGCTTCGTCTGGTATCAATCCAATTCAACCTCGATCTACAGCGCACCCTACGCCGAAGGCATCTACGAGTACGGTCCCGGCGTGGTGATCTCGAATTCCGACGGCTTGAACCTGAAGGCTTATATCGACGCGCACCCCGGCGCAACGGTGACCATCGATACGGCCGGCGCGGAAATAGACCTGACCAGTTATAGCAACGACTTCGCCTTTAGTCCCTCCGCTGGCGCCAACCTGCTGGCCAGTTATTCCTCCTTCGGTCCGACTCCGGACGGGAGAATCAAGCCCGACCTGGTGGCTACCGGCGGCGACGATCCGGATCTCTCGCCCGATCCGAACGACTATTACCTACCCTCCGCGACAGGCATGTACATGGCGGGAGAGACCTTCGACCCTAACGGAATCCTGTATACGGCCAACGGCTTCGCGGCCGCCGATGGCACCAGCTTCGCCGCTCCTTTGACCGCCGGCGCGGCCGCGCTGATGAAGCAGGCTCACCCGTCTCTCAACGGCCAGCAGATCAAGTCCCTGCTGGTGAACAATGCGTCGGCGCAGTCGGTCACCGCGGAAGATTACTACGGACTGCCGGTGGACGCCGAGTGGATGGGCGCCGGCCTCCTGAATGCAGGGACGGCGATCGCGGCAAACGTGACGGCGGTTCCCTCTTCAGTTTCCTTTGGCATCGTCAGCTCGGCGCCATCGCCCGTTGCGATCACATTGACCAATATCGGCTCCGGTTCGGCGACCTTAGCTGCCAGCGTAAGTTGCTGCACAGCCAATACGCCCATCGATGGTGGAGTTGTAACACCCGTCACCTTGCCGGGAACCACCAAGCTCACGGCAACGCTATCGAGCGCCACGCTGGCTGCCGGCGCCACGTCGACTCTCATCGTGACGCTGTCGGGGACGCTGCCCGCGGTGGGTGAATATTCCGGTGCGGTGGTTGTCACCGGCTCGGCCACTACGCTGCGGATTCCGTTCATGTTCATTGTTCCGGGCGGCGCGAGCTACGGTTACAACGTGATCACGTTCCTTTCGTGCTGCGACAGCAACAATAACTATTACTACGAAGGGACCGGCGGCTCGGATGTGAACCCTACCGGATATCCGGTGCTGCAGATTACCGATATCACCGGCGCGGGCATCGCCAATGCTCCCATTCTCATCAGCGCCGCGAACGGTCTGACGCTGAAGAGCGCTTCGAGCGGCCCGGCGTGCTCGCCGGCCTCGAGCACAAGCTCCATCACTTGCCGAACCGATTCCTACGGCTTCCTATATTTCGACGCCGTACTGCCAGCGAGTACCGCAACGTCGCTTCTCAACATCAACTTGAATTCGATTGTGGGGCAAACTATCCAAGTCTACGGTTACGTGGTAAGCGCGCCCTCGCTAAGTAGCGTGTCGGATGCAGCCGCCGGAGTCACAACCATCGCTCCGGGCTCCTACGTCTCGCTATATGGCTCGGGCTTCACCAGCAGTAGCTACACCGCTTCCAACACCTTCGCCAACCTGCCGCTCCAAATCGACACGGTGACGGTTAGTTTCGACGTGGGCAACGGGGTGACTTATCCCGGTTATATCGTCTATGTCAGTCCGACGCAGATAAATGCTTTTGCTCCGTGGGAGCTCCAGGGGTATTCCTCCGCGCAGGTGAAGGTGACCGGCGATAATGGAATCTCGTCCAATGTAATGACCGTCAACATCGCGAACTCTTCGCCGACGTTTTTCAACTACAACGGCGGCACTGCTATCGCCACGGATCCAACAGGCGCACTGATCACGACCGGCAATCCGGCCAAGCGCGGCGCCGCCAACAACTACTTCATTACTCTTTGGGCCAACGGACTGGGACCGGTATCGAACCAGCCGTATAGCGGGACGCCGGCAGTGGCGTCGCCTCTCTCGACGACCCCCACGCCGACCGTGACCGTAGGAGGGCAGAACGCGACGGTCTTGTTCCCGGGCCTTGCGCCAGGCTTCCCCGGGCTGTTTCAGATCGACGTGCAGTTGGCGGCCAATACTCCGACCGGATCGGCGGTGCCAATCTCGCTGTCCATCGGCGGCAAGACAACCGAGACGGCTACCATACCGGTGCAGTAGACAAAGTGGGACGATCGTTTTTTGTCGTCTGTCGGGCGGTTGCGCTCGGTCCGGCTGACAGACCACGGAAAGCGATGGTCTGTCCCACCCCAGTCTGTCAGGCAGGTGGAAGAGTAGGACAGACGATCGCTCTTGGTCGTCTGTCAAGCGCTTGCGCATCAGCGGAGGATGACAGGCGACAGAAGGCGGTCGTCTGTCCCACCGTTGCTACCTTTGCCCCAGCCCGCACTTGACCATGGCCACTGCTCTTTGCTCTCGGCCAGGCCTGCTTTTAGCGGGTTGTTTTCCACGTATTCGACAAAATACCGAAGCTCGTCCTCGGAGCGGATCCAACGGTCGAAAGACTCGTCCTGCCAGAAGGCCGCTCCGGTGCGGCCTAAAATCCGGTTCGCCACGCGACCGGTTCTCCCCTTGAGCCATCGCATGATGGTGGGCATGGGAGAATCGGGCTGCAAGATTGCATGGACGTGATTGGGCATGACGACCCACGCGAGGAGCCGATAGAACTGCCGCTCCGTCTCGCCATAAAGGAGCGCGTCCACCACCACGGAGGCGATTCGCGGTTCTTGCAGCCAGAGCGGGCCAGGAAGTGGGACAGACGATCGTTTTTTGTCGTCTGTCGGGCGGTTGGGCTTCAGCGGGGAGCGACAGACGACAAAAGGCGATCGTCTGTCCCACTCCAGTATCTCCGGCTGAGCGGGGAGCGAGCCGGCTAAGCGCCAGGTCGCGAAGACGGCGGCCTCGCCTGGAATCCAGTGGGGGAGGTGCCTGCGTGTGAATGCCATCGTGATTCCGGGGAAGTAGTGCCCGTCACGCCGGGTTTTTCTCAAAACAAGTGAGATTCTGGTGGGACAGACGATCGTTTTTCGTCGTCTGTCGGGTGATTCTGCTTCAGCGGGGAACGAGAGACGACAAAAGGCGATCGTCTGTCCCACTGTTGCGCATCGGCGGGGAACGACAGACGACAAAAGGCGATCGTCTGTCCCACCGGGCTACGAGAACAATCCCGCCAGCGCCGCCTTGCCTCCGACCCACACGCACCACGGCAGGAACACCGCCAGAAACGCGCCGCTCGACGAGAGTTTCTTGCCGGCGGCCGCCTTGAAACCGATGGCCATCAACACAATCGTCCACAAGGTGAACAGGTCGATCGAGGTTGCCAGCGAGTACAGAGCTTTGGACGTCGCCAGCGGGTCCATGAAAGCGCCGGGATTGAATGCCAGGGGATTCTGCACGTTGAATTCGTCGGGATTCTTAAGCTGCAAGACGACGATGAGCAGAATCCCGGAAACAACCCCGGGTAAATTGGCATAAGAAACCACGGCGAAAGCCTGCTTGAACTTCACCGGCGCGGAGAGAATGCCGGCAAAGATGCCCAGAAGCACCGCGGCCACAACCAGAAAATAGATCGGAACGCCGACTATCGGGCCGATATAGGCCATGACGCTGGCAATCTTTACCCCCGTCTCGATGGCCTGTTGGCGCTGTTGCGGGGTCATGTTTTGCGCCCGTGAACTGGTGTCGAAGGAATGGCTTACGATGCGCTCCCAGCCGATCCGTTGCGACATCTGGACGGTGGCGGCCAAGCCGATCAGAATCACCAGCAGCATGGGAACGATCCATCGCGGCCGGGCCACAATATCCGCAAAAGTCTTCCCCGGTTCAAAGAAAACGCCGGTCAGGCGGGAGAATTCGCTCAATCCGGCGGGCGGCTCAACGGCAGGTGCATTTTCGGGTGTCATATTTAGGGCGATTGTACTCCTTTCTGGAACAAACTTCCTGGGGTATACGTAAATCGCGATTTGGAGGTTCCCAATGCGCGCTGGTTTTCTTCGACTCCTGCTCCCGCTGCCGATCCTGTTTCTGGCCGGTTGCGATATCGACGACTGGGGGGACATGCAGCGGGTGACACGCGATTTCCACTACTCTTACCCGTTACACGCGGGCGGCAGGCTGTCGCTCGAAACCTTTAACGGCAGCGTGGAAATCAGCGGGTCGGATCGGGATACGGTGGACATCCTGGGCGCCAAGTACGGTCCCACGCCCGAGGCTGCCGATACCCTGCGCGTGGACATTGACCACACTCCGGATTCGGTCACCATACGGGCGGTTCGCCCCACCGAGCGGCGCAACAATCAGGGAGCGCGCTTTACCCTACTTGTTCCCAAGACCATTACGCTGGAACGGGTCACGGCTTCCAACGGCTCCATCCACGTCACCGGAACCGCCGGGCCGGCGCATTTACACACGTCCAACGGGGAAATCCGGGCGATCGACCTGAAAGGAGATTTAGGCGCGGAAACCAGCAATGGCCCGGTGGAGTTGGACCTGATCGAAGGCGCCGTCCACGCCCATACTTCGAACGGACATATCCATGCCGAGCGCCTGCGCGGGGGTCTGGACGCCACCACTTCCAACGGCGGTATTCGGGCGGCGATCGAGCACGGCGGCGGCGAAGTCCGGGCAGAGACGAGCAACGGTTCGGTGGAGCTTACCCTGCCGTCTGGTTTTCGCTCCGACGTGCGAGCGCACACCTCGAACAGTTCGATTACGCTGCATCTGCCGGCGGACACCAACGCCCGCGTCGACGCCCATACCACCAATGGGTCGATTACTTCCGATTTCGATTTCCGCGTGCAGGGCGAACTCGGCAAGAACCGGTTGGAGGGAACGATCGGTTCCGGCGGCCCGTTGTTCGATCTGAACACCGTCAATGGGGCGATTCGGCTGCTGAAGTAGGGAGCACCCGGTACACCCTGTACTGCGCATTCTCAAAAACCGGCGATTGCGATAGCCGGTTGGGGGAACGCACCACGACGTACCGAATCCCCAGGCCGTCGTATTTGGCGAGATCGACCGGGCGGTCCATGGTCTGCTGCCAGCGAAACCACCACTCGGCGGCGAATTGCGGCAGGAAATTGACTTGGCCCCCGCCTTTCCAGTCTACGTAGACCGCGCGCAGGGCTTCGGCGCGGAAAATGCCAGGATAGCCGTTTTTGTCCGAGTCGGGAAACGCAAATACGGCGTCACGCGGCGTGGCGGTTCGTGCCCAGTCGATCAATTGTGCCAGTTCGGGAGTGTGCAGGCGCGGATAATTGACCACCTGGCTCCAGCCCGGAATGACGAAAAAAGCGGTTGCTGCCGCAACCGCCGGCACCCATTTCAAACCGCGCCGTCTGGAGGACCAAACCAAGCCCGCGGTCAGTCCCGCCAGCCCGGCCACAACCAACACCTGACGCCAGGCCCACGGCCGGATGAATACATCCTCGACCGGAAACGCAAACGCCGCGGCCAGCCAAGCGAAAGCTTCCATTAAGCGGCCTTGCCCGGCCGCGCGGAGGCCGGCAATGGCCGTGAAGATCTGCGCCGCGAGCGCGGTCCACAACAGGTTTCGCATGGGCTGCAATTCGGAGAGGAACGCCCAACCCGCCCGGTCCAGCAGCAACCAGGAAATCGGCATACTGACGATTCCGACTACAGCCAATGCCATGACAAGGCCGCGATTGCAGGCGAAAACGCCTGCTCCACAACCGTGGCGGCGCACTCGAAGCCACGCCCCCGAAGCAATTCCAAACACCGACAGCCAGTGCAGGATCAGGCTTGTCCCCCAGCCCGAAATCCAGTTGTAACCGGCCCGCATGCGTTGCAGCCGCTCATCGAGGGGCGTCAATTTGCGGAAAAAGCCGGCGGCGGCATCCTGCGCCTGAAAGTTTGCCGAAAAGGCCACCAGCAGAATCGCGGCCGCGATGGGCAGGCAGGTTCGAAAATCGCGCCGCCGCAGCGCCAGCCATGCGACCAAAGCGCAAAACGGCAGGGTCGACGGGGGGTGGTATAGCAAAGCGACGGCGCCCGCAATGGTGGCAGCCCGCGGCCGTCCGGCAGCCGCCAGCCCCAGCCCGCACATCACCAGCGGGTAGGCAAGCGAGCGCGGCGACGGCTCGTATTCAAAGGTCAACACGGCAGGCCCGGCGATGGTAGCACCGAGGGAAACGATCGCCGCCGCTAGAAGCGACAAGCCCGCCTGCCCGTCCAGGAAGGCCAGGGCCAGCAGGTACAGTCCCCAGATCCCCAAGGCTCTGGTCAGAAGCTGTTCGGTTTCGAGCACCTCGCGAAAACCCAAGCCCGTAACTTTGCGCGCCGCCAGGGCGATCTCGTCGTATAGGGTGAAGGCCACGTGCGACTCAGCCACCAGAATGTCGTTGGCCAGCACGCGCGGGTCGCGCTCGTGCTCCATGATCGCCACATAGATCTGGGTGTCCTGCTGCAGCCAGGTGTGGCCGGGAAACTGGAAGAAACTCACCAGCGTTAGGGCGCCGATCACGGCCGCAACCCAGAGCTGCTTCATTTTTCCGGCGTTTTCGAGAGTTGCTGTTTCGCCCAAATGCTGTTGGGATCCAGCTCGAGAGATTTTTCGAACGCGCGGCGGGCTTCGGCGTCTTTGTTTTCCTTGCGGAGGCTTAAGCCCAGCCACAGGTACGCTTCGGCGTTGCGGGGATCGAGCTCAATCGCCTTGTGGAAATCCGCGACGGCCGATTCCAGTCCGCCGCCCAACTGCGGCGGCAGGTAGTAGTTTCCCACCCCCCGCGCCACGTAGACCGTGGAGGAATTGGGCGCGCGCGCCAAAGCCTTCGCAATCGCGTCCTTGGCCCGCGGACCGTAAGTCAAACCGCTGATCAGGTCGGTGATGGCCTGTCCGTAGAGCGTGCCCAGGATGCGGTAGTTTTCGGCATTGTCGGGTTTGAGGGCAACGGCTTTTTCCGCGGCCTTGATGCCCACTTCCGCGGCTTGCCGGGCGGCTTTTTTGTCGTGCAGTTCCTGGTCGACTTCGGCCAGGTACGAAGAAGCCAGCGCGCACCGGTATTGCGCGTCGGCATCGTTGGGCGCCCTGGCGGCCGCGGCTTCGCTTTCGCGGACGAACCTTTCGAGCGCGGGCCGGTCCTGCCGGTCGCGAGCCGCTTCGAGCGGGGTTGCGCCCTGCACGAAGAATCCGGCGAGTACAAGTTGGAGCACCATTTTCCTGTCTCTATTGGATCAAAGCGCCGCTACCTTGCGCTGGGCGGTCAAGAAGTAAATCCCCAGCCCAACTAGGAGGGCGCCATTCACGGCCAGCACCAGCGGCAGCACAGCGGACGCCCTGTCTTTTGGGACGAGCAGGCCTGTCACCAGGTTTCCCATGGGCATTCCGCCCCGAAAGGCGAAATTGTACGCGCTCACCACCCGGCCGCGCATCTCATTGGTGGTGATCAATTGCACCAGCGAGTTCACCATGGTGAAAACCCCAATCATCGAAGCCCCACAAACAAACAGGAGGACGAAACTAAGGGCCAGCACCTTCGATAGCCCAAAGCCCGCGATGGCCAAGCCTAGAGCGATCAGCATGACTAGAGCCACCGTACCTTTCCGACGGATCTGACCCAGCCAAGCCACCAGCAGGGCTCCCAACACGGATCCCACCCCAATCACCGACACAAATGACGTGTACGTCTCCGGACCGTGGTGGAAAATATCCTCGGCGAAAACCGGCAGAAAGGTTCGCATCGGGACGGCCAGGAACGTCATGCAAAAAGCCAGTACCATCAGGGCTACCATACCCTCGCGCTTGCGGATGAAGCGGAACCCTTCTTTCATACTCGACAGGATGGAGTCGCCCGTCTTCTCAGGAATGAATCGAATGGTCAAAATTGACAGCGAAATAATGGGTGCGAAGAAAGAGAGGCCGTTCAGTCCGAAACACCATGCGTCGCCCAATTTGGCCATCGCGATACCCGCCAAGGTGGGGCCGATAATCGTGGCGGCGTTGAATTGGATGGAGTTGAGGGCAATGGCGTTGGGCATGTCCTCTTTGGGAACCAGGGTGGGAATCAGAGCCGAGTAAGCCGGCCCGCCAAATGCCTGGGCGAAACCGGATACGAACGACAGCATCAGGATTTGCCAGACATGGACCAGATGCAGCAGCACCAGCGCGGTCAGGATAAACGCGCTGCCCATCTGCACCCATTGCGATGCCATCAGCATCTTGCGCCGCTCAAAGCGGTCCGCCAGCACGCCCCCGAATAGCGAAAACAGGAAGATCGGGATGCCGCCCAGGAAGGTATCGAGCCCCAGTAGAAAGGGCGAGTGAGAAAGCTCGTAGACCAGCCAGGCCTGGGCCACAATCTGCATCCAGGTGCCGATTGTGGAGGTGCACGCGCCAATCCACATAACCCGAAAGTCGCGGTATTCAAAAGCCTTGAAGACACGGCGAAAAACGGCGGTGGATTTCTGTAGGGAGACAGCCAAATTCGGATTGTAGCAGCCCGGACGGAGCCGATGTGGCGCGCGGCTAAGTGAAGTACGCGATTTCGGACGGTCCGCAGTCGCAAACGGCGGGTTCATTACCTACAGTACAGATCCCGTAGAACCACCTTCTTAGTCCGCCTTACGTACGCATGGGACTGTCTTTGGTTTCCGATCTGGGAGAAGATGTGATTTCGGTAACCTGATCCGGCAACGGTTCTGGCTCGCTCCTGACCCTGTCCTGGCTGGGGTGTTGGCCGAAGTCGCGTCTTGAGTTCGCATGTGCGTCCGCGTTTAATTCTCCTTTTCTGAGCCGGGGTTTCGCTCCCCCGGCTCACTTTTTTTCCCCGCCTTCTTGCCCGGTCGTGCCCGAATCCGATGCCATTATTTGGGCAGACATCCATGCCGGCTGTGATGGTCACTTCCAAGTCACTCATTATAAAGCTCGTTCAGAGTTGGTATCTCTCATGCAGCTTCCCAGGTTTGGATGTTGAAGATCACGCTTTGCGATTGCCAGGCCGGCCTGCTTCTGGTCTTGGAAGGCAGGCTTAGCGGTCCCTGGGTTAGGGAACTGCGGCAATGCTGGCAGACAGCGGCTTCGACACTAGAGTCCCGAACGGCGACCGTCGATCTAAAAGAAGTCGATTTCGTGGACGGCGAAGGTCAAGCCTTGCTCGCGGAAATGCAAAGGGCCGGAGTGCGGCTGCGGGCGGCGACACCCTTGATACGGGGGCTGCTGCCCAAGGATACCGCTATGCGGGGGAGTCAGGGTGGTTGTGTTAGGGTTGAAGAAAAGCCAGCGCGGCGGCGAAATGTCTGTCCCCACTCCGATGTCACCAAACCCCATTCAGGTTCGGTATGAGACGCTGCTCGAGGTAGCGCAGAGCATCGTCGCGCACCGCCAGCTCTCTACTTTGTTTGCCGACCTGAGCCGCTGTTTGAAGAGTCTAGTCACTTTCGATTTCATCGTACTTACCCTGCTGGACCCGAAGAACCAGACCGTGCGTTTGCACATTCTTGAAACCGACCGCGCGGTGGTGGGCGAGAAGCACACGGAAATGGCCGACGAGGACAGCCCGACCAAGGTCGCCTTGCGCGAGCGCCGTCCCTATTACGCTACCGACGCGCAAGCTCTGGGCCGGTTTCCCCGCCTGCAGGAGATCATCCAGGCGAACGGCTGCGAATCCTTCTGCACCCTGCCCCTATTCACCGCGCAGCACGATCTGGGTGGGTTGACCTTCGGTTCCACCGAAATCAACGCCTATTCACCCGAAGATCTCGAATTCATGGAACAGGTAGCCAGGCAGGTGGCCATTGCGGTGGATAACGCCCTGAATGCCGAGGCCGCGCTGGCCTACGAGGGGCAACTGGCGCAGGAGCGCGACCGGCTGCGAGCGCTGCTCGAAGTGAACAACGCGGCGGTAAGCTGCCTGTCGCCAAAAGTATTGTTTCAGACGGTGGCGTCCGCGCTGCGGCGCATCTTCGAGTTGGATTTCGCCGGTATCATGACTTACGACGCGGAAAAGGACGCGCTGCGCCTGAGAGTGCTGGATTTCCCCGATAGCCAAGGCGTGATGCAGGAAGATGCCGAGATCCCCGTGGCGGACACCCTGGCGGGCATCATCTTCCGTGGCCGGGAAGGAAGGGTGCTCGGCTCCGGCGATATCCGCCGCATGTCGCCCATCACCAGCGCCATTCTGGAACGGGAAGGCCTGCAATCGATCTGCGCCGCTCCCCTGATCTTTCTCGACAAGTCTTTGGGAATGTTGAGCGTAGGCTCGCGGCAGGCGGGTTTTTTCAACCCCGAGGACATCCCGTTTTATACCCAGGTGGCGGGGCAGATCGCGATCGCGCTCGAAAACGCCCTTTCCTACAAGCGCATCGAAGAGCTCAATGCGCGGCTGGCGGAAGAAAAAGTCTACCTCGAAGACGAAATCCGCACCGATAACCGCTTCGAGGAGATCATCGGCCAGAGCCGCGCCTTGAAGGCGATCCTCAAACAAGTCGAAACCGTCGCCCCGACCGATTCCACGGTGCTGATTTATGGCGAAACCGGCACGGGCAAGGAGCTGCTGGCGCGAGCCATTCACGACCTGAGTGCGCGGCGCCAGGGCACCTTCGTCAAGCTCAACTGCGCCGCCATTCCCACCGGCTTGCTCGAAAGCGAGATGTTCGGGCACGAGAAGGGCGCCTTCACCGGAGCGATCGCCCAGCGCGTGGGCCGTTTCGAGCTGGCGCATCGCGGCACCATGTTCCTGGACGAAGTGGGCGAGATACCGCTCGAACTGCAGACCAAGCTGTTGCGCGTCCTGCAGGAGCGCGAGTTCGAGCGGCTGGGCAGCTCGAAGACCATCCGCACGGATGCGCGCCTGGTGGCGGCCACCAACCGCAACCTGGCGGAGATGGTCGATCGGCGCGAGTTCCGGGCCGATCTTTATTACCGCCTGAACGTTTTCCCGATCACCGCGCCGGCCTTGCGCGAGCGCCGCGAAGACATCCCTCTACTGGTTCGTTATTTTGTGCAGCAGTTTGCGCGCCGTATGAACAAACGCATCACCCATATTCCCGCCGAATCGATGCAAGCCCTGGAGCGCTATACCTGGCCCGGGAATATCCGCGAGCTGCAGAATTTCATCGAGCGCGCCGTGATTTTGTCGCAGGGCGCCTCGCTGGAAGCCTCGGTCCAGGAGTTGACTCGGGTGGCGGTGAAGCCGGCGGCGCCAATTGCGTCCGCCGCCGGCGCGGTCACGCTGGCCGATGCCGAGCGCGAAGCCATCGAGCGCGCTCTGGGGGAGTCGGGCGGCAAGGTGGGCGGCCAGAAAGGCGCCGCCGCCAGATTGGGAATGAAGCGAACTACCCTCCAGGCCAAAATGCGGAAGCTCGGCTTGAATAACCGGAAGTCGTGAACCTCCACAGCCGGAAAACCGGAAATAGGACGACCGGCGCGTGTCCCCACATTAGAATCCGTTGAAGTTTTCCACAAAAACGCATATTCGGACCTTTAATTGTTGATTTATGCCTACGGAAGTGCTATACAACACTTAATCGGCGGGTCGAAGTAGGAGCGCCGGTCGTGGCCGGTTTTGTTTACCCATAGACCGAAGTCGGGTGTCCTTAAGTAAGTCGACTCAAGCTTTCATAGGCGGTTTTATGTCCACTTCCTTCCAGAGTTCTCGTTTTGTCTTCTGGCGGCTGGTCGTCGTGCTAGGTATACTCTTATGCCTTAGCGCGATGCCAGTTTGGTCACAGGCTACCTCAACCAGCAGCGTCACCGGCATCGTGAAAGACCAGCAGAACACGGTTGTTCCCGACGCTGAAGTCGCATTGACCGACCTATCGACAAGTGCGGCGCTGACCGCGAAAACCAATGTAGCCGGCCGGTACGTCTTCGTAAACGTGCCACCGGGGGATTACAGTCTGACGTTTACCAAGCTGGGATTCAACACCTACCGCGTGGCATCGCAGCACGTTGAGGTGAGCACCACGATTACGGTGAACGCCAGCCTGGAGGTGGGGAGCACATCCATCACGGTAGAGGTAACCGGATCGATTGGGGCAGAGTTGCAGACCACTAATTCGACGGTTGGCACCACGATTTCCGGCTCGTCGATCATGAACCTGCCGAACCTCGGACGCGACGTTTCCACGCTGATCATTCTGCAGCCCGCGGTCAGCCCCGGCAGCGGATACTCCAGCGGCTTTATCGCCGGCGCGTTCAACGACCAGAACACCTACACGCTGGACGGCGGCAACATCAGCGACGACATGGCCGGCAACACCACCGGTTACCAGACGAATTTCACCGGCACGGGCGGCACGCAAACCGGCGGCGTCGCTTCGGGGGCGGTGCCGACGCCGGTGGAGAGCATCGAGGAAGTGAGAGTCGGGGTGTTCAACCAGACGGCCGATTTCAACAACTCGACCGGTGGCAGTATCCAAATGGTGACCAAGCGCGGCACCAACCAGTATCACGGCTCGGTCTACGACTACTACTTCGCCACCGACGTGGGTGCGGCCAACAGTTGGACTAACAATCACACCCCCTGCAATCCCAAGGTCCAGGTCTGCGATGCAAACAATCTCGGTTACACGCCCTTACCTTCGAACCATCGCGAGCGGTTCGGGGCCAGCATCGGAGGACAGTTAACGCCATTTAAATCCCCACTGGGAAAATGGTACGGATTTGCCAACTTCGAGGGGCTGCGCTATCCGAACGTGAGCACGTATGAGCACCCGGTGCCGTCGCCCCTGCTGCGCGCGGGTGTGATCCAAATTGCCAATTCGGCAGGGCAGTATATCCCTTACAATCTCAATCCCAGCCCGGTGACGGTCGGCGGTGTGACGTACCAGCCGTCCGGGCTCGATCCGCGCAATCTCGGCATCAGCCCCGTGGTCAGCAAGATCTGGAACTCGCAGTTGCCGGCGGGGAACGATCCGAACTACTCGAGCGGGGATGGCTACAACGTGCTCGGTTTCCTCTCCTCGATTCGCGCCCCGCTGACGACCAATAATTACATCGGGCGGATCGATCACGACTTTAACGAAAAGTGGCGCTTGATGGCCAGCTACCGCTACACGCGCCTGGTCAGCCTGACCACCAACCAGGTAGACATCGGCGGCGGTTTGCCCGGCGACACGCTCGGCACGCCGACGGCAACCGCGCCGCGGCCGCAGATCGACGGGTACATGATCGTCGGGCTGACTACGAATGTCACACCCAACCTCACCAACGATTTCCGTTTTGCCTATATCCGGCAGTTCTGGCAGTGGGGCACCGCCAATGCTCCGCCGCAGATCGCCGGACTGGGAGGCGCGGTGGAACTGGGCGATCCCACAATCTCCAATACCACACCGGAAGGCACCAGTTGCGTGAATGGCTTGGCGCCTTACAACACCAATACGCAGTGTATCCGGCAGCGCTTCTGGGATGGGCAAGACAAGCAGATTAGCGATAACCTGACCATGCTGAAGGGTAACCACTTGTTCCAATACGGCGGCAATTACCAGCGCAATTACGATTACCACATGCGTACCGATAATGGCATTGGTATCAACAACCAGATCGTATACTTTACGGGAAACTACGGCCTGAACAACTGGAGCAGTTCGCCCTATATCCCGAGTTCGGTGCCGAGCAGTCAGTATTCCACTTATGAAAACCTGTACAGCGAAGTGCTGGGTATCGTGTCGCAGACGCAGGTGGCGTACACGCGCGCGGGCTCCAATCTGACATTGCAACCCGTGGGCAGCGTGGCCTTTGACCAGAGCGTTATCCCTTACTACAACGTGTACTTCAGCGACACCTGGCACATGAAGCCGTCTTTCACGTTGACTTACGGCATAGCCTACGCCCTGGAAATGCCGCCCTACGAGCTCAACGGTAAGCAGGTGGCGCTGGTGGACGGGAGCGACAACCTGGTGACCTTCAGCGGTTACATGGCGCAGCGGGAGAAAGCGGCGCTGGCGGGGTCGAACTACGATCCAACCATCGGATATGCGCTGGTGCCGAACGTAGGCGACGGACTGAAGTATCCGTATAATCCGTTCTACGGGCAGTTTAGCCCGCGCGTCTCGATCGCTTGGAATCCTTCCGGCACGAGCGGTTTGATGGGCAAACTTTTCGGCGACAAGAAAACCGTGATCCGCGCCGGCTACGGGCGGATTTACGGGCGCATCAACGGCGTCAACCAGGTGCTGGTGCCGCTGCTCGGCCCGGGCTTGCTGCAGGGCGTGACCTGCCAAGGCCCGAATTCGCAAGGACAGTGCCTCGGGACGGGCCAGGCCACGCCGGTTAACGCGTTTCGCATCGGGGTGGACGGGAATTCGGCGCCGCTGCCGACCGCGACGACGACCCTGGCGCAGCCATTCTACCCCGGCGGGACCAACCCCAACGCCGGCGATGCTACGGCGCTGGATCCGAATTATCGGCCTAACCGCACCGATAACGTCAGCGTTTCCGTCCAACGGGAGCTTTCCAACCGCATGACCTTGGAAGTCGGCTACATCGGCCGAATCTCACGCAACGATTACATGCAGATCAACCTCGACGCGGTGCCGTACATGACCACGCTCGGCGGGCAAACGTTCGCGCAAGCCTACGCGAACTTGTATCTGTCGCTGTGCGGAGCCGCATACCCTTGCGCCGCCACGCTGCCGGCGGCGCAGGCTCCGGCGCAGGCGTTCCTGGAATCGGCTCTCGGCGGGCCCAACTCAGCGTATTGCAAGGGCTATTCGAGCTGCACGGCGGCGTTCGCCACCAGCCAGTTATCGAATATCAAGATCGCGCAGGTTTCGAGCATATGGGCGGCGCTGAATAATGCGGCCGTGGCCGGCGGGGTGCCGTGGGCGGGGAGCCGAACCATGATCAGCTCGCCGTTCAACGGGGGCAACAACCAGGCGACATCCGCCATCCTCGTCACCAGCCAGGGATGGTCCAATTACAATGCCCTGTACTTCTCCTACAAAGCCAACGACTGGCATGGGCTGACGGCCGCCTCCAATTTCACCTGGTCGCGGGCGCTGGGCACGGCCGGGCTGGCGCAGTACAACAGCGGCGGCACGACGCTCGATCCGTTCAATATCGCCGGCAATTACGGGCCGCAGTTGTTCGACTACCGGTTCAACTTGAACGCCGCGCTGTATTATCAGTCGCCCTTCTTGCAGCATCTTTCGGGAATCAAGCGGAGGGTATTGGGAGGCTGGACATTCGCGCCGCTGTTCGTGGCCAACAGCGGAGCGCCGATTGCGGTGGGCTACGAGCCGGGCTCGACCACGGAGTCTTTCGGCGAATCCTCCTCTTCCGGCGCTGCCTCGGGAGCCGACGACGCGGTGGGGCTCTCCCCGTACACGGGCACCACCAGCACCAAGTACAACGTTGCGGGCTCCAACGGGATCGGCACCAACAACCCATACGGCGTGAATATGTTCAGCAACCCGGCGGCAGTGTACAGCGAAATGCGGCCCTGCATCCTGGGTTACGACACGAGTTGCGGCGGCTACGCCAACCTGCGCGGTCTGCCGCAATGGAACGTGGACGTGGCAGTGACGAAGGACTTCGGAATCATCAAGGAACGAGTGGGTGCGAGCCTGATCTTCCAAATCACCAACGTGTTTAACCACGCGGTGTTGAGCAACCCGAGCATGAACCTGTTGAGCCCGACCCTGTTCGGGCGGATTACCGGCCAAGCCAACACGCCGCGCAACATGGAGTTCGGGATCCGGCTACATTTCTAATACCGGAACCAGCCCGTTCCCCCGGGCATTCCTCCGGGGGACGCGATTGGGTGTGAGATGTGGCCCGGGTGAAGTCACTTGACATGGGGATGGAATTCGGCCTGCGCGTTTACTTCTAGCTCAACCTGAGCCGAATCGAACGGCCGGGGAGTGATGGCTCTCCGGCCGTTTTTATCTGATGGGTCAAAAGTGGGGCTTGAGGGTTCTGCAATCCTGCTTAGCGCCCATATTTTGTCACTCGGCAGCAGCGGCTTCCAATCAAATCAGCAACTTACATGCGGCACTGGGATTGCATCCTCTTAGGCGTGACCAATAGATGGACAACCGTTGCGGGAGTTTTTCTCTGGCTGCTCAGTGGCCGAGGTTGGGCCCAGGATGCGGCTCCGATGCAGTTGACCCTCCGCGATGCGGTAAACCTGGCTCTCAAGCAAAACCCGCAGGTGATTCTGGCAAATCTGGCGGTAGCGCAGAGCAGGGAGGATGTGCGGACGGCTCGTTCCGGGTTGCTTCCGCGCGTCGGTGGCAGCGTCGCCGAATCCGTCAACCGGGAAAACGTCCAAGCCCTGTTCGGTGGACCGATCCCGGGCTTCCCCGAACATATCGGGCCGTTTGAGACATTCCAGGCCGGCTTGAGCTTTCAGGCGCCGGTTTTCGATCTGACGCTCTGGCGGCGATATAAGGCGTCCCAGGCCGGGGTGGGCTCGGCACGATTGGACGAAATCGCGATGCGCGAAGAGAGCGTGCTGCTGGTGGTGTCGCAGTACCTGGGCAGCCAGCGGGCGGCGGCGGACGTTTCGGCCGCCGAATCGCGCGTCCAGTTGGCCCAGGCGCTTTACGACCAGGCCGCGGACCTGCAAAAGAACGGCGTGGGCACGGGCATCGATACCTTGCGCGCCAATGTGGAGCTGCAAAATGAAAAACAACGGCTGATCGTGGCGCAAACCGGGCTCGAAACGTCGCTCTTCGGTTTGGCGCGGCTGTTGAACGTCGATCCCAAACGCAAGATCGAGCTGGCGGATCAGGGCAAGTTCTTTCAGACGCCTCAAACCGACGCCGACCAAACGCTGGAGCACGCCTATACTTCCCGTCCCGAGCTCGAACGCATCGCGAGCGATCACCGCCGGCTGGAACTAGATCGCCAGACCGCCTCGGAGGAGCGCCTGCCCAAGGTTTCGGCCAATGGGATGTGGTCGCAACTGGGCCTGACGCCCGACTCCGTCATCCCCTTCTACCAGTTCTATTTCAGCCTGGACGTGCCCCTGTTCACCGGCGGGCGGATTCAGGCGGAACGCGCCAAGGCCGATCTGGCCCTGCGCCAGCTCGCCCAACAGGAACAAGATTTGCGCAACCGCATCGCCCTTGAAGTGAAAACCGCGGCGGCGCAGACGGCTGCCGCCCGCAACGAGGTCGACGTGGCCAATCAAGGCATTGAGCTGGCACGCCAGGAAGTGGATCAGGCGCGCGACCGCTTTCAGGCCGGCGTGGCCAACAATATCGAAGTGATCAGCGCCCAGGACGCCCTGGCGCGCGCCAACGATAACCAGATCGCGGCCCTCTATCGCTATAACCAGGCACGGGCCGACCTGGCGCACGCCGCCGGCCAGATGGAGACGCTCTACGCCAAGTAGGCAAAGCACTCACGGACAAGGCACTCCTCCGCAAATCAATCCGTGGATCGTGGCCATGACGGTCATGCTGGCGACCTTCATGGAAGTGCTCGACACCAGCGTGGCCAACGTCGCCCTGCCGCACATCGCCGGCAACCTTTCGGCGGACGTGGACGAAGCCACCTGGATCCTCACCAGTTACCTGGTTTCGAACGCCATTATTCTGCCCATGGGCGGCTGGTTCTCCATGTTGATGGGCCGCAAGCGCTTTTACATGATCTGCGTGACCCTTTTCACGGTCTCCTCGGTGCTTTGCGGCCTGGCGCCCACGCTCGGCCTCTTGATCTTCTTTCGCGTGCTGCAAGGTCTGGGCGGGGGCGCCCTCCAGCCTATATCGCAGGCCATCCTGGTGGAGACCTTTCCGCGCGAAAAGCACGGCATGGCCATGGCGGCATTCGGCCTAGGCGTGGTAGTGGCGCCCATCGTCGGCCCCACGCTCGGCGGTTGGATCACCGACAACTTTACCTGGCGCTGGATTTTCATCATCAATCTGCCGGTTGGTCTCCTGTCTTTGATCTTGACGGCGATGCTGGTTTTCGACCCGCCCTATCTGGTCCGGCGCTCGCTCGGGGACGGCCTGAAAATCGACTACGCCGGCTTCGGCCTGCTGGCGCTCGGATTGGGTTCGCTCGAAGTGGTCCTTGACGAAGGGCAGAGAAACGACTGGTTTTCCTCCAATTTCATCGTTACCTTCGCCGCGATCACCGTGCTGGCGCTGGTCACGGTGGTTTTTTGGGAGCTGCGCCACAAACACCCGGTGATCGATTTCCGCGTCCTGAAGGACCGCAATTTCACCCTGGCGACCGTCTCCATGTTGGTAATGGGGTTCGTCCTCTATGCCAGCACCATGCTGCTGCCCCTGTTTCTGCAGACCCTGCTCGGCTATACGGCCATGCTCAGCGGGATGGTGCTCTCCCCCGGCGGCCTCGCGGTCTGCGTTTGCATGCCGGTGGTCGGCTTGTTACTGAAGAAGTTCGAGGCGCGCTGGCTGGTGATTTTCGGGGTGGTGGTCTCCGCCACCGGACTGCTGATGATGTCGCGATTCAACCTCGGCGTGGATTACGGGTCGGCCGTGCGGGCTCGCGTGGTGCAGAGCTTCGGGCTGGGATTCCTGTTTGTGCCGATCAGCGCCGCCGCCTTCGCTTTCATACCCAAAGAGCGGACGAATTATGCCGCCGGGCTGTTCAACCTGGCCCGCAATATCGGCGGCAGCTCGGGCATCGCCGCCATTACCACGCTGCTGGCCCGCCGCGCGCAGATGCATCAGCAAACGCTGGTAGCGCATCTGACACCCTATGACCCCGTCTTCCGCACCTCGCTGGCCAATACCGCCGCCATGGTCGGAACGCGCGGCGCCGGCCTGGGGGGTGCGGACGCGCAGGCGCAGGGCTTGATTTACGGCGGCATGCTGCGTCAGGCTACTATGCTCTCGTTCGCGGACGCTTTTTTGGCGATGGCCGTCTTGTTTATGGCCATCGTACCCTTGATGTTTTTCATGAGAAAGGCCGGGCCCCCCAAGGGACCGGTTATGGTGGAATAGATGCAATCGTTGGAGGAACCTGTGGCAACGCTGCCCGCAACGGAAGCGCCGGCGGATCGAACGCCGGCCCGAAACAACCGCGCCAAGTGGGTGCTTCTGCTGGTGCTCGTCGCCGCGGCGGTGGGTGTAGGACTGTATTTTCACTTCGAAAATCAGGTCTCGTCGGACGACGCCGAAGTGGATGGCCATATCACGGCTATTGCCCCCAAGATCAGCGGCAACGTGGTCGAGGTCGCGGTGCTCGATAACCAGCCGGTCAAGCAGGGCCAGGTGCTGGTTCGCATCGACCCGCGCGATTACCAGGCGCGCGTCGATCTGGCCCAGGCCAACCTCGAAAGCGCCGAAAGCCAGTTGCGGTCAGCCGAAGTGGGCGTTCCGCTGACGAGCCAGACCACCGAATCCACCACGGACGCTTCCTCGGCCGCGGTGGCCGATGCCGAGGCCGAGCTGGAACGTGCCCGCATTGGCGCCCAGCAAGCCGCCGGCTCCGACCTTGCGGTTGCCGAAGCCAACGTGCACGCGCGCGAAGCCGACAACGACAAGGCGCAGGCCGATCTCGCCCGCATGAAGCCGCTGGTCGACAAGGCCGAGATCTCCCAGCTCCAGTACGACGCCTACGTGGCCGCCGCCAAGGTTGCCGCCAGCCAGTTGCGCGCCGACCAGCAGAAGCTGGAATCCGCGCGCGAAAACGCTGCTAGCAAACAGGCCGCCCTCCAGGCCGCCCGCTCGCAGCTCGATCGGGCCAAGGCGCAATTGACGTTTTCCCAGGCCAACCGCAAACAGGTGGCCATCCGCCAGGCGGATGCCGCCACCGCCGCCGCCGCCGTCTCCGAGGCGCGCGCGAGCCTCGAAGCCGCCCAACTCCAGCTCAGCTATACCACCCTCGTCGCGCCGGTGGACGGCGTGGTTACCCGCAAGAGCGTCGAAGTGGGCCAGGTGGTGCAGCCCGGTCAGGCGCTCATGGCTGTCATCCCGCTCAACACCACCTGGGTCACCGCTAATTTCAAGGAGACCCAGCTTGCTCACGTCGAACCCGGCCAGCGCGCCGAAATCCACGTGGACATGTACGGTAAAAGCGTGATTGGCCATGTGGATTCGATTGCCGGCGCCACCGGCGCCCGCATGAGCCTGCTGCCGCCGGAGAATGCCACCGGCAACTTCGTGAAAGTGGTGCAGCGCATCCCTGTGAAGATCCTGGTCGACCACGATAGTGGCCTGATCCTGCGGCCCGGCATGAACGTGGATGTGACGATCTATACGCGTTGACCGCCCCGTTGGTAGAATGGAAGAAGCACTCAAAGAGCGGGCCCGACTTTTACACTCCGGCTCCCTATCCGCGATCGGACGACTCGCGGATCCTGTTCCTGCTTCAGTCCTTGTAGAGCGGCCCTCCGGATGCAAGAAGGTAGGTATGAAGCCTGAGAACAGGGCCCGTTCGGGTACTATTTTCGCACTGACAATAGTTATGGTGCCGGGGGTATGGGCAGGCGGAGAAGCTCAGCGCGCTGACTTGTCGGCGCGCGCGCAAGCCGACTACGAAAGCGTTGCTCTGGCCGTTTCCCCCGGTTTGGTTCAGGCATCCGCTTGTCTGCAATCGGAAGCGGCGTTGGTCGCCATCGCCTCTCCCGGCCAACTGCCTCGCATCCATTACCGCAAAGGCTACTGCGCGTTGGTAGCGGCGGCGTTGGGGAACCAGACCGTGCCCGGCAATGGGCCGCAACTATGGGACCAGGCAGCATCCGAATTTCACCTGGCCATGGGAACTTGGCCGGCGGCGCACCCCGCAAAGCGAAATCAGGCCGTCCCGCCCGTACCGGAGATTCTACCGGTAGTCGAGGCGCTCGCCCGCATTCACGCCACGGAGGCCGACGGTCCGAGCAACGGCGCTCCCGCCAACACCACCGCGATGTCCGCTGCCGAGGGAGCCCTTGTAGAGGCGGAAAATCACCCCTCCTGCGGCGAAGAACTCACCACCCCCGAATTATGCCAGGCGTATGCCGATGTGGGCCGCGAATGGCTGGGTTGGATCGCTCTCCGCTCCGGCGATCTGGCCCGCGCGGCCCGCGATTTTTCCAGCCCGGCGGCGGCCGGCTGGCAGAACTGGGTCGAAGGGCGGCAGGCCTTTCAGGATGCCAGGTATCCCGAGGCCGCGGCCCGCTACAGGCAAGCCATAGCCGATTGGGACCGGGATCGCGGCAACGCGGGTTGGTTCGACCGCTTGCGCCCGCAGCCGGATTGGCCCACTTCCCTGACCGACTGGGGCGGGGCGCGTCTCCTAGGCGGCGATTACGCCGGCGCCATCGCTACTTTGGATCGCGCCGCCAACGTCAGCCGGGAAAACGCGCGCGCCTTCTATCTGCGAGCGCTGGCCAGCGAACGGAGTGGGCATTTGGACGATGCCCTGACCGACTATAACTTGGCGAGTCGCGCCGCCTTCGCTTCGGCTCGGGAACTGGCGTCGGGCGATGCGCACCTGTACCGGGGCATTATGCTTTATCGGCGAAAGGACTACGCACGCGCGGAAGAAGAGTTTTCGAGCGCCCTCAATTTCGACGTGGCGCCAAGCCTGCGCGCCGATGCCGTCGCCTGGCGTCATCTGGCCGCGGTTGCGCAGGGCGGCTGCCAGGGCTCGCGCGAGTCCCTCGGCCGTTCCCTATCCGCGGTATCTCCCTTCTTCCCGCGACAGGAAGCGCAAGCCGCCGCGGCCGCCTGCTCCATCGGCGGCCTGTGAATCCCTCGCGCCGCGCCTGAGGAGCCGTAAAGATTTTCCTTAGATCCGCCGATTAAACACTGATAAGTGCAGATGTTTTGGCGGACCTTTTGCGGCGGCCCGCCTTGGAGGCTATGTGCGAGAAATCACTAGGCTTTTCCCGGACTGGCGTCTTATCGGCGCGGTCTTGTATGATAAGGAGGAGATACGGGGTTAGCTAATATGACACCCATCGGCGAGAGCTTACGCCGGGAGCGCCTGAAAAAAAACATCAGTCTGGACCAGATCTCCCAAGAGCTTAAGCTTTCCCATCGTCTCCTCGAAGCCATTGAGTGCGACGATTTTTCAAAGCTCCCCGGTGGCGTGTTCGCGCGCAGCTTTGTCCGGCAATACGCCCGTTTGGTCGGCTTGGATGAAGAAGAGATAGGCAATGCGGTTCGCGAGTTGCTGGAACAGCCTCCTCCAGAACCTACCGAGGCGCCCGTGTTCGTGGAAACGCCCGCTCTCCCGGTAAAGTCCGGCGCCAAGTCCATCCAAGTGGCTCGCCTGGAGGAATGGCAGGGAGTGGCGGATGCCCGCGGCCGGTGGTTCTCCTCCGTGCGCTCCCTGGCACTGGTCCTTCTGGTGATGGTGGTCTGCTCCGGTGTGTATACCTGGTGGCAGCACGAGCGGCGGCGGGCGTCCCAGCCAACTCGTGTCATTGCGCAAACCAGCGCGCCCAAGACGGAGACGCCTGCGCAGGGCACGATGCCGCAGCCCGTTCCGGCGCCCGCTGCTCCAACCACTCCGGCGGCGGGAGCTGGGGCCGCCACCCCGGAGTCGCGCACCAGCCCTCCAGCGGACGCGAGTCCCGCTCCTCAGGCAGCCAGCGCGGTCTTACGCGCGAGCGATGTCGTGGGCGGCCATGGCACCGTCCGCGTGGACCTCACCGCCGAAGAACCGGTGTGGATCCTCGTACGCTCCGATGGCAAATACCTGTACTCGGGCACTTTGAGCCCCAACCAGAGCCGCACTGTCGAGGCCGCGTCGAACGTGTTTCTCGAGGTGGGTAACGCCGGAGGGGTCACCATTACGCTGAACGGGAAGCCGATTGGCTCGGTCGGTTCTCACGGAGAGGTTCGTAACCTTCAGCTCACTTCCGGCGGCTTCCAGATTGTCGCCGCGCGCAATTCGGGAGCCCCCCTCGATCCTCTTTGAGCCATCATTTCCTGCTGCCGCTTCCGCTCCAATAACAGCAGCTCGCGCCGCCGCCGCTTCTTCACCCGCGCATCCACCTTGTGCCAGAATTTGCGGAAATAGCTCACCGCGCTGAGCAGTGCGAAGAAGATCACCGCCCACATCATCCACAACCCCAGCCGGTGCATTTGGGGATGGCGTACGCTCAACAGCAAGCACGAGACCGCCACTACCTGGGATGCCATCTTTGTCTTTCCCAGATCGCTCGCTTTGATGGTATACCGCTCCGCTGCCGCAATCGCCCGCAAGCCGGATACGGCAAACTCGCGGCCAATGATGAGGATCGCCATCCATGCCGGCAGCACGCGTACCTCGACCAACGAAATCAACGCCGCCGATATCAGCAGCTTATCGGCAATCGGGTCGAGCAGCGTGCCAATCGTGGTTACCTGTTTCCAGCGGCGCGCCAGGTACCCGTCCAATAGGTCCGTCAACGCGGCCGAAAGGAAAATAGCCAGTGCCAGCCACTCGTTGGTGATGGCATAGCCGCGGACAACGAAGCCCAGATTGTCGTCGACCAGCGCAGCCACCAGCAGCGGCACGAAGAAAATTCGGAGAATAGTAAGCGCGTTCGGAAGATTCATCCGTCCAAACCAAACTATAATCTTTATGCCGCCCGGCAACAACCGGTGCCCAGCCTTCCCCTCAACGATACCAACACGATGCCGGGCGCGAGCCGCCCAAATCCAAAACCGTCAAACACCCTTCGATCCGGCGGCAAAGCATGGGCTGGTATAATATGTAAGTTATGCCCATTCCCAATGTGAAACGGTTCCGGCCTTACTGCCCGACCTGCAACGACACTTTCACCCTGATGGCGGTGCTGCCCAAGGCGGCCAATGTCGATCAGTACCTGGCGGATGCCGTGGCACGCCACGACCACAAGGCGTTTCAGGAATCTAAGCAACAACACTTCAAGGTGCGCGTCGGTCAGCAAAAGCAGAGAAGGGCGAAGTAAGGGTTCAAAGCCTGGATTGCAGGTTGCGTATGGCTGTGAGCGCGGCCTGCGCAACCTCCGGGCTCGGGTCGTCTTTCAGCTTGTTCAGTGCGTCCAGGCTGTGTTGGTCGCCGCTCGAGCCCAAAACCTGGGCCAAACCGATTTTTTCCAACTTGGTCCCGCTCTCCAGAGGCCCGTATAGCGCCTTTCGGACCATGTCTTCGCGAGCCAGTTCCGTCAGGTAGGGCTGGGCAATCCCGCTATACGCGGCCGAATCCAGGTTGTTGATGAGGTATTGCAGCGGGCTAAGCTCGCTCAGCCCAACCTGGCCGTGCATGACCAGGGCGAAAGCCAGCGCCAGGCGAACCTGCGGCTTCATTTCATCCTTCCAGGCCTGGTCCAGCATAGGTGTATCGGCTGGCTTGCGCAAGCGCGCGAAGCCTTCCGCCGCGGCGGCCCGCAGTTTGTCGTCTTTGTCGCGAATGTACTGCTGGTAGACGGCGCGATTGCTCTCGGCCGGCAGCATGGCGAGCGACGTGAGCGCGGTGCGCTTGACGCGCGCATTGTCGCTCTGGTTCAGAACGTCGATCAGCCCGGAGCGGGCCCCCGTATCGCGTAGCAGTCCGACCGCTTCAATGGCCGCAACCTGAACCTTGGGATCCAGATCGTGCATCAGGAATTCCAGCCGCGGCCCAGCCGATTCATCGCGAATCTTCTCCAGCGCCACCACCGTCTCGTAGATCAAGGCGCCGTCCTTGGAATGCGCGGCGGCAACCAGGCCGTCCACCGCGGCTCCCGCCCGCAGCACGCCCAAGGCCCGCGCGGCATTCGCTTTTGCGTCCCGCGTGGCGCCGTTGTCGAGCACCCCTACGATCGCCGTCACGACATCCGGTCGAACGTTGATATAGCGGTCGATCGCCTGGTCGTTGGTATCGCTGAATCTGCCCTTAATGTCCGTGCCAACACGCCGCAGCGACCCGCTCAGGCCGCTTTTGAAGTATCCCGGCAGATAGTAGTTAACCAGCCCATCGGTGGCCAGAATCTGGATCTGGGCGTCCGAATCGTGGGTAGCCAGGACCAGTGGATCCAGGCTGCGCGGCGGCCCTATCTCGGTGATCTGTTTGACCGCCTCGGCGCGCACGTCCAGGCTGGGATCTTTAAGATATTGCGTCAGGCGAGGGATGGCGCTCGAGCCGGCTTTGGCCGCCTCGCGGACGTCCTTGGGACGCGCAGCCTGCTGTCCGGCAAGAGGCACACACGGAATCGCCGCAAGCGTCAGAAACAGAGCCACGCCTCGAACACGCACCATATCCTTACTGTAGCTCGTTCGGGTCGAAAGGAGACCATCGGCCGGCTCTCGTTTCGGGAGGAGCGGGACGCGGGCGTCCCGCTCCACGCCGCACACTTAGAACCTCAGTTTCATCGAAATCTGGAACTGCCGCGAGGTCCCGCCGTCTCCGGCCGGGAAGCGCGTCCCTCCGGTGATCAAGCCCAAGGTGGAAGAGCCAATGGTCGAAACCGGCTGGGTGAAGTTGGCCTGGTTGAATATGTCGAAAGCGTCGACGCGAGTCTCCAGAACGATGCGTCCGTCGCTCTTGATATTGGTGAACTTGGCCACCGAAAAATCGGTGTCGACGAAGCCCGGCCCAATCACCACGTTGCGGCCGAGATTACCGAACCCGAGCGTGGTGCCGGGGGTGGTCCCCTGGTTGATGAATACCGAAGGGTTCTGGATGTAGGTCACCGAGGTGGCGCTGCCGTTGGTGGCCGGCGTGAAGCCGGTCGTGACCGGACCCGTCACGTTCGGGCGCAGAACCGCGGCGCCCGCAAACGACGTGTTGCTTAGATGAAAATTGATGGGATTTCCACTTTGCGCCGTATCGATGATGGAAAACTGCCAGCCTTCCTTCAGCCGGTTTCCTTTCCACGGCAATTGGTAGACCGCGCTCAGCACGAAATGGTTGCGGGCATCGAAATCCGAAAGTCCGCGGTCCCCGGCGATGTTGTAGCTGTTCTGAATTGCCAGGCCCTGAACGTTGCGCGAATTGTCGTCGATCGATTTCGAGCGGGTGTACGACCCGTCGAACGTCAGCCCATTGGACAAAGCCTTTTTCAGCTCTACAAACGCCGCTTGATAGGAAGAGTTGCCATCGCTCTCGTAGACCAGAATATTGGAGAGCGGCACGCCCGGATCGACGGGGCTCGAAGCGGAAAGCGCCGGGTACGGCCGGGCGCCGTTGATCGGCTGGTTGTAATTGCGCTCGATGTTGAGGTCCGAGCCCTTGCTGCCGATATAGCCTGCCGTCAGAGCGTAGTTGCCTCCCAGGTTCTGCTGGATGTTTAAATTCCATTCCGAAAAGTAAGCGTCCTTGTAGTTATGCGCCACCGACACCGGCGCAACGCTCCCGGAGGCCGCTGGGAAGGCGTTGGCAAGAGTCACGAACGGAACCGCGGTAGTGGGCACATACGAGATCGGAAACGCAAAGGGCGGGTTGGCAGCCAGGCCCGTCACCAGACCCAGCGTCGGCTGGTCGGTCATGATGGCATAAGCGGCGCGAAACACGGTGTTGCCGCGGTGGAACGGATCCCACGCCAATCCCACCCGCGGCTGGAAATTCAAAGCGCTCTGGTTGTACGCCACGCTGGGACCGCTCCCTTGACCCACATGCTGGAGCGAGTCCGTGGTCGGGTCGAACACTACGTAGCGGCCTTCCGCCTCGGTCGGTGTCCCGTACCAGTCGTAGCGCAAGCCGAGCGAAAGCGTGAGCCCCGGGCTGGCCTTCCAACTGTCGGTGATAAACGCGCCCAGCGCATTCCCGTAAGTGCGGTTCGAACGGTTCGAAGTGTTTGCCGTGAACCCGCTCGCCTGGTCGGCCAGGAAGGTAGTAATACTGGCGAAGCTGAAGGTTCCGGGAGTGTAAGAGAAGTTATCCGAGTTCTGGCGCCGGAACTCCGCGCCCATCTTGATGGTGTGGCTGCCGTGGATCCAGGTCAGAGTGTCGGAAAGAACTCCGACGTTGTCGCCCCGGCCTTGCGGAAATCCGCTGATGCCGCCGAACGTGAAAGCCCCCGAAACCGCAATCTGGGGCAGCCCGATCGCCGCGGTCACGCCGCTATTGATTCCGTACGTCGTGGCGCTGTAGTTGTTATCGGCGACGAAGGTAATGTGGATGCGGTTGAATCCGGTGCGCGCCTCGTTCACCAGGGTCGGGCTGATTGTCCAGGAATCGTTAACGGTGAGCAGTTCGCGATTGCCGTTACGCTGGTCGCCGCCGCTCGGAATGCTATTGAATGCTCCGAAGCTGTTGGCGTCGGTGGAAGGCGGTTCGTTGCGCTGGTCGCGCTGAATGGCGTAATACACGTTGACCTGTTGCTTATCGGAGAAAACCTGGGTGAAGTTAGCCGTGCCTTGCTCGATGTTCACCGGCGCCACCGCCGAGGAAGCGTACTGGTTGGTGCCGGAGTTAGGCAGCGGAATCAGCGGCAGCAGCCCGGCCACGACGGAATCGCTCGCCTGGCCGCGCTGGGCAGCGGTGAGAACGGTGGCCGAAAGCGGCACTGCCTGCCGCTGGCGCTCGCCTTCGAAACTCAGAAATATGAAGGTCTTGTCCTTGACGATGCCGCCGCCGCCGTCGCCTCCGAACTGGTTGCGTTTGAATGGCGACATCACGTTGGGCACCTGTACGCCTCCCGAGGTTACGAACGTCGGGTTAGACCAATTGCGCGCATCCAGATCGTTGTTTCGCAGGAATTCGTACGCTTCGCCGTGCCACTGGTTCACGCCGCTGCGGGTGGCGATATTCACGATCGAACCCGAGTTGCGGCCGTATTCGGCGCTGAAGGTCGAATTGTCGGTCTTGAACTCCGCCACCGTGCTGATGACGGGCTGGAAGGTGATCTGGTTCTGGTTGGGATCGCTCAGATTGATGCCGTTGATCATGAAGTTGATGCTATCTTCGCGGGCGCCGACGGAGTTAAAGGCAAACGACCCCTGCCCGCGCAACGGAGCCGTCAGAAACCCATTAGCGGGGGGAACCACGGACCCCGGAATCAACAGTGACAAATCCATGAAATGCCGTCCGTTGAGTGGAATCTCCTGCACCGTTTCCTGGTTGATCACGGTCCCCAGAGAGACTCCGGTAGTATCGAGCAGCGGCGCGTGCGCTTCCACCTCGACCGCGGCGCTGGCCGTGGCGATCTGCAATGTGAAATCCTGCCGCATGGTGCTGCCTACCTGCAAGTGAACGTTTCCCGCCGTCATGGGCGCCATGCCGGGGGACTTGACTTCCACGGTGTATGTGCCGATGGGGAGCGACGGCACCGCATAAATGCCTGCCGAATCGGTTGCCGCCTTGCGCTCCTCCCCGGTGCCTGAGTTTTTGACCGCGATGGCCGCATTCGGCACGGGCGCACCGGTCGGATCGACAACCGTGCCCGTAATGGTTCCAGTGGATTGTGGGTAAGCCGTGCTCGCGCAGAGAAAAAACATCGAGACGGCGCAAAAGAAAACACTTCCGCGATACGAACGAACCTGCATTTCTTCCCCCCTAAAAAAAGGCTTGTTGCCCAATTTTATCACGGGCGTCCTGTTATTGGATGGATGGGTTCATTATTGGCGAGTCCGTGCGAAGCCGCACAACGGCGGTGAATCCGGCCCGGCGGCCGGCAAGAGTTTAGTACGCCAATGTCCCGGTGCGCGGCGCCTCTTCCGGATTGGGGAGGTAGAGCGTCTTGCAATGTTCGCAGCGGTAGATTTCGGCGTTCGCGCCGAACTTCCGCTTGACCTCGTCGCCGAAGAAGTACCACCGCTTCAGGTGCCCCGCGCACAGCTTGCCCTTCTCGTCTTTCTCGTTGCAGGCCCGCATGCGCGGAATGCGCCGCTTCACTTTGGCGCCGTCGCTCAACGTGTCCACCAGCTCCGCCACCGGTATCGGCTTTTCGGAAACCGCGTACTTCGGATTCGCCATGGGAAATCACGAGTATAACAAGGCTCTTGCCCAGGCACATTCAGAAGTTCGGTAACATATTCGCGTGCGGCCGCTCCCGCATGAGCTATGGAAGAATCGCTTTGAGCCACGGATGAACACCGATGAACACAGATAATGCAAATAAGAGCCCTGGTTTTAATCCGTGTTCATCTGTGTTCATCCGTGGCTGTATGTCTTCACACCTCCTCCCGGTCGCGGCTCGGCTTCGCGCGTTTCCGAGCGGCAGCCATAGGGAGCAGTTTGAAAACGGGATCGTCATTGCGGAACCGATTCCTTAGTCTGGCCATTTTCGCCGCCGTCGCCCTGCTGCTGGCGCGCTTCGAGATGCGGCGCCTCGTCCTCAATATCGACGAGGGTATCCTGCTCGATGCGGCGGAACGAATGGCTCACGGCCAACGGCTCTACGTCGATTTTTTTGCTTACCTCGCGCCCGGCAGTTTCTGGCTGCAAGAGCTCGCCTTCCGGATTCTCGGCATTACCCTGGCCGCCGGGCGGATCATCGTCTGTCTGGATTTCTCGCTCCAGTGCGCCGTGGTCTTCTGGCTCATGGCGCGGCTGGGATATCCGCGCGCCGGTGCTCTCACCGTGCTGGTGTTCCTCGGTCTCGAAGCCTCCAACCCCGTGCTGCTCTCGCCCAGCCATCGCTGGGACAGCGCGGCGCTCGCTCTTCTATCGGTAGCCTGCGGCGTGGAAGGGCATCTGAGCGGCAAACGCATGTGGTGGATTCTGGCCGGCCTCTTCGCCGGCGCCGCCGCCGTGTGTACTCCTACTATGGTTTTGGTCGCGGCAGGGACTGTCGTAGCCTTGATCGCCCGGCGCGGGTTCTTGTGGCCGTATCTCGCCGCGTGCGCGGGCGTATGGGCCGCCGCCGCGGCATTCATGCTCGCGCGCGGTATCGCCCTGCCGTTTCTCCATCAGCTTGCCTGGACCGCGGCCAATTACGCGCGCGTCAACGTCACGCCTTATGGCCGGTTCAACGGAGGCTGGCAAGGTTTTCTCGATTCCACCGCAGCCGCCCCCGCGCCTCTCCGCGCCTTCCTCTTTCTGATCGCCGCGCTACCCGCCATTCTTCCGGTCGTCTCCTTGCTGGGCTGGCTGCTCGCTTGGCGAAGTGTGTCGAAACCGCTCCGATTCTCCATTGCCTGGATGCTGGCCGTGATGGTTGCCATGGTCCTCACCACCTGGCCGCGGCCCGATATCGGTCACCTCGCCACAGTGGCTCCGCTGGGCTATGCGCTGGCCGGACTGTTGCTGGCGGTTCGGGCGCCACGCTGGTTCGGCCTCGCTGTCGCGGCCGTCATGCTTCCCTGGGCCGTGGTGTCGCTAGTCGAAAGCGGCCAGGCAATTGCCTCCGCTGCTACCATCCCATCGCCGGCCGGTAATCTGAGGCTCGCTCCGGCGGTCCGCCCCGCCATCGCCCGCTTGCTATCGCTGGTTCACCCCTCTCAGCCCTTGTACGTCCATCCGTATTTGCCCCTGTTCTATTTCCTGACCCAGGCGGCCAATCCCACCCGCTACTCCTATCTCGGCCCCGGCATGATGACCGCCGCCGACCAGGCTTCCGCCCTCGCCGATCTCAAACGCAACCCGCCCGATTGGGTGCTCTATCTTCCCCTCGATGCCCGCACCGTCCAACGTGTCTTCCCCAGCGCCCCCGCCGATAGCGTGCATTTCGCGGCCATCGAGAATTGGATCGCCGCCAACTATCGACCCCTCAATCCGCCGCTGGAGATCGAAGGCTACCGCCTGCTCGCCCGCCGCTGACTAAATTACGTGGCGCACGCTCTCAGCGTGCCGCGTCCCCACTCCTGGGAACGCCTGGGCCAGCGCGAGTGAGAATCCAACGTGTCGGCAAAAGTGCCGGCACGGCAGGCCGAGAGCCTGCTTGACAGCCCGCGCCACGTACTTTTCGCAAGCCGGCACGGCATCATTAGTGGGGCGGACCCCCTGGTCCGCGCGGGACGCCCTCGTCCCGCTCTTTTCCCCAAGCACCAAGTCTCCGCTACCGGCGAAGAGCCGGCCGGGGGGCCGGCCGCGGACCAGGGAATAGGCGTTAAAATATGCCGTCCCGACCGCAAGATCTTGGAAACGCGATTTCTGCCGTCCACAACATACGGTGGTGTGCGGCGGCTTATTTTAACGCCTATGCGGACCAGGGGGTCCGCCCTACAACTTATGCGGGTGTGTCACGGACACAAAAGTATGCGGCATTAGGCCGAGAGCCTGCGCCACGATCGTCGGTCGACCTCAGGTAACATAAAAGCCAGGGCGGAAGGAAGCATGGACGACCGGGAATTAAATCTGCGCTTTCAGAACATCGAGACGCCGATTGCCAGCATGAAGGTCTCGGTCAAGCGCGAGTTCTCACCAATCAGAGACTCCCTCCAGCGGATCGAGGCCGGGCTCGAACGCGATCTGAAGATCGAAGAATTAACTCGGCGTGTGGACAAGCTTGCAGGCAAGTAACCAGCCCGCCCGTCACTCCCCCAGCCACGATAGATAAGCCGCGCCGTAGAGTCCCGCTTCGTTGCCCAGCGTGGCCGGTGCGATGCGGGTTTCCGGCTGTGTCGCACGGTAGGTAAAAGACCGCCGCGCCACCGTCTCCAGCATGGACGGCGCGAAAAACTCCCAGGCCGGCAATACGCCGCCGCTCAGCAGGTACAACGGAAAATTGAAGATGTTCACCAGGTTCGCCAGCGCCACGCCCAGCGCGTCGCCAAACACCCGCCAGATGTGCCGCGCCTTCTCGCCTTCTTCAGTTTCGAGCTTGGCCATTTCCGCCACGGCCCGCGCGCTCAAATCGGCGCCCAGGTGCATCATGCCCGCCATGGCCGCGACCGAAGTGGCGGAAGCGTGCTTCTCCAGGCAGCCGCGGTTGCCGCAGCCGCATGGATTTCCATCCGGCACCACCGTCGTGTGTCCCACCTCGCCCGCCATTCCCACCGCGCCGCGCAGCACCTTCCCGCCTGAAATAATTCCTCCTCCAACGCCCGTGCCCAGCGTCAGCAGCACCAAGTCGTCCACACCTTTGCCCGCGCCCACCCATTTCTCGCCCAGAGCCGCCGCGTTGGCGTCGTTTTCCAAAATCACTTTGGTCCCGAGCCGCCGCGCCAACTCGTCGCGCACCGGAAAATTCTCCAGATACGGCAGGTTATTAGAATTGGTAATAAAGCCTTCACGAATGCGGATAAAGCCCGGCACGCCGGCCCCGATTCCCGCCAGCCCCTGCTTGCCGTGGCGCTCCCGCAACGCTTCGATGGCCTGCACGATGTCGCCCAGAACGGCGTCGCGTCCCGCCGAGAAATTCGTTACGCCGGAGATCCCCTCCAGCATCGCGCCGCCGCGATCGATAGCCGCCGCGCGTAGGTTGGTGCCGCCTAAATCCACTCCGATCGAATAATCCGCCATGCCAAACCGGCATCATAGCACGCACCGTTCTGGGTATCGTTGCCCCTGTCTGGCAGCACACCGCATGGATTGCTAAAGCTTCCATAAGCGCAATGAATGTCACAGATGAAAACATTTTGGGCTCAATTTGGCCCATTGCGTGCTAAGAATGGAACAGAGGAAGCGCGCATTTACGTCGATATGTATAGGTAGGGGGACGCTATGGCGGACCAATGCTATATCGAAATTCCCGGCGGCAAAACCCATGAGTTGCCGCCCTTGCTGCTCCACGGAGTGGCATTCATTTCCGGCGAGAACGACCCGGCCGACCTCGATTCCGCCATGCCGGAAGCCGAGGAAATGCTCGCCCCCAGCGATGCCGACCGCGCCACCCTCGAACAGCGCACTTTCGAGCTCGCTCTGCAACTTGCCGAACAATACAAGGGCCTAAGGAATCATTGGTCTTGGGGCGATTCCGTGCTCGAGTGGATTCGCCAGTGCGAGATCACTTTCGAATCCGAAGGCGTGCTGCGCCCGCTGCTGCAGCCGGATGTCTGGCCCCACGCCGGCCGCGCCAGCTTCGTCACCCTGCTTCGCGAGAAACAGATTTCCACCCCCGGCGTCACCATCGAGCGCGCCGTCGGCTTGCGCCTCACGTTCCGCCAGCCGCCACCCATCGGCTGTTGCTCCAGCCAGTTCTTGCTCTACCTGAACTCCACCGTCGCCGATTCGGCCTTCCACACCTGGTCGCACCTGGCCCGTCAGACTCCCGCTCTGCTCCCGCCTCATCGCTTCCATTTCGAAGTGGTGAACGTGGGCAACTGAGCTGTCCGTTGACGCTCACTCATACCGCAGCGCTTCGGTCGGGTTGAGGTGCGCAGCTCGGTTGGCGGGCAGGATGCCGAACACCAGGCCCACCAGGCACGACACACCGAATGCCACCGCAATCGCCACCGGCGAAATCGGAATCGATATATCGGTGAACAGCTCCACTGCAAGCGGCACCGCTACGCCAGCCAGAATGCCGGCCGATCCGCCGGCCAGGCTCACCATCATCGCTTCCACCAGAAATTGCAGCAGGATGTCGCGCGCCGAAGCGCCCACCGCCAAACGCACGCCGATCTCCCGGGTACGCTCGGTCACGGTGACCAACATGATGTTCATGATGCCGATGCCGGAAATGACCAGCGCGATGGCGGAGACCAGAATCAATACCAGCGAGAGAATCACGGAAATATTCCTGGCGGCGTTCAGAATGGCGGTCAGCGTTTCCACGCGATAGGGCGCGCCGGGCCGGTGCCGGCTTTCGAGGATCTCCTGAACGCGCGCGGCCACGCTTTCGACCTGTTCGGGCGACCGGGCCTCGACATACATGGGGTCGATGCGTTCCACGGGAGTGAAATATCGCAGCACGGTAATCGGCATGAGGATGGTGTCGCGCTCGATTTCCGATTGTCCGAAAGTCTCCACGCGCTCGTGAAACGTGCCGATCACGGTGAATTCGATTCCGAACAGCCGCACCTGTTGGCCGAGCGCGTTGGCCCGCCCGCCGTACATGCGATCGGCCAGAGCGTCGGTCAGCAGGATCACCTTTTCGCGCAGGGCGAGATCGCTCGCATCGAGAAAGCGGCCCGCGCTGATCGCGATGTTGCGCACCGCGCGGTATTCCTGGTCGGTGCCGATCACTTTGACCTCGCGCTGGCGGCTGCCGACGAGCACGCGTTCGAAGCTGGACATCACGCCGGTGGCCGCGACGATGTCGCCTGCGAGGTCCTGCCGCACCGCCTCGACGTCGGACATTTTAACGTAGTCGGCGTCGGCCGAAGCCACGGTGGGGCCGCTGGTGACGTAATACCCAAAGACGATGTTGGACCCGATGCCTTCGATCTGCTCCAGAATGTAGTCGCGGCTGGTGAGGGAAATGGTCACCACCAGGATGACCGACGCGGTCCCGATGACCATGCCCAGGCCGGTCAGCAGACTGCGGATAGGATTGGCGCGCAAGGCTTGCGCGCTGAATCGGAAGGCTTCGCCGAGGATCATGACTGCCGTGCCGCCCGCGGTGTGGGGCTGCAACTTCAGTCTAACAGGTGCCGAAGTACAACACCTCAGTACCTTTTCCCATCCGCAAACATTTTCTGGCGCCTGGCTGTTTGCGGCTCCCCTAGGTCTGTGGGACAGACGATCGTTTTGTGTCGTCTGTCATGCTCCTCATGCTCCCCTTCAGGTCGACCGCTCGACAGACGACAACAAACGATCGTCTGTCCCACCAGCATGCTGCTGGGCTACCCCTTCGCCCGCGTCACTTCCATGGGCCGGTTATAAATCAGCCGAAACGCTTCCCCGGCTTGCTCGGCGCCCCACTCCGCCAGGTCCAGATCGCCGGTCGCGCGAATCTCCAGAGTCACCTGGCCGTTCTGCAGCTTGCACGCCACGCCATCGATGTGTTGCTGCGGCTCGTCGCCCACCAGGTTATCCGCCAGGCGCACCAGCGGAATCATCAGCGCCAGCGGCCGGCGCTCCTCCACGGGCACGTGTTGAACCGCGGCGTGCATGGCCGAAGGCAGCGCCTTGCGATGATAGCGGCACAGAGCCGCGATGGTCAGCCGCTCGCGCTCCGTAAAGCCGGCCAGGTCCGAATTCGCAATCACGTAATAGGAGTGTTTGTGATGGCTGGAGCTCGAAACATAGTGCCCCACATCGGCCAGGTAGGACGCCGCTTCGAGCAGCTTCCCATACGTCGCCGGCAGGCTGTGCAGCGGCTGCAAGGCCAGGAACAGCAGGTGGGACATGTGCGCCACGGCCCGCGCCCGGTCGAGCGGCACGCCGAAGCGCCGCGCCAGTTGCTCCACTTCGCGGCGCTGCTCACGGCTCAAACGCGCCCGCTCGGCGCCCACGTTGCGCGCCGCGAGATCTGCAATGATGCCGTCTCTCACGCCGGCCCGCGAATAGTAGAAGCCGCGCAACCCAAACGCGTCCAGAAAATCCTGCAGCACGGCCAAGCCCGGAACGATGATTTCCGCGCGCCGCGGCCCGATGCCGGTCACCTTCCGCCGCCCCGCCAGGTCGCGCCCGGAAAGCTTCCGGTACAACTTGCGTACTTGCGCCGTGGAAACGCGCAGCCGGTCGATTTCCTCCCGCCCCGCGCCCGGCAGCCGCGCCACCGCGCTCGCCACCGCCGACGCCGTAGCCGAAGTCGCAATCGCCCGCTCCCACCCGTTCCGCCCCAGCCTCCGCACCGCTTCCGAAAGCTTCCCTTCGATGAACTGGTGCATGCGGTGCAACTGGCGCGGCGTAGGTGGGTCGTCTTCCAAAAAGATCTCGTTCAGCCGCACCGCCCCTAACGGCCGCGAAAAAGCCTCGCGCAACTGCCCCTGCTCCACCGCCACAATTTCCGCGCTGCCGCCCCCGATATCGAGGATCAGCGCGCGCTTGTCCCCCTGCGGCCAGGTGCTCTCCACCCCCAGGTGGATCAGCCGCGCCTCTTCCCGTCCCGAGATGATCTCGATCGGTACGCCCAGCGCCGCCGACCCGCGCTCCAAAAACGTCTTCTGGTTGCGCGTGTCGCGAATCGCGCTGGTCGCGACCGCCCGCACGCCAATCACGTCCAGCCGCCGGTACAACTCCGCCATTCGCGCGAGCACCGCGCAACTCGCCCGCATGGCGTCTTCACTCACCACGCCCGTGCGAAACACGCTTTCGCCCAGGCGCGTCACTTCGCGATCGGAAGCCAGAATCCGCGTCCCTTGACCCGGAACCGCTTCCGCGGCCTCCATCCGAATCGAGTTGCTGCCGATATCGACGGCCGCATAACGGGGCACCACTCCATGCTAATCGACGAAGCGGCTGAACGGCATGGCGCCGTGGTGGTGTTCTTTACAGATTACTCGCCGCACCGACCTTACGACCGTGGTAGAAAGGAAGCTGTGGACATCGGCGACACTATGCGTTGCATATACAATAGAAAGTGACGTGTTCGACTGGGACGAGAACAACCTCCGCAAGATTCGAGCTCACCGGATCAAGGCCGCGGAGGTAGAGGAGGGCCTTTCGAACAACCCGATCCTGATCTACAAACAAGATGTGCTACAGGAGCCGCGCTATGTCTACTACTGCGAAACGAACGAGGGAAGGTTGCTGGCCGCTATCGTAACCGAACGGGGCGAAGCCATCCGGGTCGTGACGGCGTACGATCTGGACGCCGGACAGAAAAAGGACTACCTGACAAGGCGGGTGCAAGGGGAATAACGCGATGAAAAAGACAAACGAGTTGCCTAAGTTCGCGAGCGAAGCGGAAGAGGCGGACTGGTGGGCCGGTCGTGAGGGCCGCACGTTCGTAAAGCAAAAATCGGCTACGGCGCAGAAGGGAAACGTCCCAAAAGGGTCGCGCCTGGTAGGCCAACTGAACCGGACAGCCACCACTCAGATTGCATTGCGCTTGCCCGGGCCCGATTTGGCGAAAGCTCGCGAGATCGCCACGCGCAAAGGCATCGGGTACCAAACCTTGCTCAAGATGCTGGTGCACGAAGGGCTCCGCCGCGAGGGGCGAAGACCATGACCTTCATCGACAACCTCCTCCAGGACCTGCGCTACGCCGCACGCACGCTACCGAAAAGCCCCACCTTTACCGCCATTGCGATACTCTCATTGGCGCTTGGAATCGGCGCCACTTCGGCGGTGTTCAGCATAGCGGATGCGCTTCTGCTGCGCCCGCTCTCCGTACCCAGGGCAAATGAAATCGTAACCCTCGTCGGCACGGCGCCCGGTGCTCGCATTGGCGGCCATAGCGGAATCTCGTATCCCGATTACGCCGATCTCCGCGACCGGAATCGGTCCTTCCGCGGTTTGATCGCGTTTACGGACCTGCGCACCGGAGTGGTTGAGAAGCCAAACGAGTTACCCCAACTGAAGCAGGCAATCGCCGTCAGCGGCAACTATTTCCGCGATTTCGAGATACAACCCTCGCTCGGCCGCGGCTTCTCCACGGAAGAAGACCGTGTCCCCGGCCGCAACGCCGTAGCCGTGCTGAGTTATCGCGCATGGCAACAGGACTTCGGCGCGGATCCGAAGATTGTCGGCCGCACCCTCCGCATGAACGACGTCGAATTCACGGTCATCGGCGTTGCGCCGCAATTCTTTATCGGAACCGAGCCAATCCTCCATCCGGACATCTACATCCCCATCATGATGCTGCCGCGAGTCGCCTCCTGGGGCGAATCGGCGATCCGCCAGCGCAGCTTGCGTTGGTTCACGGTGAAAGGCCGGCTCAAGCCGGGAATCAGCGCGGCAACGGCCGGCGCTGAGACCGCCGCGCTCGCAAAGCGCCTTGCGGCCGCTTATCCCGACACAGATTCGAATCGTGGGTTCATGGTCCGCACAGAGTTCCAGGCGCGAGCAGCACAATGGCCGCAGAATGTGGCGCTGTCCGCCATGATGCTGGGAATCTCCATTTTGGTCCTGCTGGCCGCCTGCGCGAATGTGGCGAGTCTTCTGCTCGGCCGCGCCGGAGCGCGCTCGCGCGAGATGGCCGTGCGTTTGGCGATCGGCGCGGGACGGCGGCGCCTCGTCCAGCAACTGCTCACCGAAAGTTCGATTCTGGCGCTGGCCGGCGGCGCGCTCGGCCTGCTTGTTGCCAACTCCGGCGTGCGCTATCTATCGAACGTCGTTTCGTTCTCCACCGATCTGCCGCAATATCTGTCCTTCCAACTGGACCATCGCGTTTTGATGTTCAGCCTCGCCGCCACAGTTCTGAGCGCCTTGCTGTTTGGGCTCGCGCCCGCCATCCGAAGCGTGCGCGCCGGCCTGGTCCCCGCCCTTAAGGCCGGCGAGACCGGCGGCTCCGTTGGCCGCACCTGGGGACGCAGCGCTCTGGTCGCCGGGCAGGTCGCAGTGACGCTGATGCTGCTGTGCGGCGAGGCGCTCTTCATCCGCACCTTCCAATCCACGCCATTTGCCAATCCCGGCTTCCGAACCGACCGCCTGGCGATGATGTCTTTCGATCCCACGCTCGTTCGCTACACCCCCGAACAGACCGGCGAATTCTATCGAACCCTTCTCGAACGGGCGCGCCGGCTCCCCGGCGTGAACCACGCCGCGCTTTCGCAGATGACGCCTACCGAGTTCGTTCCTCCGTTGGCAAGCATCTTACCGGAAGGCGTCGAGTCCCTGCCCGGCAGGGAGAGCCGCTCCGCGTATACCTACACCGTGAGCGACCAGTACTTTGAAACCATGGGAACGCCACTGGTGCGGGGCCGGGGGTTTCGCGCCACCGATGCCGCTGCCTCCGCTCAGGTAGCCGTAATTAACGAGGTGTTCGCGTCCACTTACTGGCCGAATTCCGACCCCATCGGCAAGCGGTTCCGGCTGGGTGATCGCGGCGGTCCGTGGGTTGAAGTGATCGGGGTAGCCAAAACCACCTGGTATGCGTTCGTGGGTGAGGATCGCGCGCCATTTTTCTATCGGCCCTTGGCACAGAACCCTCAGGCCGGTATGACGCTGATGGTCGAGACCGGCGCTGCCAATGCCGGCAATTTGCTCGGGGCCCTCCGAACGCTTGTGGCCTCTGTCGATGCCCGTCAGCCCGTGTTCAATGTACGCACCATGCATGAATATTATCGGCGCCAAAGCCTGCAGACTTTACGCTTGGTCGTGCAACTCGTGGGGACGATGGGGCTGTTGGGTCTCAGCCTGGCGGTGATCGGCCTTTACGCGCTGATTGCGTACTCCGTGAGCCGGCGCACGCGTGAGATCGGCATACGGATGGCAATTGGCGCCGGAAGGCTCGACATCTTGCGCATGGTGCTAAACCAAGGTCTCAGGCTCGCTTTGCTCGGAACCGCCGCCGGACTCGCCGGAAGTCTAGGACTCGTTCACGGAATCCGTGCGCTATTCACGCGTCTCGCGGAACGAGGTATCTTCGACCCGTGGACGTTCCTCTTCGTCCCCTTGGCCCTGGTCGCCGTCACCATGCTGGCATCGTATATTCCCGCTCGCCGCGCGGCCGCAATCGATCCCAATCGAGCCCTTCACTACGAATGACATACAATAACGATGGTCCGATGTTCGTAACCTTCTACCAAGCGTGGCGATTCGTCGCTAGCGTCATTCCTCTACTCTCCCTCGCCGCGGCCCTCTCCGCTCAAACGCCGATCGGCGCCGGTGAGATGAGGTTGCACGCCAGCCCATATTCGCCGTCGCCCTCGCCTGCCGTTATCCGCACCCAGGTGGAACTGGTGGAAGTCCCGGCCGTGGTTCGCGACTCCAAGGGAGTCGCAATCCCCGGTCTCAAACGCGAGGATTTCGAAATTTTCGACGCGGGGAAGAAGCGGGAGATTTCCGCCTTTTCCGTCGAGACCTTCCCGCGCGCCGGCGCGTTCGAAGCCGCTCCGAGCGCCGCCCCGGGAAACGCGTCTTCGCCGGCTGTCGCCCCCCAGCCGAACTCCGAATCGCGGAGACGTTATATCGCGCTCGTGCTGGACGATCTGAATACCGACTTTGCCAGCCTGGTCTACGGCAAAACTGCCGCGAAAAAGTTCGTCTCCGAAGCTCTCGCGCCCGGCGATCTGGTGGCGATCTTCACTACGGCCTTGGCCCAAACCGTCGAATTCACCAACGACGTGCCGGAGCTCCGCCGGGCCATCGAAGCGGTCGAGCCCCACGCGAGATATTCCGACGAGCTTCACCAGTGCCTCGTCATCCAGGCATACGAAGCCTACCTGATCGCCAACCATCTGGACAACGATCTGCTGAACGCCAAGGCGGCGCAGTTTGACCAGTGTCAGCATATCAACGACCACCAGGCGGCGGTGCGGGCCGTGGAGGCGATGGCCGAAGCCATCTGGGAAAACGCCGGCGCCAACACCGCCGCCACAATGCGCGCGATTGCTTCGGTTGTGAGTGCGGTGGGCAAAATGCCGGGCGAGCGGTTGGTGCTGCTAACTTCCGCCGGATTCCTTGCCGAAGGCCAGGAGCGAGAGCTGCAGGCGCTCAGCACGGCGGCGCTCCACGCCGGCGTGATCGTCAGCGCCGCGCAACCGATGGGACTCCACGCCATGATTCCGAGCGGCGATGCCAGCAGACCGTCACCGTCACCGTTAATGCAGGGCCGCGGCGTGCAAGTCGCCGAAATTCGGGTGCAGAGCCGCGTCCAGGATGCCAAGGACGATCCATTGGCGATGCTGGCCTCATCGACCGGCGGCCAGTTCTTCCACAACAATAACGATCTGGCCCTCGGGTTGCGCCGCCTCGGCGCCCTCCCCGAGGTCATGTACGTGCTCGGTTTCGCTCCCAATGACGTGGTCCAGGACGGCAAGTATCATCCATTGAAAGTCCGGCTCACCGGCGGCCGCCATGACACCGTGGAAGCGCGCATCGGCTACTACGCGCCCCCTAGAGACGCCCCCGCCAAGGAGGCGCCCGCCGTCGGCCAGTCGCGCCCGCCGGACCGCGATCGCCTCTTGATGAGTACCGATTCGCCTTCCGGCATTGCCGCCCGCATCACCGCCGAGCCCGGCACTTCCGATACCGGCCCCAGGGTCGTCGCCAAGGCCTGGATCGACGTCAGCCGGCTGAATTTCGAGAGAAAAAAAGACCGCCGTACCCAAAAGCTGACCGTGATCGCGGCGCTGCTCGATGGCGCCGGTAATTTCGTCGTCGGCCGGCAGGCGGTAGCCGACCTGGCCCTGAAAGCCCCCGGCTTCGAAGCGCTTTCGGCCACGGGTCTCACCGTCTCCCTCTCGCTCCACGCCCCGCCCGGCGCCTATAACCTCCGAGTCCTGATCCAGGAGACCCTCACGGGCAAGATGACCGCGGTAAGCAACCCTGTCGAGCTTCATTAGCTTCAGTCCCGTCCCGTCATCCTCGAACCTCCACGAGACCCGCGAGTCGGAGCCGCGACTGTCAACCGAGCGGTCGCCGGATCTGGTCGGGTACGCTCCTTATGGACTACTCACGACTCCGCCGCGCGTTCCAGCTCCGCAATGTCGAGCTTCTTCATCTGCAGCATCGCTTGCATCGCCTTCGGGTGCTGGATGAGGTCGGGCAGGCGCGCGGGCACAATTTGCCAGCAAACACCGAACTTGTCCTTCAGCCAGCCGCATTGAATCTCCTTGCCGCCGGCCGAAAGCTTCGACCAGTAGTGGTCCACTTCCCGCTGCGTGTCGCATCGCACCACGAATGAAATTGCTTCGGTGAATTGATGCGCCGGGCCGCCGTTGAGCGCCGTAAACTTCTGGCCATCGAGCTCGAAGGCAATGGTGAGAATGCCGCCCTTCGGCCCTTGGCGTTCGTGGGTATTGCGCAGCTCGTCAAGCCGCCGCGAGTTTTGAAACACGCTCAAATAGAACTCGACCGCCTCTTCGGCGTTCGAGTCGAACCAAAGAAACGGCGTGATGCGCGGAAAGTTTGGCAGAGCATTCATAGAAACCACCGTTCGTCTTGCTTTATTGCGCTACATTCGCCGTGGTAACACGGCTTACCTCGCCCGACGCCAAACAACCACAACCGGAAAGCCTTCCGCCGCGTCATACACTGATGGCGAAAGCCGTTCGCAGTTCAGCTACCAGCAATTCCGAGGACATCGACCCTTGAGAATACCAAAGTGGCCGGCCCTTGCGGCCCTGGCGTTGCTTCTTGCACCGGCTATGGCGGCCCAGAACGCCGGCTGGGCCAGGCAGTCTCCGCCAGCCAGCCCGCCTTCTCGTTTCGCTCATGCCATGGCATACGATTCCGCCCACGGCCAGGTGGTCTTGTTCGGCGGAGAAAACGCCAACAACGGCCTGTATAACGACACGTGGGTGTGGGACGGGGCCAACTGGACGCAGAAGTTTCCGCAAAACAGCCCTCCGGCGCGGGAAGCTCACGCCATGGCATACGATTCCGTCCACGGCCAGGTGGTCCTGTTCGGCGGAAACGGCGAAGCCAGCCTCCTCGGCCCCGGCTACTTCAGTGACACCTGGGTGTGGGACGGCTCCAACTGGACACAGAAATTTCCGCAATCGAGCCCACCCGCTCGTTTCGCACATGCCATGGCTTTCGACTCCGGGCACGGTCAGGTCGTCCTGTTTGCCGGAACTAGCGCCATCCAGTTCGCGGATACCTGGGTCTGGGACGGCACGAACTGGACCCAGGAATCTCCGCAGTTGAGCCCGCCAGGGCGAAGCTTCGGCGCCATGGCATACGATTCCGCCCATGCTCGAGTTGTCCTGTTCGGGGGAAACAACAATGGCGCCCTCCTCAACGACACGTGGCTCTGGGATGGGTCCAACTGGACAAAGCCATCTCCGCAAACCAGCCCTTCGGCGCGAGAGAGCCCGGCCATGGGATACGATTCCGCCCACAGCGAAGCTGTCCTGTTTGGAGGCGGCGTATACGCCTTCAACGGAATCACCGTGATTTTCTCGGATCTGAACGACACGTGGGTGTGGGATGGTTCCCGCTGGACTCAGCACTCTCCGCAAACCAGCCCTTCGACGCGAGACAGCCACGCCATGGCGTACGACGCCGCTCACGATTTCGCGGTATTGTTCGGGGGCGCGGCCGGGGCCGATCCCAACTCGGTCATCCTCGCCGACACCTGGACCTGGAATGGTGGCCCACTTCCGGCCCCTTCCGTGAGCGGAGCGGTCAGCGCGTCGGGCTTCGGCGGTTTCTCCAGCGTCGCGCCGGGGTCGTGGGTCGAGATCTATGGATCGGGCCTCGCGCCCGATTCGCGCGCTTGGATTGGCGCGGATTTCAGCGGCAACAACGCCCCCACTTCGCTCGATGGCGTTTTCGTCACCATCGGAGGACAAGCGGCCTTTGTCGATTACATTTCCCCAACCCAGGTGAATGCTCAATTGCCATCCAACATCGCTACCGGAGGCGCGCTCGAGCTTACCGTCACCTACGCCAATGGAACCAGCGCTCCCGTAAGCGTTGCCGTAAATCCAGCCGAGCCGGGATTATTGGCGCCCCCCTCGTTCCAGATCGGCGGGAAACAGTATGTGGTGGCACTGCTCTCCGACGCCGCGACTTACGTTCTTCCGGCGGGCGCCATCCCGGGGCTGGCATCGAGACCCGCAAAACCGGGCGAGACGATCACGATGTACGGCGTCGGATTCGGCCCGGTAATGCCCAACGTTCCCGCCGGCCAGATCGTGCCCGCTCAAAATCAGCTCTCGTCACCATTGCAGATTCTTTTCGGCCAGGCAGCCGCAAGCCTCCATTACCAGGGCTTGGCGCCCGGATTGGTTGGGCTCTATCAGTTCAACGTCGTAGTGCCCCCCGTGCCTGACAGCGACCTTGTCCCGCTCACGTTCACCCTGGGCGGCGTTCCGGGCGTGCAGACCCTCTTTACGGCAGTTCACCAGTGAGGTGGGCCGCCAAGATCGTGCGCCTGGGAGATCCAAACTGTGCGCAATCAAGACGTACAGATTGACGTTTGCAAATCGGAGCATGTACTATTTGAATATGTACAGGAGAAAGAGGCAACGATATGCCGAGACCCGCGGTTGAGGACAATAGCCGGATGTCGCTGCGGATTCCGGCCGAGGAAAAGGCAATCCTTCTCCGGGCGGCGGCGCTGCGGCGCACCGATTTGACGGATTTCGTCCGGCAATGTAGCTTGAGCGCCGCCAGGGCGGTGATCCGGGAAGCGGAACGTCTAGACCTTTCCGAGCGGGACAGCCGGCGCGTTTTGGCTCTGCTCGAGAACCCGCCCAAGCCGAACGCGAAACTGTTAGCCGCGGCAAGGGCGCTGCCGAACCGAAAATGAGCCGGAAGGCCTGGCACGAGGAACCCATCGGCAAAGGGCATGATCGGGAGGCCTTCGATTGCGGCGAAGAGGCGCTGAATGAGTTTCTGCGGCGCTATGCCCGCCAGAACCACCAGATGGGCGGCGCAAAGACCTTCCTCGCGATCGACGATGCCGACAACAAAACGATACTCGGCTACTATAGCCTGAGCCCAGCTTCGATTGCTTTCGCACGCACGCCGGAGTCTATCCGCCGCGGCCTGGCCCGTCACGACGTGCCCGCATTCCGGTTGGCGCGTTTGGCCGTCGATCTCAAGGCGCAAGGGCAAGGTCTCGGCGGGCAGCTTCTGCTGTCGGCGGGCAAACGATGCCTGTTGGCGTCCGCGGAAGTGGGAGGCGTCGCGATGCTCATCGACGCGAAGAGCGCGAGCGTCGCGGCCTGGTATGCGAGCTACGGCGCACTCTCGCTACTGGACGCTCCGCTTTCCCTTGCGCTGCCGCTGGCGACCGTGGAAGCGGCTCTCCGGGCGGCGGGGAAATGGGTCAAACAATCCTGAAAGCTGCCCGTCCGCGTCATACACTGGTTTCGATGGCCGTTTTCGTTTCGATTTACCTGCTTCGTCATGCCATTGCCGAAGACGCCCGGCCGGGTCAGTCCGATCCGGAACGGGCGCTCACTGATGAGGGCAAGGAAAAGTTGCGCCGCGTGCTGAAGCGCGCGCGAGCAGCCGGCGTCGCTCCTACCCTGATCCTTTCGAGCCCCTATCGCCGAGCTCTGGAGACCGCGGCCATCGCGGCGCAGGCGTTAGGTTATCAAGGCAAAGTGGTTCAGACCGCAACGCTCGAACCGATGGCCTCGCCGCACGACGCCTGGAATGAAATCCGCCAGCGCCGCGGCGAAGAATCCATCCTGCTCTCGAGCCACGAACCGCTGATGAGCTCGATGACGGCATTCCTCCTTCGTTCCCCCGCCCTGGCCGTGGATATGAAGAAGGCCGCACTGGTGCGCATCGACTTCAAGGATTTGGGCGCGCAGCCGAATGGCATGCTTAAGTGGATGTTGACCCCAGCCCTATGCGGAGATTAGGGCTATATGAAGATTGCCAAAGCCACCGAACGTTACGAGACCTGGCTCGCGCGCCACCTGACGCTTCTCGACGGCGACCTCGCCCTCAAGCACGAGCAGATGCGCTCGGCCGTCTTCCCGTTCCTGCGAGCGACGTTCTATCGCTGGGCCCAGACGTGGGCGGAGGTGGTGGGCATTGCGGCGCGCGCTCCCTCCGTGCTGGCCGTGGGCGATCTCCACGTGGAAAACTTCGGAACCTGGCGCGACATCGAAGGCCGCCTGATCTGGGGCATCAACGACTTCGACGAGGCCTTCCCCATGCCCTACACCAACGATCTGATCCGCCTCGCCGCCAGCGCTCTTCTGGCGAATATGGCCTGCGATGAAAAGGACGGCGCCGACGCGATATTGAAAGGATACAGGGATGGCCTCGAAGCCGCCGGCCGCGCCTTCGTGCTGGCCGAGAATCACCCGGTGCTGCGTGGCATGGCCGTGGCGCGGCTGCATGCGCCGGAGAGGTATTGGGAGAAGCTCCACGCCTTGCCGGAAGTGACCGACGAACCGCCGGCCGGCGCGATGAAGGGCATAGCCCGCATGATGCCCGAAAAGGGCCTCCACTGGCGCGTGTCGCACCGCGTGGCGGGACTGGGCAGCCTGGGCCGCGCGCGCTTTGTCGCGGTGGCCGAATGGCATGGCGGATCGGTGGCGCGCGAGGCCAAGGCGCTGGCTCCCTCGGCTTGTGTTTGGGCCGAGCGTGGCAGCGGCAGCGCGCCCATTCGCTACCAGGAAATTATCGACCGCGCCGTACGCTGCCGCGATCCGTTCGTCCGCCTCGAGAAGCGCTGGATCGTGCGCCGGCTCGCCCCCGATTGCTCGCGCATCGAACTCGCGTCCCTGCCGGAGGATCGCGATGAAATCCGCCTGCTGCACGCCATGGGATTTGAAACCGCCAACGTTCACCTGGGCTCATTGAAGCCGCGCGTCTTACTGGCGGATCTGAACCGGCGCCGCAGCGGCTGGCTGCTGGCCGCCGCGCGCAAAATGCAGAACGCGGTCCGCGCCGATTTTGAAGATTTCGGGAAAGGCTGAAAAACCTATTTCTGCCCTCTTGGCAGACCACAGGCTAAAGCCTCGGCCACATACTTTTCGCAAGACGGCAAGGCATCCTTAGTAGGGCCGGACCCCTGGTCCGCGCGGGACGCCCTCGTCCCGCTCCGTTCCCCAAGCACCAAGTCTCCGACACCGGCGAAGAGCCGGCCGGGGGCCGGCTGCGGACCAGGGGGTCCGCCCTACGACTTATGCGGGTGTGTCACAAACACAAAAGCATGTGGCATTGGGCTTTAGCCTGTGAAGTACTTTTTCAGCCGCCTCCATTCGGTGCGCGGACCCGCTTTCTAGCGGGCCCCGGGCACGATTGCCCGCCCCGCGGTCTGCCTTGTCACAAAAGCCGCTACCGCTTCCGGAGTGGCTACTTCGCCGGTCGCTAGCGCCAGAGCTAGGGGCGCCGTGGAAAGTGCGGAAAACTCGCCGTCGAATGCCATGCCCGTTTTCTCTCCGGGCAAGTGGACGATAAACGGTACGTGAGGGTCCTGGCCGCCATCGACGCGGGTCGGAAAGCGGGCCGGATGATCGGCGCTGAGGATCAGGGCCGTTCTCCCGTCCTGACCGGATTGGGCAAGCGCCATCGACACTTCGGCCACCGTGCGGTCCACTAACGGAAGCGTCGCGTCGTAACTCGTGGCTCCGTTCGCGTTGCTGTAAAAGTACGGCACGTGCGGAATGTTGAAGTGGACCAGGGCCAGGCCGATGTCTGGATCGGCGGCGGTGCGCCGCGCGAAGTCCGCCAGCGCCCTGTATTCGTTGGCGTGGCGAATGGTGGTCAGCCTTTGGCCGAAAGGGGCGAACAGCGAATTTTCGGCGAGCAGCCGGGTCTCCTGCCAGGCTGCTTCGGCGAAACCCGGACCGGCCGCGTTGGACCCATCGTACAATTGATCCCAGTAGCACGACGAGACTTGCGAGCCGAAAGACCGGCAGTACGGCAGATACCAGCCGCCCAGCCCCGTGTTCCACCCGCGGGAGTGCGCCAGCGAAAAGAAATTAGGGGGTTCGCCGAAACGAGCTCGGCTTCCGTCCGCAAATTCCAGGTCGAGCCGCTCCGCGTCCACAATTTGCTCGCTTACCACGCGCTTGGCATACAGCAGCGATGGCATGGAAACCACGGTGTACATCGATCGAACCGGCTTGCCGCCGGCTTCGGGGGCCAAGGCCCGCGTCGCGACGAACGAAACCGCCGCCAGCCGGTCGATCGCCGGCAGCGCGGTTCCGCGAAGCCGATGAGTGAAGCTGAGCCGCTGGTCCCACTCGTCGAAGATCAACCACAGGACCCGGACCGCCGGACCGCCGGGAAGGCGCGCGGCCGGGGGCGGATCGGGAGGCAACTGGGGCCGCATAAGCATGACGGCGCCGACGCCGCCAAAGGTCGCCGCGACCGAGGGGAGCGTGGCCATAGCGGCTACGCGAGCCGCCCGCAACGCCCAATCCAAATAACGGAATAGGAGCCCCAAGGCGACCAGCGCTACCAAGCCCGTCACCGCGAACACTTCACGAAATGTGATCGGCGGGAGGGTCCGTTCGGGCATATGGCGCGCGATCACCGCGCATACCGGAACCACCGTAAGCAGCAAGCCGGCCACCAGCAAGACGCGTTGCGACCAAGCCGGCAGTTTCGCCGCGGCCCGCAAGACCGCATAGGTCACCAGCGACAAAGCCAGCACGTCCGCGGCCACGGCGGCGTACTGCTGTGCCGTCGGCAGCGACTTGCGATACCAGAGCGTACGCGGGTCGGTGACCGCCAAACTGTCGGTAGTGGGTCAGTTTGAACTTTCCGTTGCTTGACATCAAATCCCCTCCTGCCATACTGAAATCATCATGCCTGAGCGCTCAAAGAAACGCCCGCGCGATCCGAACCAGCTTGCATACCAGGTCATGCTTGAGTCCACTGGGCAAGCTCCCAAATACAACCACGAAGAGCCAAAGGCCTTAGACCCTTCCAAAAACCCCCACGCTGTAGCCTTAGGACGCCTAGGAGGGCTGAAAGGCGGCGCGGCAAGAGCAGCCGCCCTGGGGCCTCGAAAACGATCTGCAATCGCATCCAGAGCGGCGAGGGCACGCTGGGGAAAGAAAAAGCCGTGAAAATCCAGCATAGTCGTCGGCTAGGCGCGCGACGCCGGATTAGACAGGAGTTTACCATTGTTGGCATCAACGGAAACCTCGATCCTCAGCGTGGCCCCCATGTGCCTATTCTGAAGTTCCTTTAGGAACTTAAGGAAAAGATCAATCGCTCTGGCGTCGGCAAAATCCGAGTCTGGCGGTGTTTCAGAACTGATCCACTGCTCTTTGCAATTCGGGCAATCAAACACGGGTCGGTCGATCTTCTCGATTGGGACTGTGTACCGAGCGTGACAATGGAGACACTCGTACTCAATACCAGTGATATCCTTGAGGTCTACCAATGTGCGCGCCATTTTCAGTTAGGCCTCCGAATAGCGCGCCCGAATGTAACCTCTCCCGTGCGCGTGCCAATGACTGCGGCTGGAGAATCTTCAGTGCCATGCACGAAAGTATATCTGCCATTCTGCGAGTATTGCCAGAAAACAGCAATAAAGAGACCCGCGACCACAATAAGTGCCCATTTAAAAGTCCGGTCCACTAAGGAATACTTGCTTGGCTCGGCTTGCATTTAAACTTTCTCCTCCATTTTGTACTTCACTTTTTATGCTTGACTGGTTTAGAATCTAAATATGAACCAGTTGAGCACTGAAAAGCGCGCGCAGATCGTAGCGGCGCTGGTTGAGGGTTGCTCGATTCGCTCCACCGTTCGGATGACTGGAGCATCGAAAAACACAATCGCAAAGCTCTTGGTACAGTTGGGCGCGGCCTGCTCGGAATACCTCAATAAGACGCTGGTAAACCTGCCGTGCAAGCGGATTCAGGTTGACGAGATATGGAGCTTCGTCGGCTGTAAGCAAAAGAACGTCACAAAGGAAAAGGCCGAAGTCGCGATCTGTGGTGACGTGTGGACCTGGGTTGCCATCGATGCTGATACTAAGTTGGTTTGCGGCTGGCTTGTCGGGCAGCGCGACGCTGGATGTGCGACTGAGTTCATTCAGGACGTTGCTGGCCGGCTCAGTAATCGCGTACAACTTTCGAGCGATGGCCTGAAAGTGTATCTCAATGCTGTGATCGACGCTTTTGCCGATGAAGTTGACTACGCGCAAGTGGTGAAGTACTTTGGCAATACGCTTGAAGGCCAGAAGCGGTACAGTCCGGCGGTCTGCAACGGGCAAGAGAAGATCATTCGAATGGGCGATCCAGACCCTAAGCACATTAGCACCTCGTACATTGAGCGCCAAAACCTCACGATGCGTATGCAAATGCGCCGGTTCACTCGTTTGACGAATGCGTTCTCTAAGAAAATCGAGAACCACGTAGCAGCGCTGGCACTTCACTACATGCATTACAACTTCGTCAGGATTCATCAGACTCTCCGGGTGGCTCCTGCAATGGCTGCAGGGTTGACAGATCATCTGTGGACGATAGAAAACCTAATTGAAATTCTCGGGTAACATCTGCCTCTGATTTATCAATATAGGTAGAGACATCTGGGAGCACATCCGAAACCGACCTGAGCCATTTCTTCCTGCGCCACCGTTCTAGGAGTTTGATCCCATCCTCCCTGATCGGAATTAGTGAACAACTGTGAGGGCTTTTAGGGGAAGGCGGTCCGATAATAGCCAGATGCGTTTTAGGCCCTACATTACCCTCCTTTTCACTAGCCTTCTTAGCCTCGTATACTGAATATAGAATGTAATCAAGGCTTTTTATCGCTCCGCAATCTCGCTGCATGAGAAATACGCGAGCTATCACACTGCCGCAGCCTATTGTTTCGAATTCCGGTACCGCAGACAGTACAATCGCCGGAGACTCTTCAGGGCTTACTCCTAAATAAAGAACTACCGGATCATGACCTTTAGTGAATCCACAGATCAGCGCATCTGTCGCCTTGGAACAGAACTGGTGTCGAGAGAATTGCTTCTCTAATTTGTCACATATCACGGCAGGACTGCTATCTTTAAGCGTTCCCCATATTTTCGAAAGGTGGCTGTAAAGAGTCAAGGCACTATTCCAGTCGTCGGTAGCAAGTAAGAGGAGCCAGCCGTAGGGAAGGGGTTTTATCTTGAAAGCGCTGTCAGTCGACCCAACGAATGCACTGGCGAACCTAGTATCGGCACAAATGACAATTTTTGGATATCCGCCGTTATGGCAAATCGCGGCTATACAGACGGTCATGCGCCTCCCTGTGAACCCCCCATGGTAGCGCAAATGCTTGACCGGTGTTGGAAAGGGTCGGTTTGGCTGACGGGAGAACGGATCGCGCGATGGACTCAAAACACGCGCTCCTTATCTAGTTCGGCCACTGCGGGGCAAACTGACCCACTACCAAACTGTCCCAGGCGCTCAGGTAAACCAGATTGGCGAAGGACAGGGCTATGGCGTAGCGCCGGCCCATCAGGCTCTCCGCTGCAACAGATACAAGCAGCGGTCGGCGCCGGGGATTTCGCGGGAAAAGACGGTTTCGAAGCGCCGGCCGGCATGCTCCTCGAACGCGGTTCGATCGAGCCACCGGTATAAATCGCCGCGGCCGCGCAGCAGCCGCTGGAACATCATGTCCGACGGCCCGACGTATTCCATCAGCAGCCAGCGGCTCGTCAATTGGGCCGCGGCATCGAAGATCTCCGCCAGGGGAATCTGATCGGTCACCATCAGGTGGTGAAGGACGGCCAGCATGGTCACGCTGTCGAAGAAGCCGTTGGCGCGATCGAGGAAGCTCGCTTGTTCGGCGCAGCGCCAGCCTAAAGCCGGACTCGGCCGGGCGAAATCCACGACCAGGGGCAAAATGTCGGCGCCGCTGCCGTGGGCCTTATGCCACAGCGCGCCTACCGGCGCGGGATCGCTGTCGATGGCTACTACCGAAGCGCCCGCCCGCGCCGCCATGAGGCTATATTCTCCAGCGTTGGCGCCCACGTCGAGCAGCCGCCGCGGGCTCATGGTGCCGAGCGCCTCCGCCACGAATTGGCGCTTGGCCGCGTGCTGTTCGGCGGAGTAGGAAGGCCGTGCGCTTTCATAATCGAGCCACGGCGAAGATGCGGCTTCGGAAGCGAGCCGGCGAAGTTGTTTCCGAAGGCCTCGAAACCGGTGCCGCAAAACATAGCTGGCTTGTTCGGCGTCACCCATTCGCCGCGGCCGGTACAGGGCCGGACGCTCCAGCCGGGAAGCTCGCGCGGGAAGGGTGATCCATTGGAGAAAAGGGGGGAGCCAGCGGCGCGGCCATGGAATCGCAGCCAGCGCGTCGGACGGCGTCATTCCGTCGCGCCGTGAAAGAAAGGTTCTCTGCAGGGGTATCCCCAGGCGCCGGTCGAGCAGCAGGGGAATCAGAAAGTTCCGCGTGAATTGCGCATCGGGGAGCCAGATGGGATCGCGCGCATCGCGGCGTTCGAAGGACAGCACGTCCACGAACACCGCGCGCGGACCTTCGAAAAGCACGTTGTGCGGTGTGGCGTCCTTCAATCCCAGCCCTTCGCTCAAAAGGTCTTCACACAGCGATAGGGTGAGATCGCCGGCTGCGAGCAGCATTTCCGCCGGCCATTCGTGCGCGTAGCTGGGAAATGGAATGCGCTCATGTTCCAAGAGGATCGGCCCATTCCGCGCCGCCGGATCTCCATCCACAACCCGCGTAATTACGATGCTCCGGTTCTGGGTATGGCGCCGAACCGCGGACGAGCTCAGGTAGACCGCGACGTTATCGACTCCCTCGGGGCGGACTGTGCGAATCACGCGATCGTCGGCTAAGGAGAGAAAACCTCCCGGATCGCGAAAAGAAACGACACGCGTCACTTTCTTTTCCTGATCCGAGAAAAAACCTTCCTGGCCTGATAAAATCCCCCAAGGAAAACCGCTGCCACGATCTGCCACAATAGGAGACCGCTGCCGGGGTCGGCGTAAGCCTTAAGCGGAGCCTCTGCACAGATCAGAAGAAACACCAGTAGGATGATGGGCATCAGCTTGAACCGTACCGTTATCCTGTTGGAAACCCGCATTTCGTTTAAAACCCTATAATTTTGCAAAGTCGCGGCTGTTAGACCGTATCTTTAGGATAAAAAAAGGCTTATTGCGATAGAATTGTATTTCTAGTCACCTTTCTACCGTACCCCAGTAGAACTGCCGAGTACTAGACCATTTAGAGCTATCGGTGTAGCGCCATGACGTTCTCGACAAAACTAGAGTGGGGACTCGCTCCGAATCGTCTCACCCGGCTGCTGACGGAAAAGCGGCGGGCGGGAGACGCGATTCTGGATTTGAGCGAATCGAATCCCACCCGCGCGGGGCTCCAATATCCACTCGAAATCGCGGCATCTTTCGGTGGAAAGGAAGTACTTCGCTATGAACCGGATCCGCGCGGTTCGACGGCGGCCCGCCAGGCGGTTTCCCGGTATTATGCCGCGCGGGGATTTTCCGCCGAGCCCTCCCAAATACTCCTAACCGCAAGCACCAGCGAAGCCTATGCGTATTTGTTCAAATTGCTGTGCAATCCCGGAGACGAGGTGCTGGCGCCCCGGCCGTCCTACCCGCTGTTCGAGTTCTTGGCCAAGATGGAATCGGTCTCTATCCGGCAATATCCTCTGGCATACCATGGGGGCTGGGGAATCGACCTCGCGGCCCTGGAACAGGCGCTGAACGACCGGACGCGTGCCATCGTGGTGGTGAATCCCAATAATCCCACCGGATCGTTCCTCAAAAAAAGAGAGATCGAAGTCCTCGAACGGCTTTGCGTTACGCGGGGCCTGACCCTAATTTCCGATGAAGTGTTCTCGGATTATGCGTTTGCGCCGGACGCGGAGCGGGTCGCGATGGCGGCGGCGGTGGAAGATTGCCTGACGTTCTCGCTCAGCGGTCTTTCGAAAGTGGCCGGCCTTCCCCAGATGAAGCTGGGCTGGATCGTGGCCGGCGGTCCGGAGGCGATGCGGCGCCAGGCGCTCGAGGGGCTGGAGTGGATTGCCGACACTTATCTTTCGGTGAGCACGCCGGTGCAGTCGGCGGCCGCCGAGTTCCTGCGTTTGGGCGAAGAGGTAGCGAGCCAGATTCGCGCCCGCACGGCCCGAAACCTTGCCAGCGCCAGAACCTGCCTCGCGGGCTGCGCGGGCGAAATTCTGCCCGTCGAGGGCGGCTGGTACATCGTCATTCGCGTGCCGGCAACCCGCACCGAAGAAGAATGGGCGCTGGAACTGGTCGAGCGCGACAACGTGTTGTTGCAGCCGGGCTTTTTCTACGATTTCGATGCCGAAGCCTTTCTGGTGGCCAGCCTGCTGACCCATCCGGCCGACTTCGACGAGGGGCTGAGGCGCTTGCGACTGAGGTTGTGACGGCGGCTGCAGCCGGGCCGAATTCAGCTCACGGCTTTCTTTAGAAACTTCTTCAGCCCCAGCACCAGAAGGCCGCCATCGATTACCGCCAATGCGCCGGCCGCGGCCGCAAACGGCATGTGCGGCACTTGCGGGGCCAGCGCTCCGCGCAACCCTTCGCTGGCATAGACCACCGGGTTCACCAGCACCGCGTATTGCAACGGCGGAAGGAAATGGAGATAGGACCAGGGATAATACGCGCATCCGAACATCATCATCGGCGTAACGATGATGCTGAACATGAGGCCGATCTGCGTGGATCCCACCGAGCAGCCCAGGGCCAGGCCGCCAGCGGAAGAGAACAACGCCACCAGCAGGCAGATGAGCGCGAATTCCAGCGGACGCCCGAAACTTACATTGGTGCCCGCGCCCATGGTCAGCCACGCCGCCGGAATCACCACCAGCCCGGCCACCACGCCTTGAATCATGCCGGCCACGATTTTCTCTACCGCCAGCCATCCATTCTCAATGGGCGCCAGCAGGCGGTCTTCGATTTCCCGCGAAAACTGAAATTCGGTGATGAGCGGCATGGCCACGGCCTGAACTCCCGAAATCACCATGCTGATGGCCATCACGCCCGGCAGCAGCACGGCCTTAAATCCGGCGTTCATCATGCCGCCAGCGGTGAGCACGCGCCCGAAAACGAACGTCAGCAGCAACGGTTGCAGCAGATTCTGCACCAGGGTCATCAACAGGTTCTTGCGGGCGACATGCCCGTCGCGGCTCAGCAAGGCGTAAAAGGTTCTCCAGTTCAATCGCGCAAACTCCTTCCGGTGTGGTGCAGAAACAGGGTTTCGAGGCTCGGCTCGGCGATATGGACGTCGTGCAGCTCCACGCCGGCCGCTTGCACGGTATTCACAATGGCCGGAATCAGCGGGCCGCCGCGATCGGCGTAGAGCTCGGCCGTGCCGTCTTTGGCGCGCACCTCCGTCACGCCCGGCATGGCGCGCAAGGCGTCGATCATCTCTTCGGGAACGCGATCGAACCGCAGGCGCAGCAGGTAGCCGCCGGGGATGGCTTGCTTGAGCTCGGCGGGCGAGCCCTGAGCGATCAAGCGCCCGTGATCGATGATGGCCACCCGGTCGCAGAGCGTGTCCGCCTCCTCCATGTAATGCGTGGTGAGAACGATGGTTTTGCCCTGGCGGTTGTATTCGCGGGTAATTTCCCACAGCAGCAGGCGAGCTTGCGGGTCGAGGCCGGCCGAGGGCTCGTCGAGAAACAAAACCTGCGGGTCGTGCATCATGGCGCGGGCGATGGAGACGCGCTGCATCATGCCGCCGGAAAAGCCCAGCAGCGGCTGGTCGGCGCGGTCGGTGAGCTTGAATTTCTCCAGCAGCTCCGCGGCGCGGCGCTGATTCTCCCGGTCCGGCACGCAGAAATACCTGCCGTGAAAAAGCAGGATCTCGCGCGCGGTGAGGGAGAAGTCGAGGTTCGGGCGCTGCTGGACAACGCCGATCAATCGTTTCGCCTCCACCTGCTGGGTCCAGACGTTGTACTTACCCACGAACGCGCTCCCGCTGGTGGGGCGGGTCCGCGTGGTGAGAACGCCGATGGTAGTGGATTTGCCGGCGCCGTTGGGACCGAGCAGGCCGAACATCCCTCCCGCGCCGATCTCGAGCGAAATGCCGTCCAGTGCAACCACCTCGAACTTCTTCTTCTCCTTCGGTCCGCCGCGGCGCGCCGCGAACGAAAAGGCCGCGCCCCGCGCCTGCGATGGCGGCGGCGTGTCGTAGACCTTGCGCAGATTTTCCAGGCGAATCCCGACTCCCATGATCCTCCGTTGCGATATCTACTTATCTTAGCCGAGTGGGACAGGCCTCCTGGCCCACGGATTACACCGTGCGCGCCGCAATCACCCGCGGGATGCCCGCCAGGTCCGGCTCGATGCGCACATCGCGCCAGCCGGCCAGCATTTCGGCCACCCGCTCGCGACATCCGAAGCCCAGTTCCATGACGAGCCATCCGCTGGGCTCGAGCACTCGCGGAGCGTCAGCCACAATGCGCCGGTAAATGTCGAAGCCGGTCTCGCCGCCGTAGAGCGCCACCGCCGGCTCCCAATCGCGGATTTCGCGCTGCAATCCCTCGCGCTGGCCGAGCGGGACGTAAGGCGGGTTGGAAACAATCAAGCCGATGGATGCGGAAGCGATGGCCTCCATCACGTCGCAGACGACCACCTCAACGCGAGCCCCAAGACGAAGCGCGTTGTCGCGTGCCACCGCGGCGGCGGCGGGCGAAACGTCGGCCGCTATGGTAGCTGCGCCCGTTTCCAAAGCCAACGTGGCGGCAATCGCGCCGGAGCCGGCGCCGACGTCGAGAACGGTCTTCGCTCCGCGCCCGAGCGCCAGCGCAACTTCGACGACGTGTTCGGTCTCCGGCCTGGGAATCAGCACGTCCGGCGTAACCCGAAATTCGCGGCCGTAGAATTCCTGCCGCTTGGTGATGTACTGGGTCGGCTTGCCTCCCATGCGCTCGTGCAAATAACGGCCATAGTGCAGCCACTCCACTTCAGCCAACTCGTGTTCGGGATGGGCGTAGAGATAGACCCGCTCGCGATGGAGCGCGTGCCCCAGCAATACTTCGGCGGTGAGCCGCGCCACGGCGACACCGGCGCCCTCCAACAGTTCGGTGCCTTGCAGGAGGGCCGTTTGGATGGTCATCGGGATCCGCCGTGGGGCAGACCATCGTTTTTTGTGGTCTGCCCAGATGAAGTGTTTTGTTGGGGCTGTGCCGGTCCTGCAACCGAGCGCGACGCCACGCTTACGCCGCCTGGTCGCCCTGATGCTTCAGCTTTTCGGTCTGATAAAAAGTGGTCAGCGCATCGATGATCTGGTCGAGCTTTCCCTCCATTACGAAGTCGAGCTGATGGAGCGTCAGGCCGATGCGGTGATCGGTGACGCGGTTCTGCGGGAAGTTGTAGGTGCGGATTTTCTCGCTCCGGTCGCCCGAGCCCACCATGCTGCGGCGTTCGGCGCCGAGCGCCGCCTGCTGCTTTTCGAGCTCGATTTCATACAACCGCGAACGCAGCACCCGCTCCGCCTTGGAGCGGTTCTTGATCTGCGATTTTTCGTCCTGGCACGAGACCACCAGCCCGGTGGGCAGATGGGTGATGCGCACCGCCGAATAAGTCGTGTTGACCGATTGGCCGCCCGGCCCCGAGGAGCAGAACGTGTCGATGCGAATGTCCTTGGGGTCGATCTTGATTTCCACCTCGTCGGCTTCCGGCAGAACCGCCACCGTGATCGCCGACGTGTGCACTCGCCCCTGCTGTTCGGTCACCGGGACCCGCTGCACGCGGTGGACGCCACTTTCGTACTTCAGCTTGCTGAACACATTGTGGCCGCTCACCAGCGCGATGACTTCCTTCAACCCGCCCACCGCCGACTCGCTGGCCGAAGTGATCTCCATCTTCCAGTTCTGGGTCTCGGCGTAGCGGGAGTACATGCGGAAGATCTCGGCGGCGAACAGCGTTGCCTCGTCGCCGCCCGTGCCGGCGCGGATTTCGAGCACCACGTTCTTCTCGTCGTTGGGGTCCTTGGGCAGCAGCAAGACCTTCAGTTCGCCTTCGATGCGCTCGCGCTCTGGCTCCAGGCGGCCCAGCTCTTCCTCCGCCATGGCCTGCAGTTCCGGGTCGTTGTCCTCCAGCATGCCGCGCGCTTGCGACAGACCGTCGTCCACCTTCTTCCACTCGCGATACTTGGAAACGATCTCGGCAAGCTCGCTCTGCGTCTTGGTCACTTTGCGATACTGATCGGCATCGCCGATCACGGCAGGGTCGGCCATCTGTTCGGTGAGCTCTTCGTAGCGCTTTTCGAGCTGTTCGAGTTTAGCGGCAAATTGCATGGAGGATGATAGGACCAGTTTAACAGCAAAGGTTTTACTGACAACTGAAGACTGATAACTGATGAGTATCCTACGCGATGACCAACTCGCCGCCTTGCGATTTCTCCAGATCCATGGCGCCCTGGAGCGCATGGATGGCCACGGCGGCTTGATCGTCCGAAGGGGGCTTGGTGGTGATGCGCTGCAGCCACAGCCCGGGGGCGGTGATAAGGGCCAGCAGCGAGCCCGGGCGCTTGGCGGCGAACCGGATCAGCTCGTAGCTCAAGCCGATCACGAAGGGCAGCAGCGCCACGCGGCAGACCAGCTTGGCCACGAAACCATCGAACGGAATCAGGGTGTAAACCGGGATCGCCAAAAACATCAGAACCAGCAGAAAGCTGGTTCCGCAGCGCGGATGGAAGGTGCTGTAGCGCTGCGCATTGGCTACCGTAACCTCTTCGCCGGCCTCGAAATTGAACACCACTTTGTGCTCCGCGCCGTGATACTGGAATACCCGCCGGATGTCCTTGGTGCGCGAGATGGCGAACATGAAGCCGAGCAGAATCGCAATGCGAATCAAACCGTCGACGGAATTGAAAGCGATGCGCCCGCTTAGCGCCGGATAAACTTTTTCGAGCTTCGTCACCAGAAACAGCGGAACGAACTTATAGAGGAAGATCAGAAATGCCACCGAGAAGATCAGGTTGCCGGCAACCGCCCACCCGGGCATCTCTTTCCGTTCTTTGCCGGCCGGAGCCGGACTGATTTCCTGTATCGCCACATCGGTGGAAAAACGCAGCGCGCGAAAACCCAGCACCATCGCCTGGCAGAGCGTTCCCACGCCGCGCAAAATAGGCAGCTTGAAAATGGGATAGCGCTCGGAAAGGCGCGCCAGTGCCTGCGTATCGGTAGCCAATTCGCCGCTCGATTTCCGCACCGCCACGCAATAGCTGTGGGGCGCCCGCATCATGACCCCTTCCATGACGGCTTGGCCCCCGACCAGCGTCTCCTCCCCGCTTTCGAGCAGCGGCAGCATTTGCGTGTGGAGGAAAAGCCGGCAAAAGGAACGAAAAAGTGCAGGAAACTTCATGTAGGACCTATTTAGATTATACATTAGCGTTTCGGAAAATTCCGAGAGAGATGCAGTCCATCAACGGCTCCAGCTTCCGGCAAAAGCCGCTCCCTTGGAAACCCTGAAAAATATAGCCACCGATGAACACCGATAAACACAGATGAAGAAATCAAAGAATTTATCGGTGTTCATCGGCGTTCATCGGTGGCTCGAATTTGAGTTTGGCCGCGGCTGGGTTAGCGGGCTGCCAGAGCGGCGCCGGCCTTGGCTTCCAGCGCGGCGCGCACGCCCGCGGCCCACGCCGGATCGGCGCGGCGGAACAGCTCTAACTGGCGTTCCACGATTGCCTCCGGCACGCCTTGCATCGAATCGGCAATGTTGCTGAATAGCCGCGCCTTCTGACCGGCATCGAAGAGCCGGAACAGGTTCCCGGGCTGGGTGACATCGTCATTTCCCTCGTGGTGATTGTAGTGGGCGGCGTCGCCGGAAATATGCAGCGGCGGCTCGGCCACGCTCGCATCCTGCTTCGGACCGTCGAAGCTATTGGGCTCGTAATAGGCATCGGGGTTCGAGCCGTTGCCGAAGAAGCGCATGGAACCATCCTTGTGGTAATTGTGCACCGGGCATTTGGGTACGTTCACCGGCAGCGCCTCATAGTTCGTGCCCAAGCGGTAGCGGTGCGCATCGGCGTAAGAGAAAATCCGCGCCTGCAACACTTTGTCGGGGCTGAAGCCGATGCCGTGAACGATGTTGGACGGGCTGAAAGCCGCCTGTTCGATATCCATGAAGTAATTCTCCGGATTCCGGTTCAGCTCCAGAATTCCAACGTCTTGAACCGGGTAATCCCCGTGCGGCCAAACCTTGGTCAGGTCGAACGGATTGAAGGGCATTTTTTCCGCTTCGGCTTCCGTCACAATTTGGACCTGCATTTTCCAGCGCGGGAACTCGCCCCGCTGGATGGCGTTGCGCAGGTCCTCACCGTGGCTCTCGCGAGTCCTTCCGACTAGCTCCGCGCCCTCGGCATTGGTCAGATGGCGATGCCCCTGCTGGGTCTTGAAATGGAATTTCACCCAGAAGCGCTCGCCGGCGGCGTTGAGCAAGCTGTAGGTATGGCTGCCGTAGCCGTTCATGTTGCGGAGCGTCGCCGGCAGGCCGCGGTCGGACATCAGAATGGTCACCTGGTGAAGGCTTTCCGGACTCAGAGACCAGAAATCCCACATCGCCGTTGGGCTGCGCAGGTTGGTCTGCGGATGGCGCTTCTGAGTGTGGATGAAATCGGGGAACTTGAGCGGGTCGCGGATGAAGAACACCGGGGTGTTGTTGCCCACCAGGTCCCAGTTGCCATCCTCGGTGTAATACTTCATGGCGAAGCCGCGCACGTCGCGCTCGGCGTCGGCCGCTCCCAGTTCGCCCGCCACCGTGGAAAACCGAATCACCATGTCGGTCTTCTTGCCGATGGCGCTGAACACCTTGGCGCAGGTGTATTTGGTGATGTCGTGGGTGATGGTGAGGGCGCCGAAAGCCCCCCAGCCTTTGGCGTGAACCGTGCGCTCCGGGATCCGTTCGCGGTTCTGATGAGCCAGCTTCTCGAGTAGCTGATAGTCCTCGAGCAGTACCGGGCCACGCGGCCCGGCCGTTAGCGTGTTCTGGTTGTCGGCGACGGGCGCCCCTGCGGTCGTAGTCTGGCGTTCACTCATTTAGGCATACTCCTTCTTTGAATTGTTGGGTCTGTACCCTCTCAGGTTAATCGCGAGCAGGGTGATTTGCCAAATCGATTGTTTTGACTATTACGATACGCACTGCCTATGATGGGTTAGCTGGAGGGTCTACGCCGTGAATCTGCAGGAACTCCGTTATTTTGTCGCCGTGGCCGATCTTCGCCATTTTGGCCGCGCCGCCCGGGCGTGCAGCGTCAGCCAGCCCACTTTGAGCGGGCAGCTCCAAAAACTGGAGAAACACCTGGGTGTAACCCTTCTGGAGCGGACCAACAAACGCGTGGCGCTGACCGCGGTGGGCGAAAAAGTCCTGGAACACGCTCGCAGAGCGCTGGAGGAGGCGAGCTTGGTCGAAGGCGTGGCCAGGGCGTCGCGCGATCCGCTGGTGGGCCCGCTCAAGCTGGGTGTGATTCCGACGCTGGCGCCGTACCTGATGCCCAGAATCCTCGAGCCGCTGCGAGAGGCGCATCCGGGCATGGTCATCGAGCTGTGGGAAGACGTGACCGTATCGCTGCTGGAGCTGCTGCGCAACCAGCGCCTGGACGCGGCCCTGATCGCCACCGACGTTCCGTACGCGGATTTGAGCGCCATCCCTTTATTCGTGGAGCCGTTCCTTGCCGCCCTGCCGCCCAAACACCGGCTGGCTCGAGCCCACGTCGTGAAAGAGGAGGACCTGGCCGGCGACCTGCTGGTGCTGGCGGACGGACATTGTCTTTCCGCGCAAACCCTGGCGGCTTGCGGCCGCAACGACGCGCAGCGTAGCTCTCTCCAGGCCGCCAGCCTGCATACGCTGGTGAACCTGGTGGCAGCCGGCTACGGAACCACGCTCATCCCCCGCCTGGCCGCCGGAGAGCTGGGCCGGCAACCGGTCGTACTCCCGCCCGTTGGCCGGCAGTGCCTCGCGCACCATTCGATTAGCCAGCCGCGCCAGCTTCCCGCGCCCCCAGGCGTTGAAAGCCCTGGAGCGCACCATCCGTAAAGCCATGGCCGCGGACCGCGCCTCCTAATTGTGTGGCGCGGACTCTTAGTCTGCCGCGCCCCGACTCATCGGGGCGCTTGGTTCGCGAATCGCGGTCCGTATGCTGCTAGGTTTTCTTTGCGACGAACGGCTGTGCTGTATCGTCGCCGCTGCGCTGCACCTTGAAGTCGATCTTATCCGCCGCCACCTTCCCGGTGTACTTCAAATCTATGCCATCCCCGAAATCCAGGTGAACTGTAAAAGAAATGTCGTCGCCGTGAATCTCGCCGTTCTGGATCGGCTGCTCGAACTGGTCGCCGCCCATCGTGCCAGTGAGCTTTCCGCCGTCGGCTTTCAACTTGAAAGTGATGTTATAGGTATTGCCGTTAGGACCCGGCTGGTCGCCGTTCCAGGTACCAGTTGGATCGGCCGCCAGCAGAAAAGTTGCGGCCGCGAGCCCAATAAGGAAAGTGCGTACGATCATGCACGCCATTATATGGCGAATTGTAGGTACGCGGTCTTGTTGTGCTGAACTTGATTTGGGGATTTGGATGGCCCCGTCGAGATCGGGATCCTTGGGAATCGCTCGTTGCGACAGGTTCTCAGGCTGCCCCGCCCGGCACCAAACTCGTGGTACCGGCTGTCAGCCTGCTGAGCCGAGAGTAAAGTTCTCTCGGCTTTCCCGGCAGGTCGCCCCTTCCTCGGTCACGCCGGATAGAGAAAAACTTCGAGCGCCTCGATGTTCTTGAAAATGAACGTCATTCCGCTGTGAAAGCCATAGCTGCCACCGGCGTCTACCCCGAAAACTCAATGTGTACCCGCTACAGTGGTACCGGGCAGGGGTCTGGCCGGTTCCGTGAAGGCGGGACAGATGTTCAGGGCAGGCGGTCGGGGCAGGTTCCTAACATGCAGCGGGCTGAACGGGCAGCGTGCACAAAAATGCACAAGGCCGGCATTTTCACCGGACGAAGTTATTTCCGGAAGCCCACCCCTAACGGGAGTTTACTGAGAAGGGCCGGAACAAAGGCGTAAGTAATTGTTTCCTTAGCGGGTTACGAGTTGGCCTGCGTATTACCCACGCGGGGTAATACGGAGGTGCTCCAGCCCCAGCGTCTTC